>NZ_KV805588.1:0-200580 GCF_001811595.1 Enterococcus sp. HMSC078F03 | reverse complement strand
CCGCAGAAAGCAGCCAACCAGAAGTTCATGTCTCGCCAACAAAAGAAATTACTACAACTGAGAAAAAACAGCCATCCACAGAAACAACTGTGGAGACAAATAAAACTATTACATCAAAAAATCAACCACAAATACTAAACGCTCCATTAAACACATTGAAAAATGAAGGAAGCCCACAGTTGTCTCCCCAACTGCTTAGTGAACCAATTCAAAAATTAAATGAAGCAAACGGGAAACGAGAACTTCCCAAAACAGGCACAACAAAAACACCGTTTATGCTAATAGCAGGAACACTGGCAAGTACATTTGCCGTTTTAGGTGTAAGTTATCTACAAATCAGAAAGAATTAACAATAGAAAAGCCCCCCAGCGAAAGCTGGATGGCTTTTCTATTATCTGGAGATAAATTGCTGATAGGCGCCAATCAAAAACTATGCTACAGTAAGGTATGTACTGCTCGAAAAGGAGGGAGTAAATGACTAAAAAAATATGGTCGCACTTTCAGAAAAGCTTCACTTGGTACATTTTGATTGGTGTGATTGTTTCATTATGTAGTGCTTTAGCAATTTATTTTTTTCAACAGTTGTTAGATCATTATCAAAAAAGTTTCCAACTAGGGTTGTTAGTAGCGTATGGAACGACAATTATTTTAATTCCGCTATTGTCTTACTGTGAACAGAAACCGAAAGCTTACTTAACTAATGGCATCTATTTCTATTTGAAGAAATTAAGTTTAATAAAAATGAGCAAGATTTCCTATGAAGAATATCTAAAACTGGGAGCGGGAGCTTTACTACAAAAAGTAGAAGTTGGTGCAGCAGCTGGGAGAAATATCCACTTGAATTTTTATGGACGCTTATTTCGAGAGCTAATTCCAGAGACGTTATTTAATTTATTTTTTATAGCGTTGATTGATAAAAAATTACTGCCAGCAATTCTAATTGGTTATGTGATTGTATTTATTTTAACCAAAATACTTTTGAAAACGCTACAAAAAATGAAAGAAAAAACACTTATTTCTGAAGAAGCAATGAATGCTACTTTGATACGAGGGATGACCGAACTAGTAACTTTTAGAATTAATCGAAAATATAAAAAAGAGATTGAAAATTACGCGTTAATGGCAGAGGAAAATAGTCAAAATATAACAAAAATGACTATGATCCATGAATTTTTCTTTGGCTTTTTTGCCTTGTTAGTCGCACTTATCAAAGTAAGTATTGTCGTACTTAGTTTTACTAACGTCGTGACGTTAAGTTTAGGTGGACTTGTAGCGATAGTGATGTATATTGATCGAATTTATACGCCGATAGCCATATTTAATGTTTTATTTGTTCAATATAATTTGGATAAAGTAGCCTATCAGCGCTTGGAAGATTTTTATAAAAAAGAAGATGATCCTGACTTAGCGGTTTCAGGCAAAGCGTTACCTGAAATTCAAACAATTTCATTAAAAGATGTGTGTTTTAGCGTAGATAGTCAAACGATTATGTCCCAACAAAATCGACAATTTTCAATGAATAAAACCTATGGCTTGATTGGAAAAAGTGGGACAGGCAAATCTACCCTGATTAAATTGATTTTAGGATTATTGAAGCCGACAGAGGGGAAAGTTTATGTGAATCAATTTCCTCTAACACAATTCAATTTGGAAGATTATTATGAAAAAGTTTTTTATTTATCGCAAGATGTGCCAATATTTCAAGGAACGTTGAAAGAAAATATTGTATTTAATCAAGAAATTTCTGATGAACAAGTAATTGAAGCCATGTATCGTTTTCAGTTGGGGGAACTTTATGAACGGTTGCCGGAAGGTTTAAATACTATTGTGAGTGAAAAAGGAATGAATTTTTCTGGTGGCGAGAAACAACGGATTGCTTTTACACGCTTAGCATTTACACAAGCAGAGATTCTTATTTTAGATGAGGCGACTTCCGCATTGGACGAAAAGACCGAAGAAAAAGTGTTACAAGAAGTACAAAAATTTACCCACAATAAGTTGACTATTTTGGTTACTCATCGACCTAAAACCCTGCGATTTGTAGATGAAATTATTGATTTAAATGAGTGAACTTGTTAGCTGTTTGGCACATCTTTTGCTACACTTTTTATAAGAATTGAGAGAAAGGGGCAACTGTTGATGAATAATAATGAGCAAGAATTAGCGGAATTTTGGGATGAATTTGCAGAAGAATATGAAGAAATTCAACAAGAATCGCCATTTCCAATTGCCCGAGAATTACGTGATTTCTTGGTCCAAGAAGGCATTTTTCCATGTCAGACATTTTTGGATATCGCAGGTGGGACAAGACGATACTTACCTTTTTTTCAAGAGCAAGTCACGGAGTACACGCTAGCCGATATTTCTCAGAGAATGTTGGAGATTGCGGAAGCAAAAGCACAAAGCAACGTTGTTTTTCTTCACCAAAGCCAAGAAAGACTGATTGAGACTGGGAAAAAATTTCAAGTCGTTTTTTCAGCCATGAATCCTGCTTTGGATACGCCGGAAAAAGTTAATGCATTGTGCCAATTAAGTGAGGAATGGTGTCTTATATTTCGGCTAGTGGAAGAGCAAGATTCGTTGTTTTCTCCTTTTGAGCAAGAGAGCAACCCGCAGTTAAATTGGATGGCACAATACAAAGCATTTCTAAAAAAAGAACAGCGACCTTTTTTCACAAAAAAATTTTTCTTTGAAGCATCAGAAGCTATTTCAAAAGACTTTTTCCGCAGCTATTTTGAAGAACAATGGTCAGTTCCAATTTTAGAACAACGCGTACAAGAAATTTTTGGTTCTCATGAAATTAAGCAAAATCAGCGTACCATTATTTATGAATTAATTGTTATTCCATGTAAAAAAACAATCAGCGATTACTAATTATCGCTGGTTGTTTTTCGGTTATTTAATTGTGCGAAAGCTTTTTCTGGAATCTCTTTTTTATCAATTTTGACAGGAGATTGGATGATTCTTTTTTTACTAATGGTTGCTTCTATGTAAGCATTTGGTTCCAAAGGTTGAGGATTTTTGTCTGTCCGTTCGTAATCCATGACTTGTGTTTTTCCATTACTTTTAACAAAAGTTAGTCGATAGTGTAAAGAATATTGGCCATCTATGCTTTTTTGATTGTCATCTACTGTTTGTTTTCGTTCAGGAATTTCTAGAGGAACTTGTGCATAGGCTTTTTCACCCTTATATGTATCTGCATAATAACGATAGCCTGTATAACCACCAACAATGAATAAGCCAATAAATAAAATAGCGCCGATTTTTTTCATTTTTTCTCCTCCTAACAATTTACAAAAATAGCATAGCAAAAGAAGAAGGAGATGGAACATCGAAAAAACGAACAGTTGTCTTACAAAACTGTTCGTTTTTTTTGTCTATTTAGCTTTCATCAGAGAGTAGAAAGGAATCATTTTTCTTACGATAACTAAAGAAAATAACAAAGTACAATAGGCCTGTTAAAAGAGTGACGCCTAACGAATTCGTAAATAAGATGCCAATAAAGATGAGGCCTAAAATGATTAAAGCAAGGAGATTAATACTTTTTTCAAAGAGAGACCCTCGTTTTAAAGACAGAACAAACGCCGCAGCGCTAATTAAAATCCAAATTAGCAAGACAGTGTAAGAGAGAGAACCGGCTAAGTAACCAAATAATTCATCGCCAACAAAATAAGAAAGAATAACGCCCAGATATAAAACACTAGCGCAGAAGAAAACTGAACGTTGAGGTACTTGGTGCTTGTTTAAAACCGCAAGTTTACTCATAGGTCCTTTTTTATCTTTTAAGCGAAAATATAAAAGGCGAGAAGAGGCGTATACCCCAGAATTAATAGAAGAAAACAAGGCTAAAATAATCACAAAATTTACGATGTCAGCAGCAAAAGGAATATTCATTTTTTCAAAAACCATAACAAATGGACTCACCGTTGTGCCTGCTAATGTATTCCAAGGGAAAATAATCAAAAGTAAGAATAATGGAATGATATAGAAGGAAATAATCCGTCCCATCACACCACGAATCGCTTTAGGAATGGCTTTTTTAGGATCATCTGCTTCACTGACAGTAATCGCGATTAATTCTGAACCGCCATAAGAATAAATAACTACTAATAAAGAATTAACAATACCTTTCATGCCATGTGGGGCGAAGCCACCATGATCGGTGATGCTTTGTAAAGTAGGGAAGACACCACTGCCTAGCATTTGTTGTCCCACCAGATAAACACCAAAAATAATTAACAAAATGATGACACTAATTTTAGCAAACGCCAACCAATATTCTGTTTCTGCAAATAAACGAACCGAGTAAAGATTAATGAGCGTCGTTAAAATAGCTAAAATAAAAACAAAAAACCAAGCAGGAATATTAGGAAACCAAAGTTGTAAAAAGGAAGCTGCGGCAACCGCTTCTGCGATAATATTAATTGTCCACATGGAATAATAAACCCAATCAATAAAATCAGCAGAATGTGCACCTAAAAATGGTCGAACTAAGCCAGACAAACCATGATGTGTGTCTCCGCCATCTAAAACGAGTTTTCCTAAACCACTCATGACGATGAAGAGAACAGCACCGCCAATTAGAAAGGCGATTAAAACAGAAGGACCAGCAATACCAATTGCTTCGCCACTTCCTTTAAAAAGACCTGCGCCAATCGCTCCCCCTAAGGCTAACATCGTAATGTGGCGCGAGCTTAATTGTTTTTTTAAGGTTGTTTGTTGTGTTTCACTCATAGGATTCTCCTTTAATTGAAAAAAATAATATGAAAATAACTTTCTTTATTATATACAATTTTCTGATAATTACAACTATTCTGTCAATGAAAATGAAAAAATAAGTGAAAAATATTATGAAAATAAAAAAATCGAGCAATTTAAGTGATTAAAATCGCTCAATTTTTTTATTAATTTTTATTTTTTAATAGAGTCATAATTGTTAATGGAACAGTAATGACTACATAGCCGATGATACTAGCCACTACTAAATAAGCTATAGGACTCGAGAAATTAAATAAGTCCGTTAAAAGTATTGCGACAATCATTGAAATAGTATAACAAATGAATAATTGAATAAACCGCTTTGCAGACAAAAAATCACCTCTTCCTAATTAGTTAAAGTCTCTTTTCAATCATTTAGTATACACCTGAAAAGAAGAATAAACTATCATTAATTAAAAGAAAAAGTGAAATAACTAGCGGATTTTTTGTTCAGCTGATTATCTTAAGAATTAGAAAATGGGACATAAGTCATCTCGACTTATGTCCCATTTTCATTTATGACGTTGGCTTCGTGTAAATTGAGAAGTCTCGTCTTCTCTAGTGGTTGGTTGCTGTGTTCGTTGTACGGCTTGCTTTTCCGGCTCGCTCTTTTTTGCAACATCAGTCACAACATTTGGCTTCTGAGATGGGGGAACAGCTGTTTTTTTGTTTAAAGTTGGCGTAGTTCTTTTTACTTCTTTCTTTTGTTTCTTTTTATTATTTTTATCATTTCCAGTGACTGTCAAATAGATAATCAGAAAAATCATTAGGATCGTTGCAACAATTAATAGAATAAACATGTTAAATGAAATGAACATGCATGGCCCTCGTTTCTCGTTTTTTCTTAGTTTACCAAAATTTCAAAATTTCGTCACTCTTTTCTTCAGAAAAAACGAATTTCAAAGGGGTTAAAAGAAACTTTTATAAAAAAGCCTCCTTTTTTGTGTGAAAATGCACAAAATTTCTGGAATCGTTTGCTGTTAAAACCAGATACTGGTAAAATAATTATTGTATAAGAATCATTTTAAAAAACGATTTTTGTTACAAATAACGTATTTGTTGAAAAGGCACTGTGAAGTAGTTAGAGACGACAGCCAAGTGACTTTTAATGACAGCCGCCCAATTAATTTCATGGAGCCTTTTCGTAGAAAACGAGGAGGTTATTTTGCGTGAAAGTGAGTATATTTTCGACATGCGTGGTGGATTTACTTTTTCCAAATGTAGGGCAAGCAATGGTAGAGGTTTTGGAACGGTATGGCTGTGAAACAGTTTTACCAACAAGCCAAACGTGTTGTGGTCAGCCAACGTACAATAGTGGTTATGTGACAGAGAGCACGACAACGCTTAAGAATCAAATTGATAGTTTTGACGGTGCCGATTATGTGGTGGGACCTGCGGGGTCTTGTGTCGGCATGATGAAAGAATACCACAAATTTTTAGCAGATGATCCTATTTATGGGCCAAAAGCACAACGTTTAGCTGAGCGAACTTACGAGTTTAGTCAGTTTCTTTATCGTGTCTTAGGGGTCAAAGATGTTGGCGCAACGTTATATGGGAAAGCCACTTATCATCGTTCTTGTCATATGACGCGAATTTTAAATGAACGAGAATCACCCTTTGTTTTGTTGGATCATGTGAAAGGATTAGAAATGATTCCTTTAGGACATCTTGAAAATTGTTGCGGATTTGGCGGAACGTTTTCAGTGAAAATACCAGCTATTTCTGAACAAATGGTGACGGAAAAAATGAACGATGTGATTGATACGGGCGCAGAAATTTTAATTAGTGCGGATATGGGTTGCCTGATGAATATCGGGGGTAAATTCAATCGTGATGGGAAAAAGATTAAGATTATGCACATTGCAGAAGTCCTTAATCACGAAGTGGATGAAGCACGCATGGACCAACCACAAATCATATCGGTAGGGTAAGGGGGAAGAACTGTGGGATTATCAACGAGCAATAAGCCGTTAAGTGAACGAATTGAAGAAAGTAAAAAAGATGTGTTTATGCAAAAGGCTGTCGCCAAAGCACAAGATGCCCAATGGGAGAAACGAGAAGGTGCGCGGGAAGTTTTAGGCAATTGGCCACAATGGCGTGAACTGGGAGAACAAATTCGCCAACATACAATTCAGTATCTGCCTGACTATTTAGAAGAGTTCAGTGATAACGTCGCCAAACGAGGTGGCAAAGTCTTTTTTGCTCAAACCGCCGATGAGGCCAATGAATATGTGAAACAAGTGGTTCTAGAAAAAAAGGCGAAAAAAATTGTGAAATCTAAATCAATGGTGACGACCGAAGTCGATATAGATCCAATGTTATTGGGATTAGACGATGTTAGTGTGATGGAAACAGATTTGGCGGAATTCATTTTACAAATGGATGACTGGGATGAGCCGTCACATATTGTTTTCCCAAGTATTCATAAAAATCGCGAACAGATTCGTCAGGTTTTTGCGAAAAAATTAGGGTATCAAGGAGATAATGACCCGGTAAATTTGGCACGCTGTGCACGAGAAGTGATGCGCAAATTCTTTTTGGAAGCGGAGATTGGCATTACAGGTTGTAATTTCGCTATTGCGGATAGCGGCTTAATTAACTTAAATACAAATGAAGGAAATGCTGATTTGACCATCAGTATTCCTAAGACACAAATCGTGTTAATGGGGATGGAAAGAATCGTACCAACAATGCGTGAAGCAGAGGTTTTAGATAACCTTTTAGCCAGAAGTGCCGTTGGTCAAAATTTAACAACGTATGTGACGTTTGCCGGGCAAAAAAATGCGGATGAATCCGATGGTCCAGAAGAATTTCACGTGGTCATTTTGGATAACGGGCGTTCAAAAGCGTTAGGAACAGCCTTTCAGCCAGTCTTACAGTGTATTCGTTGTGGGTCTTGTCTGAACGTTTGTCCGGTCTATCGCCATATTGGAGGACACGGTTATGGCTCTATTTATCCAGGACCAATTGGTGCTGTGCTTTCTCCAATTTTAGGTGGATATAAACAGTTTGGGGAATTGCCTTATGCGTCTAGTCTTTGTGGAGCATGTACGGAAACGTGTCCTGTGAAAATTCCATTGCACGAATTATTAATTGAACATCGTAAAGTGATGACCGATGATCTGAAAATGAAACATGGATTTGAAGATTTCCAAATGCGTATGGTAGGCAAAGCCACTGGTTCACCAGCAATGTTTAAAGCAGCCATGAAAGTCGATCATGCTGCAGCGGGCATTTTAAGTAAACAAAAAGAAATTACTGTTGAAAACATGTACAATCATGGGGGCTACCTTGATAAAGGACCAGGGTTAGTAAAAGGTTGGACCGATGTTCGTGATTTGCCAAGACCACCAAAATCTTCAGAAAACTTCAGAAGTTGGTTCAAAAAACATCAAGAAGGTGAAAAAAATGACTAATGAAGCGATTCAAAATCGAGAACCTTTTTTACAAAATCTACGAGAAAAATTAGGCGTAGAAAAACAGCCTGTTTCGGCTCATCCATTTGAGCCAGTTAATCATTTACCAGAAGAACAGTTGGCAGATAAAACACCAGCAGAGCTATTAACGATTGTGAAAGAACGTGTGGAAACGATTCACACGAACTTAGTGGAAACTACACAAGAAAATTTACTGACGACGATTCAGCAAATTGTTGCTGAGTTCGGTGGAGGCAATCTTTTATTGCCAACAGATGCACGTTTTGAAGCTTATGGATTAGCTGATTTAGCTAAGTCATTAGAGGCTGTTTCTGTTAAGCAATGGCAACCTGGAAGTGAGCAACGAGAAGCGAATATTCAAACAGCTGCTCAGGCAAATATCGCGATTGCCTTTGCTGAGTTTTTACTAGCTGAATCAGGAACGATTGTGGTGGAGTCCAATGCGGGGCAAGGCAGAGCTTTACACTTTTTACCGAAGCATTACATTTCAATTATACCGTTTAGCAAACTCGTTCCACGTTCGACTCAGCCAGCAGCTTTTTATACAGAAAAAATAGAAAAAGGCGAAAAAATCGGCTCAGCGATTCACTTTATTTCAGGGCCTTCTAATTCAGGAGATATTGAAATGCAACTGGTTGTCGGGTTGCATGGTCCTTTAGAAGTTTGTTACGTGGTTGTGATGGATCGCTAAAATGCTAGAAGCATAATCAATTCAGCCCTTTTTAGAATTGATTATGCTTTTTTTATGAGCAGAATCAAAAAAGTAAGAATCAAATTTGAAAGAAATACGTTTTTTTTCTGATCATTTTGTAAAAAAACGTACATAAAAATTAATTGAGTGTTAAGCACTATAGGATTGATTTACTTTGTGGTAGAATATGAGACATAAGTATAATAAGGTTTTTGGAGGAATGAGTTTGAAATCAAAAGAATTAATTAAAACAGTAGTCTTTTTTGCCTGTTTAGCTTTGGGTCTATTTTTACTGAGACAATTTGTATTTACGCCTGTCGTAGTGAGAGGTCATTCAATGGATCCAACGTTAGCAGATGGTGAACGGGTAATTACATTAAAAAACACAGAAATTAATCGTTTCGATATTATTACTTTCCCAGCGCCAGATGAACCAGATAAAAATTATATTAAACGTGTGATTGGTTTACCTGGAGATACAATTGCGTACAAGGATGATACGTTGTACATCAATGGAAAAGAAGTTGACGAACCCTATTTAGATGAATTTAAAAAAGCCTTAACAGATGGTCAACCTTTGACAGGCGATTTTTCATTAAAAGAAAAAGTACCAGCAGATAGCTACTTTGTTTTAGGTGATAATCGACGGAATTCAAAAGACGGTCGTGTCATTGGTTTTATTCATAAAAAAGATATTTTGGGTGAAGTGAAATTTGTGATGTGGCCATTCTCACGGTTTGGTCCAATACCAGAAGTGTCAAAACAATAAAAGAGACAATGAGTAAAAGAGAAGGACGGAAATGTGTAAAAACAAACACATGTTTCCGTCCTTCTTTTGTGGTAAAATAAAGGCAGTGCAAAGGAAAAGGATGTGAAACCATGAGTGTGCAGTTTATTAGAGGAACCGCTGTGGCAGATTTAGAAGCGCCACTTATACAGGCGACAAAACAATGGCTAGAGGAAGACGCACAGCATGAAGTATTCTATTTAGTCCCGAACCATATTAAGTTTGAGCAAGAAATTCAAGTCTTGCAAAAGTTACGTCAATTACAGACAACTACGTCTGATTCAATAACCAGTACCCGTCTGCAGGTTTTTAGTTTTTATCGTTTGGCTTGGTACTATTTACAACATACACCTTTTTACTCGGCAGATGTTTTATCTGACGCAGGTGCTGCGATGATTTTTCGCAAAATTTTAGTAGAAGCAGAAGAAGAGTTACAAATTTTTAGAGGTGAAATTAACAAGCCTGGCTTTATTCAGCAACTATTTCAGCTTTATCAAGAAATGCGCGAAGGCAATATTGAAATTGCGGAGCTTTATCCATTTTTAGAAAAACAAACGGAGAACCCTAAAGGACAAGATTTACAACTTAAGTTTCAAGATTTAACGTTAATTTTTACGCGATTCCAATTGCAAATGAGTCAGTATGGCTATGAATCAGCGGAGATTATTCAACATTTAAGCGAGTATTTACAAACGGTTGATTTGTCGAATGTTCAATTCGTTATTTCAGGCTATCAGCAGTTTACTGCCAGAGAATTAAAGTTGATTGAAGTACTAATGGCGCAAGCAGGTTCTGTGAAAGTAGGCCTTTTATTGGACAAACAATATCCGCATGACTTACCTGATCCGCGGTCGTTATTTTATGAAGCGGGACAAACCTATCATCAGCTTTATCAACTGGCAAGGCAGAAGCAAATCCCGATTCTTTCAGATTATGTGGAAAAGAAAGAGGTATTAATTACAAATCCAGACTTGCAAGGATTAAACGATTATTGGATTCAATCACAAGAACACCTGCCTCCATTAAGCACATCTGACTGGAGGGGCGATGGCTTATTTCTGTGGCGTGCAGAAAACGTTAAAGAAGAATTAACACATGTTGCAACCGAAATTCGCCGTTTAGTAGTGGAAGAAGGGTATCGGTACAAAGAAATTCAGGTGTTGACTCGTGATTTAGATTGTTATGAAAATTTATTAGAACCGATTTTTGCGGAACACGAGATTCCTGTTTATGTCGACCGAGATATGGCTATGGATCGGCACCCTTTAGTCGAATGGATTGAATCTTTATTTGCTATTCATTCGTACAATTATCGTTATCGCGATGTGCTCCGTTTTTTGAGAACGGAATTATTTATGCCAATGAATCAACTCGCTACTTCTGAAGAAAGCTTGACTGATTGGTTAAACCAACGGAATGCTTGGCGTAGAAAAGTTGATATTACCGAAAATGTGGTCCTGGCATACGGCTATGAAGGTTATTATTGGTCGCAAGAAAAAGATTGGGAATTTATTCGGTATGATTTTGAAGCGGAAGAGCAAGAAGATGTCGCTACGATGGAAGAAGAGTCAAATGCGATTCGTCAATCGCTTCAACGGCTGTTACCTAGTTACTTTCAAGCAATGATAAGTGCCAAAACTGGTTTGGAAGCAGCGACCGTCTTCTATCACTTTTTACTGCAAAGTGGTGTGGCAACACAATTAAAAATGTGGCGCTTACAAGCTATCGAAGCCGGTCAATTAGAAACAGCTCGTAACCATGAACAGACTTGGGATGCATTGATGTCGTTACTAGATGAATACGTCACTGTTTACGGAGAAAGTTCGTTTGATTTTACAACGTTTCAAGAAATATTTGTTAGTGGCTTGGAAGGTTTGCACTATAGTAAAGTGCCGACAGCGATTGACCAAGTACAAGTTCGCGCAATGGATTTAACGCGACCTGGCGCTGCCAAGGTTACTTTTGCTATTGGGATGACGGAAGAAATTTTTCCACAAAAGATTGAAAATAAAACATTATTGTCTGATGAAGAACGGCAGACAATCAATGATACTTTAACGGAAAACCAATATTTACGTGGGACAACCGGACGCAAAATTGCGCAAGAACCTTATGTTGCGTATCTCGTCTTTTCTTCAGCGCGAGAACGGTTATATTTAACCTATCCAAGTGTTAAAGACACCGCTCAAGAAGTCAAACCGTCTCCTTATTTTAAAAATATTCAAAAAGATTTAAACTTGCCCGTTTTTGAAAAAAATGAAACAACCATTTTCGATGATGAAACGACCAGTTTAGCCCATATTAGTACGTATCGGACGTTAATTGGTGAATTAACGCGTTTGAAAAGACAACGGAAAGAAACACAAGAAGGATTGTTGCCTTTCTGGTTAAATATGGAAAAAGCGCTAATGAACCAATCAATTGCGCCGCTAGCCAAGCAAGTTTTCGAAAGTTTAACGCATCAAAATATTCCTGAAAAGATTGATGAGGTCTTAGCAGAACCTTTATATGGTAAAGATATTTATACATCCGTTTCTCGGATGGAGAGTTTTTATCGATGTCAATATCAATACTTTTCTCGCTATGGCTTACGGTTGAAAGAAAGAGATGTCTTTGGGCTTTCGCCAGCAGCTACAGGGGAATTTTTCCATGAAGCATTGGATCAGTTCTTTAAATTATTGATTATGAATCAACGGAACTTATCTGAGCTAACCGATCAGGAAGTCAATTTATTGGCGGAGGAAGTACTAAATAGCATCTTAGGGGATGCGCGTTTTTCTGTATTAACGACCTCTAGTCGCATGAACTATATTCGCTATCAATTGAGTCAAACAATTAAAAAAGTCAGTTGGGCGCTGAAACGCCAAAGCCAACGAAGTGGCATGACGACTGTTCAAACGGAAGTGTTATTTGGCCAAATTGCCGCTAAAAAAGGAATTTCTGGTTTGGAATTACCATTAAAAAATCAAGGGAAGATTCATGTTCGGGGAAAAATCGACCGGATTGATCAATTGGTTACACCCGAATCAACCTATTTAGGTGTGATTGATTATAAATCGAGTCACCGTAAATTTAATATGACAGAAGCGTATTACGGCTTAGCCATGCAAATGCTGACGTACTTGGATGTGGCTTTAATGGATGCTGTGCAATTAGTTGGTCAAGAAGCTAAACCTGCTGGCTCACTTTATCTGCATGTACACAATCCTACGTTATCTTATGAAGGCAAAGACGACATTGAACAACAAATGCTTAAAAAATATCAGTTCGACGGCCTTTTGATGAAAGACCCAGATTTATTGGATCATTTAGATACGAGTCTGCAAGCCAAACAAAGTTCGTTGCTGTTTCCAATTGAAGAATCCGCCAAAGAACAAATTAAACCTGGTCGTCGCCAAGAAGATAAATTTGTGACAGAACCAGAATTAGGCGCGTTGCTTTCCCATAACCGAAATAAATTTATTGAAGCGGGGAATCAAATTATTGGCGGCGAAGTTCAACTTAACCCCGCTTATCAAGGCAAGGAACGGATTGCTTGTCGCTATTGTCCGTTTCGAAGTGTCTGTGATTTTGATGTGATGTTAAAAGAAAATAATTATCATCGTATTGAGAATTTATCCAAAGAGGAAATTATGGCGCGCTTGTTAAACAAAGATGAGGAAGGAGCAACCGAAGATGAGTAAAACAATTCCACTACGTCCAGCCAATGAGCAATTCACCGACAGTCAATGGCAAGCGGTGTTTGATGGCGATGAAAATATCTTAGTTTCTGCTTCGGCTGGCTCAGGAAAAACCACCGTTTTAGTCCGCCGTGTCATTGAAAAAGTCAAAAGCGGCGTCGATATCGATCGTCTCTTGATTGTGACGTACACTGAAGCCGCCGCCCGTGAGATGAAAGAACGTATCCAAGTGGCTTTACAAAAGGCAATGAATGAAGAACAAGATCCAGAAAGAAGACGGCATTTTTCTCGTCAAATTGCTCTTTTGCCAACAGCCAATATCAGCACGTTACATGCCTTTTGTTTAACTGTTATTCGTCGTTTTTATTATTTAATTGACATAGATCCAGTTTTTCGGATGTTAACAGATGAAACAGAAACATTGTTATTAAAAGAAGATGTTTGGGATGCATTACGTGAACAATTTTATGCGGAAAATCAAGAAGCGTTTTACCAATTAACAGCGAATTTTTCCAATGACCGTAGTGATGATGGACTCACTAACTTAATTTTTTCTTTTTATGAATTTGCCAAAGCCAATCCTGATCCAGAGGCGTGGATTAATGGCTTAACACAAGCCTACGAAGTAGGGAATCAGCTAGGCGAATCAACGTTATTTCAGACGTATTTAAAACCGCTAGCCGTTGAGACGTTACAACGAACTCTTCAGCGTTACGAAGAAATGGTGACCTTAACAGAGGGCGAAGAGAAACTTCAAAAGATTTGGTATTTAGCTCAAAATGAAAAGGAACAAACAAAACAATTTTTACAATTTTTAGAGAGAAATGATTTAGAAAGCGCCTATAATTTGACTGAATTGTTGAGCTTTGACCGCTACCCAACGGTTCGTGCCGAAGAGTTGAAACCAACCGCGGAACAAGCCAAACAGTTACGAGAACAAAATAAAAAAGCGTTAAATGATTTGAAAAAGCAACTGTTTACACTTTCTCCAGATGCCATGAAACAAGTCTTGAAAGAGGCCACGCCCATTGTTCAAGAAATGGCTCACGTGGGGAAACAATTTATGGAGGCCTATGGCGCAGAAAAACGGCTTAAAAATTTAGTGGATTTTAACGATTTAGAACATTATACGTTAGCTATTTTAGCGAAAAATCAGGCAGATGGCTGGCAAGCATCAGAAGCCTCTCTTTACTATCGCGAAAAATTTGATGAAGTGTTAGTCGATGAATACCAAGATATCAATCAATTACAAGAATCTATTTTGTATTGGTTGCGCCGTCCGCTTAGCACAGAAGGAAACCTTTTTATGGTAGGAGATGTGAAACAGTCTATTTATTCTTTCCGCTTGGCAGATCCTACATTGTTTATTGAAAAATACAATCAGTATGGGCAAGGCAAAGAGGGTAAACGAATTATTCTAGCTGAAAATTTTCGTTCCCGCAAAGACGTTTTAGACTTTACGAATTTAGTATTTAGTCAATTAATGGATGAGCGAGTGGGCCAAATTGCTTACGATGAGTCAGCCGCTTTGGTTCATGGCTTTGATCAATTTTCGGAGGCGGCTGATTATTCAACTGAATTGCTAATTTATGAAAAAAAAGCAACAGAGTCAGTTGAAATTCCAGAATTACAATCCCCTGAGTTGTTGATTGAAGATAAGACAGAAGGGGAACTTTACGTTACTGCTTTGAAAATTCGTGAATTAATTGACCAAAATTTCTTAATTTATGATAAAAAGCTGAAAACGGATCGACCGATTACTTATCAAGATATTGTCTTATTAACGCCTACGAAGAAAAATAATTTAACTATTTTAGATGTTTTTAAATCATTAGAAATTCCAGTTCAAGTCAATGATGCTCAAAATTATTTCCAAGCAACGGAAATTCGTACAATGATTGCCTTGCTTCAATTGATTGATAATCCCTATCAAGACATTCCTTTGGCAGCTGTGTTACGTTCACCAATTGTTGGATTAAAAGAAAACGAATTAGTGCTTATTCGTTTGGCTAATAAGGAAACCAGTTACTACGAAGCATTTTTAACGTTTAATCAAAAGATGGAACCAACCATGGAGGAAGCAGTTGTTCAGGAAAAAACTATACGTTTTGCTGAATCATTAGAAAAATGGCGGGAACAGGCTCGACGCAACCAGATTAGCACCTTGCTGTGGACGATTTATCGGGAAACGGCCTACCTTGATTATGTTGGCGGGTTGCCTGTTGGCAAACAACGCCAAGCCAATTTATATGCGTTGGTGGATCGGGCCGCGGCGTATGAAAAAACAACCTTCCGCGGATTATTTCAATTTGTTCGCTTCATCGAAAAAATGCAAGAAAAAGACAAAGATTTAGCGGAACCAGTCGTTTTAAGTGAAGAGAATGCCGTACGCGTCATGACGATTCACGCTAGTAAAGGGTTAGAATTTCCGGTGGTATTCGTTTTAGATATGACCAAAGAATTTAATGTCAGTGATTTGAATGAACGCTATATCTTTGAAGAAAATTTAGGGGTAGGCATTCGTTATTTACAACCTGAAGAACGAGTTATGTACGATACTTTACCATTTTTGGCGATTAAACAAGTACGATTGAGAAAATTACTATCCGAAGAAATGCGGAAGTTATATGTGGCGTTGACACGTGCAGAACAGAAACTTTTTCTGGTGGGCTCCTATAAAGACCAAGCGGCGATGTGGAAAGAGTGGCTGAAAGTTGGCGATGTAGAAACACTGGTGCTACCAGCTGAAAATCGCTTGCAAAGTAAAAGTAGTTTAATGAATTGGGTTGGGATGACATTGGTACGCCATCAAAAAGCCGCTGAATATCAGCAAGAAGTAGTGGTAAGTGACGTTCCGCAAGTTAAAAAGCACCCAGCTAACTTTCATATTCAGTGGTTCAACGAAGAACAACTACGAGCAGCCATTCAGCAATTACAATTGCCAGAAAGACAAGCAGAGGATTTAGCCGAAAAAGCGCAATTATCTGCTGACAAAATCAATCGTGGCCTTGCACGGTTAAGTTTCAACTATCCGTTTGAAGTGGCTACTCGGACCACCAGTTATCAGTCTGTTTCTGAAATCAAGCGAGTATTTGATGACCCCGATAACAAAGAAATTGGTAAAATTGAGGTTCGGGAAGACAATACTATTCAAGCGCAACCGTTGATTGTCAATCGAATGATTGAAGGAGATTTAAGTAAGCCTAAATTTTTAGATACGGTTCAAGCGCCCTCAGCAGCTGAAATTGGGACAGCAACTCATTATTTATTACAACTAATTGATTTAAGTACACAACCTTCTTATGAAGAAGTGCGAGCTGTTCAAGAACGTTTAGTGGAAAATAAATTGATTTTACCAGCAATTGCTGAAAAAATGAATCTGGAACAAATCGTGGCCTTCTTTGACACCGCCTTAGGAAAACAATTGATTCAACACCATCAAACCGTTAGAAGGGAACAACCTTTTTCTATGCTGATTGAAGCAGAAGAGCTTATTCAAAATTATCCAGAAACGACACAAGATGATTTATTAATTCATGGGATTATTGATGGTTATATCGAATTAGACAATCAATGCATTTTGTATGACTATAAAACCGATCATATAAAAGGCACCTCTCCCCAAGCGATTTCTGAAATTGTCGAACGGTATCGCGGACAGATGAATCTTTATCGTAGAGCGCTACAAGAGGCAACGCATAAAGAGGTGTCGTACGTCTATTTAATTTTATTAAATGGAGGAGTAATTATTGACATGCAGACAGGAAATGTTGTAGATTTTATAAAGTAGAAAAAATTAGAAGCAGAAACACTTACATTTTGTAAGGAATGTGCTATACTCATTGAAGAGGTGAGGAAGATGGAAAAAGTAAAAACAGAATCGTTTGTACTTTGTCCCAAATTTGAAAAATCATTTTCAATACTTGGTAAAAAATGGAATGGTTTAATTATTGATGTTTTATTAGAACGAGGTCCTCAACGTTTTGGCGAATTAAAAGAAAAAATTCCAATGTTAAGTGATCGTGTCTTAGTAGAGCGATTGAAGGAACTAGAAGCTGAAGGAATTATCACCAAAGCTGTTCGTTGCGGTGAAGGAAATCGCTTAGAATATTTCCTAACCGAAAAAGGCGAAGACTTGCAATTAGCAATGGAACAAATTCAACATTGGGCAGAAAAATGGGTAAAAGACGAAGAATGCAGTTGACCGCAAGCAAAACTTCTTGTAAACTAAACGTAATTAAATAACTAAAAAAACAGTGATGGAAACAAGTAGTTTGAATTGACGTGTTTTAGGGAGAGTCAGCCAGAGACTGGAAGCTGATTTACACAGTCACCAAGCGAAATTCACTTCCTGAGTTTGTTTGTTTTCAAGAAGAAAGCAAACCGGTAATTGCCGTTAAATGAAATGAGTGCATGACAACAATTTGTTATGAATTAGGATGGTAACACGATAGCTCGTTCCTTTGAAAGGAATGGGTTATCGTTTTTTTTAGTTTAAATAAAAGATAGAGGGGAACGCATAATGACATTACAAGCGCAATTAGAAGCTCTTAGAGACAATACGCTCAAAGAAATCGCACAAGTTGCTACTTTAAAAGAATTAAACCAAATTCGCGTAGAAACATTAGGGAAAAAAGGGCCAATCACCGAAGTACTAAGAGGCATGAAAAACCTTTCACCAGAAGAACGACCAGTGGTGGGGGGCTTTGCAAATGAAATTCGTGATTTATTAACCGAAGCAATTGAAGCGCGCAAAGTTGTTTTAGAAAACGAAGCGTTAAATGCGGCACTAAAAGAAGAAAGTTTAGATGTAACTTTACCTGGAAAACAAATGCCTCAAGGTACACGTCATATTTTGACACAAGTTATGGAAGAGATTGAAGATATTTTCTTAGGCATGGGTTATCAAGTAGTGGAAGGATACGAAGTAGAATCGGATCACTATAATTTCGAACGCATGAATCTACCAAAAGATCATCCGGCACGCGACATGCAAGATACGTTTTATATTTCAGATGAGATGTTAATTCGTACGCATACTTCACCAGTTCAAGCTCGAACAATGGAAAAACACGATTTTTCAAAAGGTGCATTACGAATGATTTCTCCTGGGAAAGTATTCCGTCGTGATACAGATGATGCGACACATAGTCACCAATTCCATCAGATTGAAGGCCTTGTTGTCGATAAAAATGTCACAATGGGTGATTTAAAAGGGACGTTAGAAGTCATGATGAAAAAAATGTTTGGTGAAGATCGTAAAATTCGTTTACGTCCTAGCTATTTCCCTTTTACAGAACCTTCAGTCGAAGTAGATGTTAGCTGTTTTAAATGTGGCGGCGCAGGTTGTAACGTCTGCAAACATACAGGTTGGATTGAAATTTTAGGTGCGGGGATGGTTCATCCAGATGTGTTACAAATGTCAGGGATTGATCCAACAGAGTACTCAGGCTTTGCCTTTGGCTTAGGACCAGATCGCGTTGCTATGTTACGTTATGGTGTAAATGATATCCGTAATTTTTATCAAAATGATTTACGTTTCTTAAATCAATTCAAGGTAAAGGAGTAGTTGAAAAATGTTAGTTTCTTATAAATGGTTAAATGAATATGTTAATCTTTCAAACGTTACTCCGCAAGAATTAGCGGACAAAATGTCTGTGACAGGTATCGAAGTTGAGGGCGTTGCTGTACCTGAAGAAGGCTTAAAGAAAATTGTTGTCGGTGAAGTAAAAGAATGTGTTCCTCACCCAAACTCTGACCACTTATCAATTTGCCAAGTAGACATCGGTGAAGAAGAATTGTCACAAATTGTTTGTGGAGCACCAAATGTAAAAGCAGGAATTAAAGTCATCGTAGCGTTACCTGGTTCAAGAATTGCAGGAAATCAAAAAATTAAAAAAGGTAAAATGCGTGGCGAAGTTTCTAACGGAATGATTTGTTCGTTAGAAGAGCTAGGATATTCAGATAATGTCGTACCAAAAGCCTACGCTGAAGGAATTTATTATTTACCTCAAGAAGCAGTGAATGGGACACCTGTTTTCCCTTATTTAGACATGGATGATGCGATTATTGAATTATCAATTACACCAAACCGTGCAGATGCACTAAGTATGAGAGGGGTAGCCTATGAAGTTGGCGCAATTTATCGTCAAACGCCTCAGTTTAATGATCCCGAACTCAAAGAAGATGCTTCAGATAACGTGGAAAATTACGTAACAGTAACTGTTGAAGATTCACAAGATGCGCCAGCGTATCAAATTCGTGTTATTAAAGATGTGACGATTGCAGAAAGTCCTCAGTGGTTGCAAAATCGATTGATGAATGAAGGAATCCGTCCGATTAACAATGTGGTGGACGTGACAAATTATATTTTATTATTATTTGGTCAACCATTGCATGCATTTGATTACCAAAAATTAGATAGTAAAGAAATCTTGGTTCGTCGAGCAACAGCAGCAGAAGAACTAATTACATTAGATGGTGAAACACGTCAATTAACAGAAGAAAATATCGTCATTACGAATGGAAAAACGCCTGTCGGCTTAGCCGGTGTAATGGGTGGGGCTAATTCTGAAATCAGTCAAGAAACAACAACTGTGGCTTTAGAAGCGGCATTGTTCAATCCATTGTCTATTCGCAAAACGTCTAAACAATTCAATTTACGGAGTGAATCTTCAAGTAGATTTGAAAAAGGCATCAACCAAGCGACAGTTGGGCTAGCTTGTGATGTGGCAGCCGCGATGATTGCAGAGTTAGCCAACGGAACAGTGGTCTCAGGCACTGCAGTTGGTTCTGAAGTAGCCGTTAAAGAAGCACAGGTAGCTGTGACTTTAGAACGAATCAACCAATATTTAGGTACTGCATTAGATGAAGCAACGGTGAATGAAATTTTTGAAGCACTCGGTTTTGCTTATGAAGTAAATCAAGGCGCCTATGAAATTACGATTCCACCAAGACGTTGGGATATTGCGATTGAAGCAGATATTATTGAAGAAGTGGCGCGCATTTATGGATATGATCATTTACCTTCAACATTGCCAAGTGGAGAAACAGTTGCTGGAAGTCTAACCAAAGCACAACATGTTACGCGCCAATTAAAGAGCTCACTGGAAGGTCATGGTACGAGTGAAGCCATCAGCTATGCGTTGACAACAGAAGAAAAATCCCGTCAATTTATGATGAAAGAAAGTCAAACAACACGTTTGCAATGGCCAATGAGTGAAGAGCGTTCTGTGTTACGTATGAACTTAATTTCTGGTTTATTAGATGATGTCGCATACAATGTGGCACGTAAAAATAATAATATCGCCTTCTACGAAGTAGGACGCGTTTTCTACCAAACAGAAGATCCAACAAAAAATTTACCTACAGAAGAAAATCACTTAGCACTTGCTTTAACTGGTAATACAATGGTTAAAGATTGGCAAACAAAAGCAACAGCCGTTGATTTTTATACAGTAAAAGGCTTAGTGGAAAGTATTGTAGCTGTTTTAGGATTAACAGAAAAAATCAGTTATCAAGCGACAACGGCGATTCCAGAAATGCATCCAGGCCGGACAGCATGGATTTATTTAGAAGGTGAAGTGGTTGGTTTTGTCGGACAAGTTCACCCAACGACAGCGAAAGCGTACGATATTCCAGAAACATATGTTGCTGAATTAAACTTGCAACAATTAGTAGCCACAGAAGCAGGCGGGGTTACTTATGAAGCAGTTTCTAAATTCCCAGCAGTTTCTCGAGACATTGCTTTATTAGTCGATGAAACAGTTACCAATCAAGAACTAGTTAAAACTATTTCAGATAACGCAGGTAAATATTTGAAAGAGATTCATTTATTTGATGTATATCAAGGTGAAAAACTAGGCGCTGGCAAAAAATCAATGGCGTATAGTTTAACTTTCGTTAATGCAGAAGCGACATTAGTGGATGAAGAAATTAACCGTTCAATGGAAAAAGTTGAAAAAGCGCTAATTGAAAAACATCAAGTAGAAGTAAGATAAAATAAAAACAGGAAAGTGGGGCATAAGTCGAAATGACTTATGCCCCACTTTCTAAATCTTAAGATAATCAGCTGAACAAAAGCAGCTCCTTCGGAAATAAGCCGAAATTCTCCAAAAATTAAAGAACAATTTTCGGAAATTCCTTCTTATTTCTTTGAGCTAAACACTTTTGTCTCAGCCTCCTGTTTTTAACTACATTAATAACTTTTCGCCCAATTTCGTGATAGCCAACGTGAAAATTGTGAGATACTAAAGTTAATAATGAAATAAATTAGGGCGACGATTCCGTAAATAGTGAATACTTGTCCTGTTTGTGCGTAGCGCCCCATTAAGATATAAGATTTGCCAAAGAGTTCTTGTAAAGCAATTACGGAATACAAGAAACTTGTATCCTTGATGACAGTAACAAACTGAGAAACGATCGCTGGTAAAACATTGCGAATGGCTTGAGGCAAAACAATATGATAAAGAATTTGCCAATTTGAAAACCCTTGAGAACGTGCCGCTTCAATTTGCCCTTTATCGACCCCATTTAAACCACCACGAATAATTTCCGCTAAAGCAGCGGTGGTAAACACAGTAAAACTCACAATTCCAGCAGGTGTGGATTTGATTTTGAAAATCAAAAAAATAACATAAATCCACAATAAGTTTGGAATATTACGCACTACTTCTACATAAATACTGGCAAGTAACTTCAGTGGTCCATTGGTTTGATTTCGCAAAACGGCTAGAATGGTGCCAAAAATCGTACTCAAAATAATTGAGACGAAGGAAATATAGAGCGTCAATTTTAAGCCGTTAAATAGAAATTGAAAATTATTTGCTGTCAGTAATTGACGCATTTCTTCTGAAAAAGGCATCTGTTTTCCTCCTATCTACTATATGCTTTCTTATTTTTTTCTTCCATTTTTCTAGCCAAATTCGCTAATGGGAAGCAAAGAATGAAATATAAGAAACCAGCGAGCGCAAAGGCGGGAATGTAGTTCAAGTTGACAGACGACCAACTATTGGCAGCAAACATTACGTCAGCGCCAGAAATAATGGCAACTGTTGACGTATTTTTAATTAGATTCACGACTTGATTAGTTAAAGGCGGTAACATAATCCGCCATGCTTGTGGTAAAATCACATACCGCATCGTTTGACCATACGTTAATCCTTGGGAGTAAGCCGCTTCAAATTGCCCTCTTGGAACAGCTCCGATTCCTGAGCGAACCACTTCAGAAATGTAGGCGCCATGATAGAAGCCTACACACAGAATGGCAATCGTAGTAATAGAAAATGAAAGCAGCGGGCTTAGCAGAGGAAAGCCATAATAGACTACGATAAATTGAATCAACAAAGGTGTGTTTTGAAAAAATTCTACATAGACACGACTAATTGCGTGTAAAAGTTTACTTTTGGTCGCTGATAAACTGCCAAAGAAAATACCTAAAGCAAAGGCAACTAAGATCGCTCCTAAAGAAAGCAGAATAGTATAGAGAAAAGCCTGACCAAAAATTCGCCAATCTTGAAATAAAGCCTCCCAACGATATAAGGCAAATGGCCCTTCTTCAAGCCAGGAAATATTGGCTAACAAAAACATAAAAATCCCTCCTAAAATTTTTGATTCTTCAAGTCTTAGGAATGATTAATTTTTTAAGCCCCAGTCTTGATAAATTTTTTCTAGTGTGCCGTCTTTTTCCCATTTTTCAATTAAACCATTTAGATAATCATTTAATTCAGTATTTGCTTTCTTTGTGGTAATTCCATATTCTTGTGGCGAAAAACCATCTTTTAAAATTTCTGTCTTGCCATCCACATAGCCAGATAGGATTGATTTATCCACTGAAAATGCATCAATTCGTTTAGAAGTTAACGCTGTTTTTAATTCTGGATAGGAACCTAATTCTTGATAAGTAAATTTGATTCCTTCCTCTTGCGCTTTTTTCTCTAAGTTTTCTTTTGTCGTAGCAGATTGTGCAACGCCGATTGTTTTTCCGTCTAAATCTTTCATACTGGAGAAGTTATCCTCTTTGCGCACAAGGAAACCAATCTCATCTGTATAATAGGGAGTTGTAAAATTATAAGTCTTTTTACGTTCATCAGTAATTGTAAATGTAGCAATTACCATATCTAGTTCACCATTGTCTAAAAGGGGACCGCGCGTTTTCGCTGTCACGCCCACAAATTCCACATTCTCTTCGCTGCCGGTAATTTCTTTCGCAATCAAGCGTGCAATATCTGGTTCCATTCCTTCATTTTTATTTGTATCAGGATTCATATAGCCAAAATTAGGAATGTCTTCTTTGACACCTACTTTAATTTTCCCCGCTTTTTTTAATTGTTCTACTGTGACCGTTTTGTTTGATGAAGCACTTTTGGAAGTTGAGTCATTGTTGCCGCTACCACAGCCAACAATGATGCCTGCTAATACAAGTAAGGAGAGTCCAGCTAGCCATTTATTTTGTTTTTTCATTGTTCATTCCTCCAATTTTTTGTTTTTTTATTCATTACCCGTTATGAATAATTTTGCTTAGAAATTCTTTTGCACGAGGGTTTTCAGTGCTTGTAAAGAAATGTTCAGGTGTTCCTTGTTCAATAATCTCTCCTTGGTCCATAAAGATTACACGGTCAGCCACTTGACGAGCAAAGCCCATCTCATGTGTGACACAAACCATGGTAATATTTTGTTTGGAAAGATCGACCATTACATCTAAAACTTCTTGAATCATTTCTGGATCAAGTGCCGAAGTCGGTTCATCAAAAAGGATAATCTCAGGATGCATATTTAAGGCACGAGCAATAGCGACCCGTTGTTGCTGCCCGCCAGAAAGCTGCGAAGGATAAGCAGAAGCTTTATCAGCTAAGCCGACCCGTTCTAAATACTCCATGCCAGTACGAACCGCTTCTTCTTTGGGAACGCCCATCACTTTAATCGGTGCTAACGTTAAATTATCAATAATCGTTTTGTGAGCATATAAGTTAAAATTTTGAAAGACCATGGCAACTTTCTGGCGAACCTTTTGAATGGGTGCCTTCGGTTTGGTGATGTCAATGTTATCAATTACGACGGAACCATCATTGACTTTTTCCAATTGGTTCATACACCGAATTAATGTACTTTTGCCAGAGCCAGAGGGTCCGATAATGACAATTTTTTCTCCTTGTTCTACATTTAAAGTAATATCTTTTAAAACGTGATGCTCCCCAAAATACTTATTTACATGTTCTAAAGAAATCATAGGCAGTCTCCTTTGCAATCATTTGGTAGAAAAGATAACAGAGGATTCGGTGAGAAACGTGTTATTTAAATTAAATTAACCAAATGTATTTCTAATTGTATTCTCAATGTTAGGAATTATAACATACAAAAAAATGAATTACTAGTTTTTTAATCGAAAAAGATTTCCTTCAAAAAAAGAAATAAATGAGAGCAAAACAGGAAAAATTGACAATAGTCCTTAAAAAGTAGAAAATAAAGGCAGTGAATAAAAGGCAAAGGTAGGATGAGAATGAGCAATCAAGAAGCCATTGGATTAATTGATTCTGGCGTTGGTGGATTAACTGTTTTAAAGGAAGCGCTAAAACAATTACCAAATGAACGATTAATTTATTTAGGAGATACAGCCCGTTGCCCATATGGCCCACGACCAGCCGAACAAGTCGTTCAGTTTACTTGGGAAATGGCCGATTTTTTATTGAAAAAACGAATAAAAATGCTAGTAATCGCATGTAATACCGCGACGGCTGTCGCATTAGAAGAAATTAAAGCTGCCTTGCCAATTCCAGTTGTCGGTGTTATTTTACCTGGCGCACGAGCAGCCGTTAAAGTCACAAAAAATAACAAAATTGGTGTCATAGGTACGTTAGGGACAATCAAAAGTGCGTCCTATGAAATCGCCATTAAAAGTAAGGCACCAGCAATTGAGGTGACTAGTTTAGCTTGCCCTAAATTTGTCCCCATTGTTGAAAGCAATCAATATCGTTCTTCCGTAGCCAAAAAAATTGTGGCAGAAACCCTTCAAGCATTACAATTAAAAGGACTTGATACGTTGATTTTAGGTTGTACCCATTACCCGTTGTTACGTCCGGTGATTCAAAATGTGATGGGAAATCATGTGACATTAATTGACTCAGGAGCCGAAACAGTTGGCGAAGTTAGCATGCTTCTCGATTATTTTGACATTGCCCATACGCCTGAAGCGCCTACACAGCCCCATGAATTTTATACAACTGGTTCTGCAAAAATGTTTGAAGAGATTGCAAGCAGTTGGCTTGGTATAGAGAACTTAAAAGCACAACAGATTCACTTAGGAGGAAACGAAAATGATTAGACATGATAGTCGTGCACCAAAAGAATTGCGAAAGATCACTATTGAAACCAATGTTTTTAAACATCCAGAAGGTTCGGTGGTTATTTCGTTTGGCGATACAAAAGTAATTTGCTCAGCCACTGTCGAAGAAAAGGTTCCCCCATTTTTACGAGGCGGGGGAACAGGTTGGGTAGCAGCTGAATATAGCATGCTCCCTCGCGCGACGAACACAAGAAATATTCGGGAAAGTGCGAAAGGAAAATTAACAGGGCGAACAATGGAGATTCAACGTTTGATTGGGCGGTCATTGCGAGCTGTTGTTGACTTAGAAAAGTTAGGGGAACGGAGCGTTGTTGTCGATTGTGATGTGATTCAAGCAGATGGTGGAACCCGTACTGCTAGTATTACAGGCGCTTTTGTTGCTCTACGCTTAGCAGTTAATCATTTATTGATGACTGGTGCGCTAGCGGAAGACCCGATTAAAGAGCATTTAGCAGCTGTCAGCGTGGGCATTTTACCCGATGGTTATTGTGTGCTGGACTTAGATTACGCAGAGGATTCGAATGCTGCAGTGGATATGAACATCGTGATGACCGAGTCTGGTGAATTTGTGGAAATTCAAGGAACGGGTGAAGAAGCTACCTTCTCAGGAGATGAGTTAAATGCCATGCTCTTTTATGGAAAAACAGGGATTGAGGAATTAATTGCGTATCAGAAAGAAGCGCTTTATGCTTTAGCCTCTGAAGAAGTCCCTTCGCAAGATTCAGAAGAGAAAGTGATTGTCATTGCAACTAGAAATCCTGGTAAAGCGAAAGAGTTTAGTTCAATTTTTGGTGAAAAAGGATATACGGTTAAGACGTTATTAGATTATCCGAATTTGCCAGATGTAGAAGAAACTGGTCGAACATTTGAAGAAAATGCTCGTCTAAAAGCTGAAACAATTGCAGAAATTTTACAGAAACCAGTATTAGCAGATGATTCAGGATTAATTGTTGATGCGTTAGGGGGAATGCCAGGAATCTATTCTGCTCGTTTTGCTGGTGAACCAACTAACGATGCTTCAAATAATGCGAAACTATTGCATGAGTTAACGGGCGTGCCAAAAGAAAAAAGACAAGCGCGTTTCCATTGTACATTGGTTTTTGCTGAACCAAAGAAAGAAAGTCTGGTGGTCGAAGCTGAATGGCCCGGAGAAGTCGGCACGATTCCTCGTGGTGAAGGAGGCTTTGGGTACGATTCACTTTTCTATGTCCCAGAGCTTGGTAAGACGGCAGCTGAATTGTCTGGAGAAGAGAAAAATAAAGTTAGTCATCGTGGACAAGCAGTGGCAAAATTAAAAGAACAATGGGAAGAATGGCTAAAAAAATAGGAGTTGAAACGTATGAAAATCTTGGTAGTAAGCGATAATCATGGCGACCGTGACTGTTTAGTTGACTTAGTGAATCATTATGAAGGACAAGTCGATGCACTCTTTCACTGTGGTGATTCTGAATTAGAACCGACAGATGAACTTTGGCAGAAATTAATTGTAGTCCAAGGAAATTGTGATTTTTATGATGAATTTCCCAAAACTGTGACTAAAAAAGTGGGGGATCAAGTTATTTATATGACACATGGTCATTTGGCCAATGTTAGAATGGGGCTCACGACACTTGCTTTACAAGCGGAAGAAGCAGGAGCGACAATTGCCTTATTTGGTCACACTCATGTACTTGGTGCAGAGCGACACAATAACATTCTCTTTGTTAATCCGGGAAGTATTCGTTTACCTCGTGGACCAGTTCAAGAGAAAACATATGCCATAATTGAAAGTACACCTGAACAATATCTCGTTCAGTACTATAACAAAGAGCACCAACCGTTGGAACGATTAAAGGCAACGTTTACGAAGTAAGTGAATGTTAAGAAATAAGTGCTCCTTTTTTATTTATCAAATTTTGAGCGTAGGACAAAAATCTCTTTTGGATTTTTGTCCTACGCTCTTTTTTTAGTCAACTTGGATAACCTTTAAGCCGGTCTTACGAAGTTCTGTAATTAAAGTTGATGAGCAATGTTTGTCTGTAATCAAACAATCAAAAGCGGTAATATCAGCAATTTTAAATTTAGAAGTCAAGCCGATTTTTCGATGGTCCGCGACCAGAATTTTTACTTTTGTTGTTTGTTTTATCATAAGCTCATTAATTTTTGCTTCATTGAAAATTTTTGTAGTGACGCCATGTTCTAAACTGACCCCGCTACAGCCAATTACGCAAACATCGGCATGCGTTGCGGTGATTGTGTTAATGGCAATATCTCCTACCAGAACTTCTTTGGGAAAACGTAATTCACCTCCGGTCAAAATATAATTGTATTGAGAAACATGAGGCTTGGTGGCAATTTTTAAATTATTCGTTACGATGGTCAGATGATCGGCCTTTAAATAATGGAGAATATTCAAAGCAGTGGAACTTGAATTAATGAAAACGGTATCATAATCACTTAGATAGCTACAAGCAACACGAGCAATGGCTTGTTTTAATAACTCCGGTCCTGATTGATCAAAGTCTTTCTGATTTTGGTCGTTGTAAATACAATACCCATATTTTCGAATGATGTCATTCTTAGTTTCTAAGACATTTAAATCACGACGAATTGTGCTTAAGGAAACATTTAAAGCATCTGCTAATTTATAGGTAGTCATTTGTTTGTTTTTTTGCAGCAGCGCGAGAATGTTTTGTTGCCTTTTTTCAATGGTTTCTAATGAACTTTTCAAGTAATACAACCTCCTTTAGTTATTTTTTTGGACACGGTCCCCCATGAAATAGTATAACTCATAGGAAAACAAAACACGTAAAAGAATCATTAAAAGTGCAAACAATCATATAAAAGGGTTTTCATTGTGATTTTTTGCGGCTATGATTTTCTTATAAAGCATAACACAATCATTTGAGAAGAGGAGTGGTAGCATGAGCAAATCGATTCATGAAATTACAAAAGAAAGTTGGTTGAAGGCGACATTTCCAGAATGGGGCACTTATTTAAACGAAGAAATTAATCAGACAACTGTGCTTCAAGGAACGGTTGCACTTTGGTGGCTTGGTTGTACAGGCATTTGGCTGAAAACGCATGAGAACACGAATATTTTATGTGATTTATGGTGTGGAACAGGAAAACAAACGCACGGGAACGGCTTAATGAAAAATGGCCATCAAATGATGCGCATGAGTGGTTGCCAAAAAATGCAACCTAATTTAAGAACACAACCTTTTGTGATTGATCCTTTTGAAATAAAAGAGGTAGATGCTTTAGTTGTCACACATATTCATTCAGACCATTTGGATATTCACACAGCTGCTGCTGTTCATCAAAATTGTCCTAAGGCTCTATTTATTGGTCCAAAAGAAGTAGTGAAAACATGGCAGCATTGGGGTGTTCCGGCAGAAAAAACACGGGTCATAGAGCCTGGTCAAGAAATAAAAGTGAATGATGTGAATGTAGTGGCCTTGGAAGCTTTTGATCGAACCGCGCTAATTACTTCTGATGATCCTGAAAATACATTTAAAGGTAAAATGCCTCAGGACATGAATGAACTAGCTGTCAATTATCTATTTGAAACCTCAGGTGGTACGGTATATCACGCCGGAGACTCTCATTATTCTAACTTGTTTGCGAAACATGGTAATCAATATGCAATTGATGTTTGCTTAGGAGCATATGGCGAAAATCCTCGCGGTATCACGGATAAAATTACTTCTGTTGATATGTTGAGAATGGCAGAATCTTTAAATGCGAAAGTAGTCATTCCCGTTCATTATGATATTTGGTCTAATTTTATGGCGGATCCAAAAGAAATCATGGAAATTTGGAAATTTAAAAAAGATCGTTTACATTATCAATTTAAACCATATATTTGGCAAGTGGGTGGCAAATTTGTTTATCCAGATGACAAAGACAACTTAGAATTTAACTTTGATCGTGGCTTTGATGATGTTTTTGTTAAAGAAAATGATACACCATTTCCTTCATTCTTGTAAGAAAGGCTGGATGTACAATGTTAACTTATTTTTGGGAGCAAGAGCTTATTCATTACTCTGATAAAGAACCGGTTAGTTGGCAAGAGGCGATTCAGGAAAGTTGTTTGATTTTACTCCAAAAACACATCATCGATCAGAGTTACGTCGATGAGATTATCCAGTGTGTCGAAACGTTTGGACCTTATATCATCATTGCTCCTGAAGTAGCCATGCCACATTCATCAGAGGAAAGCGCAGGCGTTTTTGGAACGGCCATTTCTTTTACAAAATTTAAGCAAGCAGTCACTTTTGCTGGCGATCAAGAAGCAAAAACAGCAACATTATTTTTTACATTGGCAGCCCAAAATCCCGCCGAACATCTGGAAAATATTCAGCAATTGATGGATTTATTGATGACGGATGGCGTGATTGCTGACTTGTTAGAAACAAACACGCTAATGGATTTTAAAGAAGTTATGGAGAAATATCAATTATAGGGGGAAAAATCAATGGGGGAGTTCTTGTTAAATAGTTGGACTTATTTTGCTACGAACGTTTTAACACAGCCAGCATATTTGATTGGTTTCATCGTGTTATTAGGTTATCTCTTGTTACGGAGGCCCTTTTATGAATGTTTAGCAGGTTTTCTGAAAGCGACAGTTGGTTATTTTATTTTGAGTGTTGGTTCTGGTGGTTTGGTTAATAATTTTCGCCCTATTCTAGTAGGCTTGAAAGAGCGATTTAATTTACAGGCGATGGTTACCGATCCATATTTCGGGCAAAATGCAGTCGATGCAGGATTGATGAAAACCTTTGGACGAACCTTTGGTGATGTGATGATTTTGTTATTGATTGCATTTATTATGAATATTTTGTTGGTTCGTTTTCAAAAATATACAAAATTGAGAGCCGTTTTTACAACAGGGAATGTTCAGATTCAACAAGCAGCTACCGCTTTCTGGATTTTACTCTTTTGTTTTCCTAACTTAGGTAGAATCGAAGTACTAATTTTTATGGGCTTAATTCTTGGGTGTTATTGGGCAGTTGCTTCAAATTTAACGGTAGGGATTACGCAAGAATTAACAGAAGGTGCTGGTTTTGCGGTAGCCCATCAACAAATGTTTGGCATATTTATTTTTGCAAAATTAGCAGAATGGTTGAAAAAACGTGATCAAAAGAAACATCGTTCAGAGAAGGTCGATAAAAAATTGGAAGATATCGAATTACCAGGATTTCTATCCATTTTTAATGAAAATATGGTTGCTACGTCCATTTTGATGCTCTTTTTCTTTGGCATTATCTTGCTTGTTTTGGGACAAGATTATTTAATTCAAGCTAAATTTATGCAAGAAGGGCAGAGTTTCTTCTTTTATATCATGACCACTTCATTAAATTTTGCTGTCTATTTAGCTATCTTACAATTAGGCGTTAGAACCTTTGTCGACGAGTTGACGCAGTCATTCCAAGGGATTTCAAATACCATTTTACCAGGCGCTGTTCCTGGGATTGACGTAGCAGCGACTTTCGGATTTGGCTCGCCCAACGCAGTAACAATTGGGTTTCTCTTTGGCGCATTAGGCCAGTTTTTAATGATTGGCTTACTGATTCTATTAAAGTCTCCGACAATCGTTATTGCGGGTTTTATCCCATTGTTTTTTGATAACGCTGTCATAGCTGTTTATGCAAATAATCGTGGCGGAGTAAAAGCTGCTTGTTTATTCCCCTTCCTTTCAGGTTTAATCCAAGTAGGTGGCTCAGCTTTATTTGCTACATGGATTGGATTATCTCAATATGGCGGTTATTTGGGCATGTTCGATTGGGCGACAGCTTGGCCGTTATTTACAATTATTATGAAAGTTCTAGGCTATGTTGGCGTAGCAGTGGTGGTGATTGGGTTACTAATAATTCCGCAACTTCAGTATCGGAAAAATCCAGAAGGTTACTTTATGATTGTCAATGATTATGAACAATATGCTAAAAAATTTCAAGAGAATTAAAGGAGGAATTTGAAATGAGAATACTTGTTTCCTGTGCCAATGGTTCTGGCACGAGTCTAATGATGATGCGGAGTGTTGAAAAAGCAATGAAAGAATTAGGTGTACCGATTACAAAAATTCATCATTGCGCCATTTCAGAAGGAAAAAGCTCTGCTAGCCAATACGACGTTGTTTTTACTCCAGTCAATTTTTTACAAATGTTTCAGCAAGCAGAAAAACGTGGAGTCACAGTGATTGGCATTAAAAATGTAATGTCTGCAAAAGAAATTCAAGAAAAATATATGGCTTCAGAGCATTATCAAAAATCTGAATAAAAGGAGGAGAAAGATGAAAAGACCAAACTTACAAATCGCTTTAGATCATAATAGCTTAGAAGACGCTTTAGCAGATTGTATGAAAGTCGGAGAAATTGTCGATATTATCGAAGTTGGCACTATTTTGTGTTTACAAGAAGGCCAAAAAGCAATTCGTTGTTTAAAACGCATGTTTCCTAATAAAACGATTGTTGCTGATACAAAATGTGCTGATGCGGGCGGTACAGTTGCTCGTAATGTCGCACAAGCAGGCGCTGATTTCATGACGGTCATTTGTTGCGCCACCTTACCAACGATGGCTGCAGCTCAAAAAGAAGTCCGAGAATTACAAGTAGAACTATATGGAAATTGGACAATGCAACAAGCTCGACAATGGCGAGAATTAGGGATTAATCAGGTGATTTATCATCAAAGTAGAGATGCTCTTTTAGCTGGCGGCAGTTGGGGAGAGAAAGATTTGAATAAAGTTCAAGAACTAATTGACTTAGGCTTTGAAGTGTCCGTCACAGGTGGTTTAACTGTCGAAACGCTTGAATTGTTTCAAACAATGGCAGTTGCAACATTTATTGCGGGCCGTGGGATTACTGAATCAAAAAATCCTGAACAAGCAGCCAAAGATTTTCAAAAAAAAATCGATCAGATTTGGAAGTGATAAAATGGCACGAATTGGACTGTATGAAAAAGCACTCCCGCAAAATTTAACTTGGGCAGAACGATTAACATGGGCCAAAAAGTTAGGGTTTGATTTTTTAGAAATGTCAATTGATGAATCCGATGAACGTTTAGCACGATTGGCTTGGACACCAAGCCAGTTACAAGAACTTTCTCAATTAATGGTGAAAGAAGATTTTTTTATCCATTCTTTGTGTTTAAGTGGTCATCGGCGGTTCCCTTTAGGCTCTTTAAATAAAGAAACACGTGAAAAAGGACGGGAAATTTTATCTCAAGCGATTCGTTTGGCTCATCAATTAAACATACGGGTGATTCAAATAGCTGGCTATGACGTCTTTTACGAAGAAAAAACTGCCGAAACAAGGGAATTTTTTCTTCAAGGTCTGAAAAAGGGCGTTGAGGAAGCTGCACAATACGGTGTCATTCTGGCTGTTGAGATTATGGATGACCCTTTTATGAATAGCATACAAAAATTTCTAGAAATTAAGGAACAAATTCCGTCTCCTTTTTTGCATGTTTATCCTGATTTAGGTAATTTGTCTGCTTGGCCGGAAAATAATCCGGCGGTTGAGCTTGAAAAGGGAATTGCTGAAATCGCTGCTATTCACTTAAAAGATACCTTCGCTGTAACAGACACATTTGAAGGCAAGTTTCGGGAAGTTACTTTTGGAGAAGGCTGTGTTGATTTTACAGGCTTATTGAAAACACTCAAGCGGTTAAACTATAGTGGTCCTTTTTTAATTGAAATGTGGAATGAAACGGATTTGAATTTTCAAGAAAAAATTCAAGCCGCGCAGCAGTATCTCTATCCCAAATTAGCAGAGGTGGGTTATTATGAACAATAAAGCGATCATCCAAGCAATGAAACAACGTGTTTATGAAGCGAATCTGGCTTTGCCAAAACTGGGCTTAGTCAAATTAACGTGGGGCAATGTTAGTGAAATCAATCGGTCACTAGGGATTATCGTAATTAAACCAAGCGGCGTCAAGTATCAAGAAATGACCAAGGAACAGATGGTAGTGACTGATTTAAACGGACAACTATTGGAAACCAATGCTTTAAAGCCGTCTTCTGATTTACCCACGCATCTTTATCTTTATCAAAAAATGCCAGAAATTGGAGCGATTGCGCACACGCATTCCCTGAATAGTGTTACGTGGGCTCAAGCAGGGCGAGCCTTACCTCCTTACGGTACCACCCATGCGGATACTTTTTATGGCGCTGTACCTTGCACAAGAGCGCTCTCTGAAAGTGAAATTAAAGAAAACTATGAAGAAGAGACTGGCAAAGTCATTGTTGAAACATTTCATGAACAAGAACTAGATCCTTTAGCAGTTCCAGGAGTGTTAGTTTATGGACATGGCCCATTTACTTGGGGAATGACTCCGGAAAAAGCAGTTGAAAACAGTTTGATTTTAGATGAAATCTGTTCAATGGCACGTTTGACGGAAACAATTAACCCAGATGTTGAACCAATTGATCATTTTTTATTGGATAAACACTATCTTAGAAAACATGGGATTTCCGCTTATTATGGTCAGTGATGGCTGTGATGAATCGTGTGAAAAAGAAGGATAATTGACTGATTAATTGGTCCTTTATAAAAACTTAGTTGTCTGTGATGGGACAACTAAGTTTTTATTTTTTTAAGAAAGCGTTCTCTTATTTTGGGGGAGAATAGAACAAAACGTTAATTTTCGTTTGTTAAGTTATGAAGAATTTGCGAATTCCAAGACTTTTTCCGCAGAATTAGGTACAATAAGTTACGTGTTAAAGAATTAGAAATGGAGGCAACCCAATCATGATAGGGACTGCTGTAAAAGAATTATTATTAGAAAAACAAGAAACGTTTTTAGTACCTGCCGAAAATGTCGCCAATGTAATGTGTTTAAATCCGTTAAGTCACGCGGCATTAGTCTTATCGAAAGTTCGCTATTCCAAGATTCCTGTGTTAGATAAGGGAGATCGCTTTGTTGGCTTAATCGGCTTGACAGACGTTGTAGATAAAATGTTTGATTTGACTTCAGTGGATTTTGAAAAATTGAATGAATTTACTGTGGCCGATGTAATGGAAGTCAATGTTCCTGTAATTGGTGAATCGTGGGATTTAGAAGAAGTGTTACATTTATTAGTAGATGCTTCTTTTTTACCAGTGGTTGATGATAATCAACGCTTTAAGGGCATCATTACACGCAAAGAAATTTTAAAAGCGGTCAACCATATGGCACATGAGTTAGAAAAACATCATCTTGTTCTGCCTAAATCAGAAGAAGAAATGAAAGTAATTTAAATAAAACGCAAGAAACTCTTTACTTTTTTCTCATAAATGCGTTATTCTGTATGATAACACGAAGTAAAGGAGTGCTGTGATTGGACGCATATGAGATTATTCAGTATATTGGCGATGCCAAAAAGCAAACGCCTGTTAAAGTAACATTGAAAGGGCAATTAAAAGAAGTCACTTTTCCGGAAACAATTAAGGTCTTTAATAATTGTAAAACTGGAACATTGTTTGGCGATTGGGCTGACGTAAAACCTTTTTTAGAAGCAAACAAAGAAAAAATTGAGGATTATGTTGTAGAAAACGATGCACGTAACTCAGCAATTCCTTTTCTTGATCTGAAAGACATTAATGCTCGGATTGAACCAGGTGCTTTGATTCGCGAAAAAGTTGAAATTGGCGATCAAGCGGTGATTATGATGGGGGCTATTCTAAATATTGGCGCCGTCGTTGGTGCAGGGACTATGATTGATATGGGCGCTGTTTTAGGCGGTCGTGCAACTGTAGGGAAACATTGTCATATTGGCGCGGGAACGGTTTTAGCTGGTGTCATTGAACCACCAAGTGCCGCACCTGTGGTTATTGAAAACGAGGTTGTCATTGGAGCGAATGCGGTTGTACTAGAAGGGGTTCGTGTTGGTGAAGGTGCCGTTGTGGCTGCTGGGGCAGTAGTTGTGGAAGACGTTCCAGCGCATACCGTTGTCGCAGGCGTGCCAGCAAAAGTAATTAAACAAATTGATGATAAAACCAAGAGTAAAACAGAGATTTTAGAAGAATTACGTAAACTCTAAAAATAAATTAGTCAGTCGCGATGAAGAAACTTCTTCATGGCGGCTTTCGATTACCCCAAAAATGAAGGAGTGGCTTTTGTGGAGCAAGAAGAATTAATTGCGATTAGACGGCAACTACATCAAATACCTGAAATCGGTTTAGAAGAAAAGGAAACACAAGCCTTTTTACTTAATGAAATTGATAAAATGAAGCAACCTTATCTGCAAGTTCGAACATGGCAAACGGGGATTTTAGTCTTCATAGAAGGCAAAAATCCTCAGAAAACCATCGGCTGGCGTGCTGATATTGATGGTTTGCCTATTCAAGAGGAAGTGGTTTCTGCTTTTCAATCAAAACGACTAGGGTTTATGCATGCCTGTGGACACGATTTTCACATGACAATCGGTTTAGGGGTTTTGAAAGAATTAAGTCAACAGCAACCAGACAATAACTTTTTATTTTTATTTCAACCTGCTGAAGAAAATGAAGCAGGGGGGATGCTGATGTATGAAGATCACGCGTTTGGTGAATGGTTACCTGATGAATTTTATGCGCTTCATGTTAATCCTGATTTGCCAGTCGGAACTATCAGTACCAGAGTAGGGACGTTGTTTGCTGCCACTTGTGAAGTGAACATTACCTTAAAAGGAAAAGGTGGACATGCGGCTTTTCCACATCAAGCAAATGATATGGTCTTGGCGGCCACAAATTTAATTCAGCAAGCACAAACGATCGTTAGTCGAAATGTTGATCCTGTGGTCGGAGCAGTCGTTACCTTTGGGACTTTTCATGCAGGGACTGCCTGCAATGTGATTGCCGAAGAAGCAACTTTATCTGGTACAATTCGCACATTGACAGCAGAAACTAATGAACAAACGCAGCGAAGAATTCGCGAAATTAGTGAAGGTATTGCGCAATCTTTTCAATGTGAAGTAACTGTTCATCTTGATCAGAAAGGGTATTTACCTGTAGTGAATGAGCCCGCATGTACCACGAATTTTATTGAATACATGAGCAAACAAGCAACAGTTCAATTTCAACAAGCACCGGTTGCAATGACAGGTGAAGATTTTGGCTATCTATTGTCTAAAGTCCCAGGCACGATGTTTTGGTTAGGCGTGGCAAGTCCCTATAGCCTTCATTCTGCCAAGTTTGAACCGAACGAAGAGGCGTTATTGTTTGGAGTGGAGGCAGTTAGTGGCTTTTTAAAATCATTGGACAATTAGAAAAAACAGCCACCAGATAACTAATAAATATCTGGTGGCTGTTTTTTATTTTGCAATAATGGGCGTATTGGGAATCGTAAAGCCAGCCTCTGTTAATGCTTTGATATATTGGGCTAGAAATTCTTCTTTGACCGCAAATTGTTTGCCGTTTAGTACATACATGGTCGTTCGCACCGCAAAGTTGCCATTGCCTAAATCGACCATGCCAAAAATATCTGGCCCAGTTTGAATACTTTCGATATACTTTTCTTTTAACGTTTCATTGACTTCTGTAATCACTTCACAAATTTTTTCATAACCTTCTTCAGGATTGATGCGGACATCAATTAACACTTGCATATTGGCACGAGACAGGTTACTGATTGTGGTGATGTTTCGGTTTGGAATAAAATGAACAGTTCCATCAACCGCTTTAATTTGAGTGGTTCGTAATCCGACAGAAGTAACAGTTCCTTCAATATTTAACGCCAATAAGCGAATATAATCGCCTACATCCATTTGTTGTTCTAAAATAATGAAAAATCCGGTAATTAAGTCATTCATGAATCCTTGAGCCCCTAAACCAATGGCAACACCGGCAATTCCCGCTCCGGCTAATAATGAGCCAACAGGCACACCGACAATGGTCAAAAGAGAATAGATGAAGAAAAAGAACAGCGTATATTGAAATGCATTAATAATTAAAGTGTGTAACGTTTTTAAACGGCTTTCACTAAAATGTTGCTTTTTACTATAATTTGCATAGGTGCGATCAATTAAATATTTCCCGATTCGCTGAATGATAAAAAATAGAAAAATCAAAAATAAAATTGATAAACTTTTTTCAATTAAGGTAGCAACAATGGCATCCCAATTAATATTGTTCCAAAAGCGTTGTAGCGCGCTCACTTTTTTTACGGTCGCTTCTGCTAAATCGGGAGCAGAAGAATCGACTGTTTCAGTACTGGCTAAACCAAGTATCAACATAAAAATCCAACTTTCTCTAAAATTTCTTCTTTTAGTATACTAAATCTCTCGGCGAAAGGGGAATAAAATAGAAAGTTTTTTTAAAGACTTAACATGTATTTTTAGGAATGTTATAATTTTGTAAATAAATAATATATTTTATAATTTTGTTAAAGGTTGTGAGTGCTGCGTGAAAGTTTCAATTGAATGGGCAAAAAATGATTTACTTTCTAAATTACCTGTAACAATTTTTATTGATGAACGATGTGCCACTCGCTTGACGGCTGACAAGCGACGAACATTCATCTTCCATAATCCAGTCGCTTTACGATTAGGGAGTCGTTTTTTTAGTAGTCAGATAATCGAAATTGCGGAATCATGTACATTGAAAGTTTCCTTTAATTGGTCCTGTGTTTATCTCTTTTGTATCTGGTTACTTGCAGTTAAACTGTGGATTGGAAGTGTTAGCGGTCGAACAATTGTAGTTGTGGCACTAATCGGAGTGCTGACTTATTGGCGTCGTTATTTATTAAAAATAAAGAAAATGACCTGACAAGTCGTGATTGTTTCGTGAAAGAAGAATGCGTAGTATACTAAAAGTAATGAAAATGAAGGGACTGAAGAAACACATGACTTTGGATAAAACAAAAAAATTAGCAAATGGCAATGAAATGCCACGCCTAGGTTTAGGCGTTTGGCGTGTAGAAGATGGCTCAGAAGCAACCAATTCAGTAAAATGGGCTTTAGAAGCGGGTTATCGCTTGATTGATACGGCAGCTGTTTATAAAAACGAAGCAGGGGTGGGCGAAGGCATTCGTCAATCGGGTATTCCCCGCGAAGAAATTTTCGTGACGACGAAATTATGGAATGAAGATCAAGGCTATGAAAATGCGATTAAAGCATTTGATAAAAGCTTAGAAAAATTAGGGCTAGACTATGTTGATTTATATTTAATTCACTGGCCTGTTGCTGGTAAATATAAAGAATCATGGAAAGCATTAGAAGAAATTTACGCAAGTGGTCGTGCCAAAGCAATTGGCGTTTCCAATTTTCATCAACATCATTTGGAAGATCTATTAACAGAAGCAAATGTTGTGCCAATGGTGGATCAAATTGAATTACATCCTACGTTAACACAAGAACCGCTACGAAAATATTTGGCCGAAAATAAGATTGCCGTGGAGGCTTGGTCTCCTCTAGGACAAGGTAATTTATTATCTGAACCAGTACTAGTGAAAATTGGTGAAAAATATGGTAAATCAGCGGCCCAAGTGATTATTCGTTGGCACTTACAAAATGATATTATCGTGATTCCCAAATCTGTTCACGAAAAAAGAATTCAGGAAAATTTTGCTGTCTTTGATTTTGAATTAACGCCAGAAGAAATAACCGCAATTAATCAGTTAAATAAGGATCATCGTTTTGGTGCAGATCCAGATAATTTTGATTTTTAAGTATGATAGCAAGCAAAAACGGAGGGGCAAAAGACGTCCCTCCGTTTTTACTATAATTTTTGAACAAAGTAGTTAAAGAGTGCTTGGGATTTGGCATCACGTGCGTACATTAGTTCAGGATGCCATTGAACAGCTAATAAAGGCTGCTCTTCATTTGTTGATTCCACTGCTTCTGCAAGGCCATCAGAGGACCAAGCAGTAACGCGTAAATCTTTTCCTAAAGTATGTAGTGCTTGGTGATGGTACGAGTTGACTTGACCAGTTGTACCATATATGTTTGATAATTGACTGTCTGGTTCAACATCAATACGATGCGTCGCAAAGATTGGTTGAGTGGGTTGTTGTCCGTGCTTAACTGACCATTGAGGATACATCGATAAATCTTGATATAATGTGCCACCTAAAGCAACATTGACTAATTGCATTCCACGGCAAACCGCAAAAATAGGTTTGTTTTGTTTTAAGGCTTCTTCAATTAGGGCTAACTCAAACTCGTCACGATCACGATTCGTTTCTTCTAATTTTATATGGGGTTCTTGTCCGTAAAATTCAGGGGCAACATCTTGACCGCCTGCTAAAAGTAGTTTATCAATTTGTTGTATATACGTAGCGGCTAATTCTTTGGGGCCAATTGGCAAAACGAGAGGAACGCCACCTGCGGCTTGAACAGCGCTAACAAAACCTTGTGGGGTGTAAGTCACTTGGTTACCGTGAAACACTTCAGCTGCCTGCAAAAGTTGATTGCCAGCGATTCCAATAATTTTTTTTGTCATAATAACATCACATCCTCAATAAATTCATACGTTCTATTGTAGCACTTTTTTTGAAAAAAGTGTTTGAGAAGAAGTCGAGACAAGTTTTGTCTCGGACAGCTCTCAAACACAAAAAACTCAGTAAGTGAACAAGTGAAACTTTTTAACGTTCACGAATGACTTCGATTTTATACCCATCTGGGTCGACAACAAAGTAATAAGATGGTGCAGTTCCAGGTAAGCCTTTTAAGTCAGTGACAGTTAAGCCAGCCGCTTGATGTTTTTCGTGTAATCCTTCTAAATCATCTGTACTGATGGCGATATGACCATAACCGTTTCCTAAATCGTATGCTTCATGATCATAATTATAAGTTAGTTCTAGTTCGTAGTCGTCTCCTGGTAAAGTTAAATAAACCAAAGTAAATTTATTTTCTGGAAAATCACGACGGCGACTTTCTTCAAAATTGAAGGCTTTTTGATAGAAATCTAATGATGCCTCTAAATCTTTTACACGCACACATGTATGAGCCATTTTCATAGTTAAAAACTCCCTTTCAAACTTAATTATATTTCCAACGTTAATAGTAGCATAGATAAACGTGAAATGTAGAGAAAAACGCTTGGTTTCTGACTTGTTCTAAAGGAATTTCTCAGGTAAAATAGATGAAAAGAGAAGAGGTGCGCCAATGAAAACGCCAACGTTTGGAAAAAGAGAAGAGACATTGACCTATCAAACAAGATATGCTGCATACATTATTGTTTCAAAGCCAGAAAATAACACAATGGTTCTGGTACAAGCGCCAAATGGAGCTTATTTTTTACCAGGAGGCGAAATTGAAGGCACCGAAACGAAAGAAGAAGCAATCCATCGAGAAGTGCTAGAAGAATTAGGAATTAGTGTAGAAATTGGCCGTTATTTAGGGGAAGCCGATGAATATTTTTATTCGAATCATCGCCAAACGGCCTATTATAATCCTGGATATTTTTATGTAGCGAATACTTGGAGGCAACTTAGCGAACCCTTAGAAAGGACCAATACTTTACACTGGGTTGCACCAGAAGAAGCAGTCCGTTTATTAAAAAGAGGAAGCCACCGCTGGGCCGTTGAAAAATGGCTAGCGGCAGCATCATAAAATAACGAATAACCCTCAATCTATGTTGATTAGATTGAGGGTTATTGTTATTGAAAAGAATGTTTAAATTAAAACCATTTTTTCAATAATTTGAGCGACACCATCTTCGTCATTACTAGTGGTATGCACATCGGCAATTGTTTTAACATTTTCTGTCGCATTGCCCATCGCAACACCAATCCCAGCGTAATCAATCATGGATAAGTCATTTTCATTGTCACCAATGGCCATCACTTCGTCTTTATTTAAGCCTAAATGGTCTGCCAATTTTGCTAGAGCATTGCCTTTGCTAGCATTTTTATTCATGATTTCATAGTAAAAAGGCGTACTTTTAACAGTCGTATATTTTTCGGTAAAATGTAATGGTAATTTTGCAATGGCAGGATCTAAAACTTCCGGCTCATCAATCATCATCATTTTAATAATGTTCATCTCTGGTGTCATTTCATCCACCGTACGATATTTCAAAGGCATGTTCACTAAAGATGCTTCGTGAATCGTATATTTACCAATATTGCGATTGGCAGTGTAAATAGCGGAATCATCAATTGTATGCAAGTGAGCGCCGACTTTACGAGAATACATTTCAATTTCTAAAAAATCCTCATAACTCAAGGTATAGCGTGAAATAATCGTATTATCTTTGGTTGCTTGGACAAGCGAACCGTTGTAGGTAATCACGAAATCATTTTCACCATATAAGGCTAATTCATCCAATTGTTCTTTCACGCCTGGCAAAGGACGGCCTGTACATAAAACAATACGAACGCCTTGCTCATTTGCTTTTTGGAGCGCTTCTTTGACCCGTGGGGTAATCTTGTGTTGTGAATTTAGCAATGTTCCGTCGATATCAATAGCAACTAACTTAATTGACATAGAATCCTCCTAGAAAACCTATTTTTTTAAAACTAACGCACCATTATGAATGTAACTTGAAAACTCACGATACGTCTCATCAAATAAATCGTAATGTTTTTTATTTCCTTGGTCAAGCATTTCTTTAGGGAAATAGAAACGTTCATCTCCTTGACTTTGACCAGCAAGTGCTGCAACTAGGGGACTAACCGTTGCCAATTCCACTAATGAGCCATCTTTTTGCATCAATTCAATTTGTGTACGATGACGGTCTTTATTTGGACGATAAAAATCGTAAGGTAAATCATAGCTTGAATTAATGGCAGTATAATATTTAGGGTTGAAACCAACTTTTTCAATCAATTCCCTTAAATAAGCAATCGTTGCTGCGCTCTCTTTTTCGTTCGTAAAGGTGGCTGACTTCAGAGGCTTACGCATAAGGAAACGTTTGGCTAAATCACCTAGAATTGAATCAGGCACATCCATCCATTGTGTAAAGTACGTAGAGAGGACGCCATCATCCAATTTTAAATATTCTTGTAAGGTGAAGTCCCCTTTAAAGAATGGTACAAGCAGAGAGGCTTGTAAATCATAGTCAAATTCAGGGTTTTCAAATAATTCTTTCGCCCGATGCAATAAATGATCAAGAATCACTTCCATCCCACGAGAAACAGGGTGGAAATAGACTTGGACATACATTTGATAACGACTAACGATATAGTCTTCCACCGCATGCATCCCATTCATAGCAAAGGCAATGCCTCCTTTGTAGGGTCGAATCACACGTAAAATTCTAGTTAAATCGAAAGTTCCGTATTCCGTCCCTGTAAAGTAAGCATCACGTAACAGATAGTCCATACGATCGGCATCAATTTGACTAGAAATCATTTGCACCACTTGAGGATTTGGGTATTGTTTAGTAATAACGCTGGCGACTTTTTCAGGAAAATCTGCCGAAACACGATTTAAAATTTGATAGACTTCCGTTTCTGGTGAGGTGATGATTTGGACCGTGATTGCTTCATGGTTTGTATCAAAAATATGCTCGAATGTATGTGAATAAGGACCATGACCGACATCATGTAATAAAGCTGCGCAAAGTGTAATCAAGCGCTCGTCGTCATTCCAGCCGTTTTCACCTAATCGTTCCACAGAGTAGTTACGTTGGAAAATCTCACAAATCCGACGTGTAATTTCGTAAACACCCAAAGAATGGGAAAAACGACTATGTTCGGCACCGTGAAACGTAAAAGAAGAAGTACCTAGTTGCTTAATGCGACGTAATCGTTGCACTTCAGCAGAATTAATAAGGTCTAAAATCACTTGATGTTGGACATGAATATAATTATGGACGGGATCACGAAAAACTTTTTCGATTGGTAATCGTTGCTCTTTATACGGAATCGTCATACGATCTCTCCTTTAATTAAGGCGTTTCGTTGCGCCATTTTTTCCAGCTGGACAGTTAAATTTGTTTGGAACCATTCTGAGGTTATAATTGGTTCGGTTAAGTTTGGATCAATAGATTTTTCAAATTGTTGAGGTAATGCTTCGATTAAACGGGTTTTTACGGCGTCTATTGTTAATGGAGTCTCAATCAGCGTTTCTAAATTTGCCATCACTGCTGGATCAACGGGTGGATAGCCATTTTCACCAAATTGTTCTTGTAAGCCAGCAAGGTAAAAGTCTCGAACCACTTCTCCACGAGCAAGTTGATTGCCGTTAACGCTGATGTAAATCATGACAGCAATACCGTCTTTGACGCGTCGTTGGGCAATCCCTGCAAACTTTTGACCGCCAATACTTAAATCATAAGTACCGGGACAATAGGATGTAGTAATTTCAAAGGCGTCAATCTCTTTCTCCGGAAAACTCTGACGGAGCCAAGCCCACATTAATTCATAAGCCGCATCGATACTTAATTTGTGTTCAGAATTATTTGGTAAAATAAGTGAAACATTTAAAATACCCGAATCGGCAATCACCCCTAAACCGCCGGCATTGCGAACGACTACAGAATAATCGTTTTCTTGCAGAGAAGCGATGCCTTCTTTTAGATGTGGTACACGGGTATCTTTCATGCCAAGAATCATTGCTTGATCCAATTGCCAGAAATGAATGATTGGTTGGTGCTGCATTCCTGAAAAAGTGGTTAAAACATCGGTCAAGGCAAAAGGTAAAAAATAGTCACTGTTTGTTAAACAACCTGAATCAAGGAGCATAAATGATTCGGTGTGAAGGGGAAAAGTTGTGCTCATAAAAAACGTCCTGTCTATTTATAATTACGTCATTTAATACGTTTATTTTCTTACTCTCTCTTATATTATATACAAAAAACGCAAAAAAGCATGTTATATAAACGAATTCTGAAGGAATTCTCTAAAATAGTAAACGGTTTTCTTATTAAATAGATGAAACAAATGCTTGCAACCCGTGAAAAGAGCTTATACAATAAGAAAAGGTACATAAGCAAGGAAAAATTGACTTTAGTTGACAAATACATTGAAAAAGTCAACAATAAGAAAGTTATATTTTGGAAAAGGAGTGACCATTATGGATTTATCAACAGGCGTTCCTGTATCGATTCAACTAAAAACGATTGTCCAACAAGGCAACGAACAAAAAGATTTTTTCTTTGACTTAGAAGGTCAATTAGTAAAAATGGGTGATACATTATACATTCGTTACAAAGAAGAATTATTAGAGGATACAGAACCAACCCCCGTAACCATTAAAATTGAACCAGACGGGCATGTTCAGTTGATTCGTGCTGGCGAATTACGGATGCGTTTAAGATTTGGCTATCAGGAAAAATTAGATACAAGTTATCGAACCCCTTATGGCTTGCTGCAGATTAGTACGTTTACCCATAATTTGCGTGTTAGTTTAAAAGACCAACCAATGTCTGGTAAGATTTTAGTTGATTATGATTTATACTCTCAAACAGAGCGAATCGGAGAATATCATTTAGAATTAGAATTTACTGCATAAATATTGCAGAATAGAATTGATTTTTTTTCAATGTTTTTGTATGATAAGGAGTAGACTGTGAAAGGACGTGTACCTCTTGGAAATTAATGTATTTGAAGGGTTAAACAAAAAAGAATTATCCATGATTGAAGTAGCACACGCTATTTTAGAACAACATGCAGATGTAATGGATTTTTCTGATTTAGTTAACCAAATCCAAAATTATCTTGGCAAGTCTGATAGTGAAATTCGTGACCAATTAGCACAATTTTATACAGATTTAAACATCGACGGTAGCTTTATCTCATTGGGAGACAATCGTTGGGGCTTACGTTCATGGTATCCAATCGATTCAATCGATGAAGAAGTTACACATGGCTTGGAAGAAGACGAAGAAGATGCACCACGTCGTAGAAAACGTAAAAAAGTAAATGCCTTCATCACTAATCCAAACGATGAAGATGTAATTGACTATAACGATGACGATCCAGAAGATGCTGAATTAACAAATGATGATGAAGAAGACATCTTGTACGATGATGAAGAAGATGAAGATGAAGAAATCAAAGCATACAACTCTGACTTACAAGAGATTGGTGCAGATTCAGACGATGATGAAGAAGACATTCCACAAATCGAAGAAGATTTAACAATCATTGATGACGATGATGTTGAAGATGAAGACGATTTTGATGACGAATATTCTGAAGAGTAAGAAACCAAAAAGCTTGATTCCTAAGAAGGAGTCAAGCTTTTTAGTTGAATGCTTAAGAAAAATGAGAAAATAGAAAAAATTATTTTCTTGAATAGAAGTACTTGACCTGATGTCCGTTTGCTTGTATTATACTACTTGGGCACCTTTAAGAAGGTCAGAAGTTTGAACGAACTTACAAGCTCCCTATTCGTAATGGATAGGGAGCTTTTCTATTTTTGTTTCTTTTTTATTTGGAGAAACGTAAGAGTTTCAAAGTTGTTTTACTTCTCTCTACAAAATATTATCAAAGAAAGGGTTTTTAACTATTATGACAAAATACATCTTTGTTACAGGTGGCGTGGTTTCTTCTATCGGAAAAGGGATTGTCGCAGCATCTTTAGGACGATTATTAAAAAATCGTGGATTAAAAGTAACGATTCAAAAATTCGATCCATATATTAATGTGGATCCGGGGACAATGAGTCCTTACCAACATGGAGAGGTTTTTGTCACAGATGATGGTGCCGAAACAGACTTGGACTTAGGTCACTATGAACGTTTTATTGATATTAACTTAAATAAATACTCAAACGTAACCACTGGAAAAATTTATTCAGAAGTCTTACGTAAAGAACGTAAAGGGGAATACTTAGGTGCAACAGTGCAAGTTATTCCACACATTACCAATGAAATCAAAGAAAAAATCATGCGTGCAGCGAAAATGACGGATGCCGATGTGATTATCACAGAAGTAGGTGGTACTGTCGGCGACATCGAATCATTACCTTTCCTAGAAGCATTGCGTCAAATGAAAGCTGATATGGGTAGTGACAACGTAATGTACATCCATACAACCTTGATTCCTTACTTAAAAGCGGCTGGCGAAATGAAAACTAAACCAACACAACATAGTGTCAAAGAATTAAGAAGTTTAGGGATTCAACCAAATATTTTAGTGGTTCGTACGGAATTACCTGTTTCTCAAAACACTAAAAACAAATTAGCACAATTCTGTGATGTTAATCCAGAAGCGGTAATTGAATCTCGTGATGTTGAAACATTGTATTCCATTCCATTAGCACTTCAAGCACAAAACATGGATCAAATTGTTTGTGATCATTTAAAATTGGACGCACCGGCTGCAGACATGACTGAGTGGCGTGCATTAGAAGAAAAAGTTCTTAACTTGAAAAAGAAAACAAAAATTGCGCTGGTTGGTAAATATGTTGAATTACCAGATGCCTATATTTCTGTTGTAGAAGCATTAAAACATGCTGGGTTTGATTTTGATTCAGATATCGAAATTGATTGGGTTGATTCACAAGAATTAACTGCTGAAAATGTCGCTGAAAGAATTGGTTCAGCAGATGGTATTTTGGTTCCTGGTGGTTTTGGTGATCGTGGAATTGAAGGAAAAATTGAAGCGATTCGTTTTGCTCGCGAAAATGACGTACCATTCCTTGGCATTTGCTTAGGTATGCAAATGGCCTGTGTAGAATTTGGTCGTAACGTTGTGGGCTTAGAAGATGCTGGTTCTGCAGAAACTAATCCTGACGTGACAAATAACATTATTGATTTAATGGCAGATCAAGAAAACATCGAGAATTTAGGTGGTACACTACGTTTAGGTTTATATCCATGTAAATTGAAAAAAGGAACGAAAACTGCGGCAGCATACGGAAATGAAGATGTTGTACAAGAACGTCACCGTCATCGTTATGAATTTAACAACAAATACCGTCAATTATTTGAAGAAAATGGCTTAGTCTTCTCTGGAGTTTCACCAGATAATCGTTTAGTTGAAATTGTTGAAATTCCTGAAAAACAATTCTTTGTGGCTTGTCAATTCCACCCAGAATTAATTTCTCGTCCAAATCGCCCACAACGCTTAATCAAAGGATTCGTTGGTGCAGCTTTGGCAAATAAAGAAAGTAAATAAGTAAAAATGGACGAAGTGATTCAGTTCACTTCGTCCATTTTTAATCTAAAAAAGTACGGGGCTCATGATGAGCCCCGTACTTTTTATGCTGCTTTATTTTCGTCTGGTTTAGAACTACTTTCAGGTGGTTGCGGTGGTTCTTGTGAACTAGAACTTGATGGTTCAGGTGGTTGTTCCGATGTTGCCGGTTGCTCTGCTGAGGAAGAGCTTGCCGGTTGTTCGGTTGATGGTGGCGCTTCAGAGGAAGAAGGCGCACTTTCTGAACTAGAACTTGATGAACTTTCCGCTTCTTTTGTGGAAGAGGATTCCACCGTACTGCTAGATTCCGGCTGTGGTGCTGAAGAGGTAGTACTTGGTAAAACTTGTACATTTGGTACCTCATAGGCATCTTTCACGTATAATTCATTACCTACCCGCACAACACTGTCTGGCTGCACCCAGTCATCGTTTGAAACATTTTGAGACAAGTAACTCATTATTTCACGATAAACATCCGAGGCAATTCCATAGTATTCTTGATAGATTGGTGTATTTCGATCATTGTATCCAGTCCAAACAGAAACGGCATAGTGTGTTGTATAACCAACAAAGGTACTATCCGGGGCAATTCCTTTTTCTGTTGTGCCCATTCGCGCTAAATCTTCATCAGTATAGTTAGAAGTCCCTGTTTTGGCCGCTTGGATTAAGCCTGGAATGGCACCGTTAAATCCTGTTCCGCCGTTTAAAACATCTTTTAACATATCCGTCATCATATAGGCGGTAGAGTCTTTCATCGCACGTTTGCCATCAGGTTGATAATCAACGCTAGTTCCATCATTGAAAACGACTTTGTTTACGTAATACGGTTTGTTGTAAATCCCGTTATTGGCGAAAGCCGCATATGCTGCTGCTAATTTCAATGAGGAAATCCCGTATTTATCGCCATCTACGTCGCTTGTGTTACTTGAAATGGCATTCGACGCTTCTAAGTTTTTATAGTCAATTCCTAGTCCTTTAATGAAAGGCATGATGTTTTCTTTACCAACTTCATCAAACGTCTGGACCGCGGTCGTGTTACGAGAACCCATAATCGCACGGCGCATAGTAATGACGCCTTGATATGTTAAATCAGAGTTGAAGACATCAATGTCAGTACCAGGATATTTCGTTGGCTTATCCACCATGAGGCGACCTGTCGAATAATTTAAATTCTCAATTGCGGGACCATAATCCATGATTGGTTTCACGGTTGAACCAACATCACGTTGGGTGTTAACAGCTAAATTGTTTCCTAATTGTACATCATCAGGAATGTGACGACCACCAATCTGTGCTCGGACTTGTCCAGAGGCAACATCAATAACGGTTGAAGCCACTTGCATTTTATCATCTGGAAACGCAACGTATTGATCACTGTTGACAATATCGTAAAGTTGTTTTTGGGCATTCATATCTAAGTTTGTGTAGATATCTAGTCCGTCTGTGTAAACATTTTTACCAGTTTTTGCTTTCACTTCATTGATTACTTCTTTGACGTAATTATCTACGACTTTTCGATTGTCATCACTGGCTTTTAATGGAACTAAGCCTTCATCGATTGGGGTAGCTTTGGCTTTTTCGTACTCTGCTTTCGAGATTTTTTTATTGTCGTACATTGTGTAGAGTACGACATCCCGGCGTTCTTTAGCAGTATCTGGTTTTGTATAGGGATCATATGAGTTTGGCGCTTGTGGCATTCCTGCCAGTAGGGCCGTTTGTGGTAAATCAAGTTCAGATAAATGTTTACCATAATAATTTTCAGCCGCTGTTTCCATTCCATAGAAACCATTCGCCATGTAGACTTTGTTAATGTAGTAAGTTAAAATTTCTTCTTTTGATTTTTCACGTTCTAAACGAACAGCCATCCATGCTTCTTGTGCTTTCCGTTTCAAGGTTTGGTCAGATTCTTTTGTAGAGAAGTAGGATAATTTAATTAATTGTTGGGTTAAGGTACTTCCGCCTTGTAATCCACCATTTTTGACATTTGAAAGGGCAGAACCGATAATCCGAATCGGATCCACACCAATGTGTTTATAGAAACGACGGTCCTCGACAGAAACAATGGCATCTTTTAATAATTGAGGCACATCATTTGGTTGAATTAATTCACGCTTTTCTGCGCCTAAATCCTCAAAAATTTCATTATTAATATCGTAAAGCTTCGATGAAACTGTCGCATTCAGTTTGTCATCTTCTAATTTTGGGGCTTGTCGTGCATAGAACCAAAAAAGACCAACGCCTGCTAAAAAAGCGACCATCCCAGCGATAAGTAAGCCAAGAAAGATTTTTAAAACAAGCCGTTTTTTCTTTTTCGGCGGTTGTGTCTTTTTCTTGTAACTCGACTTCGATGAGGTGTTGGATGCATGTCTAGCAGCTCGCGAGCCTGAATTTGCGGTTGGCATAAATAGCAACTCCTTTGTTATACTTTCAAAACTTTATGAATCTAGTGTGTCTGAATATATTGTTCCACTGCGTCGAGATAAGGGATTCGCGGTGCGATTCCAAAAGATAATTCAATTCCTTCTTTCTCGATGAGTGCAAGCGGCATAGATTTTTTTCCAGTAACTGTTTGGTTTTTCCAATGCGTTATTAGATTTTCACCACTAAAAAAGAAGCAGCGTTTTAAGCTTGAAAACCATAATAGCACAAAACAAATCCCTTGTTGTGCTATACATTGTTCCATATGATCAATTTGATGTTGATGAAAATTTTTAAAGGGAAAGGACTTGGTATTTTTCGTTTCTTTCGCTTCAAAATCTATGTAACGGCCTTGATATACACCGTTATAATCAGTCGTTGAAGCTTGTCTAAAGTAGGCCTCCTTAATAACAGCCGCACTTCGTTTGGGATAATCTACTTTAACAATTTGAACAGGAGTGGGTTTCTTATGAACGACTGCTTGCTTATTCAATAGATAATATTGATTGCTTTGATTGATCGCTTCTTCGAAATCCATCCCGCGATTACCAAATTCAACGGGGCGTTTTTTTTTTACTTGTTTTTTTGGTGATTGTGCTTCATGATGATTATAAGGTATTCCGTTAGGATAATGGAACGTCACGTTTATCACACTCCTAGCCTGTATTATACCAAAAAAAAGACCTGAAAGAAAAGGGATGACTTATGGAAATGATAAAAACCCTCTATGTCACCGGTTATCGCAGCTTTGAATTGGGGATATTTCAAGGAAAAGACCCGAAAATCACAGTTATTAAAAATGTCTTAAAAAAAGAGTTAGCCAGTTATATTGAAACGGGAGTAGAATGGATTTTGATTTCTGGCAATTTAGGTGTTGAACTATGGACAGCTGAAGTAGTTGGGGAATTAAAAACGGAATATCCAGAAGTCCAGCTAGGTTTGCTTTATCCATTTAAAGACTTTGGCAATAATTGGAATGAACAAAATCGAGAACTGTTAACGAAAGCGGAAAGTTTGGCTGATTATATCAACTCAGTAAGTCACCAGCCCTATCAATCGCCAGCACAATTAAAAATGCATACAAAATTTCTTTTGGAACATTCTGGGGGCAGCTTACTTATTTATGACAAAGAGTACCCTGGCAAAACGGAGTATTTTTTAAAGGACGCACAACATTTTTCGGAACGAGAACCCTATGATATTCGCTTAATTACAATGGATGATTTACAAAACTCGGTGATTGATTAGAGAATCTGTTTGATTTTCTAGCTATTTTTCGTTACAATAGTATTTGTGGAACTATGAAATTTTCTATCGTAAATAAACAAATGAGGTGTAAACATGGCAAATTTAGTATATAGTCCTAAAGACATTTTACAAAAAGAATTTAAAACGAAAATGATGAACGGGTATGACCCAATTGAAGTAGACGAATTTTTAGACAATGTCATTAAAGACTACGAAGCTTATAATAAAGAATTATTAAGCTTGCAAGAAGAAAACAGCCGCTTAATGGCAAAATTAGACCAATTATCAAAAGCCCAACCAACGCCTCGTGTTGCTCAAGAAGTACCAAAAAGTGCAGCAGTGACCAACTTTGATATTTTAAAACGTTTATCAAACTTAGAGCGTGAAGTTTTTGGTAAAAAGTTAGATGAAACACCTTCAACACCTGTAACGCCTTCTGCACCGTCAATGACTACAGAACCAGCGAATCATGATGTTGATAATGCACAAACACGTCAATTTTAACAAGACAATTTAAGTCAAGTTTTCACGAGGAACAGAAAGCATTTGTTAGAATAGCGGACACTTGTTGTAGTGTGTAAATTTTTGCTGTTCGTCTAAACAGATTTGTAATTTTCGGGTGATCGCGGTTTGCTTTTGCAAGCTGAGGAAAGTCCATGCTCGCACAAGCTGAGATGCTTGTAGTGTTCGTGCTTAGCGAAATCATAAGCTAAGGTACTCTTTTAGAGTAACGGCAGGAAAAATGACTAAGGTTTCGACTATGTCAAAGTATCCTTGAAAGTGCCACAGTGACGAAGCGATGTGGGAAACTCCATCGGTGGAACGCGGTAAACCCCTCGAGCGAGCAACCCAAACAATGGTAGGGGCGCTCTTCTAAAGGAAATGAACGAGTAGAAGAGGCAGAGTTTACTCTGCAGATAGATGATGACCGTCACCAATTTTTCCTGAAGAATTGGTGATACAGAACATGGCTTATAGAAAATTACAAGTAATTCAGGAAGACCTTCCAACGTAGTTGTGAAGGCTTTTTTTACGAAAAGAATAAAAAAATGTTAAAATAAAGAAACTGAGATAAAAGTAGTAAGCTGTCTGTTCTAAAGAGGCCGGGACAGGACCGTTTAGTTCAGAGAAAGCGGACAATTACAAAAAACAAGCGGAGCAGTAGTCGGCAGGACTGTTAGCTCCAGACAATAAAAAAGAGTCAAGAAGGAGTTTTTATGACGAAAGAAAAAACATTCAAACTTGTTGCAACGGCTGCTAGTGGCTTAGAAGCATTAGTTGGAAAAGAATTGCGCGATTTAGGGATTCCCTGTGAAGTAGAAAATGGCCGGGCCGTCTTTGAAGGAACAGTTGAAACAATTGCTACTGCCAATTTATGGCTACGGACAGCAGATCGGATTAAAATCGTCGTTGGCGAATTTAACGCCTATAGTTTTGATGAATTATTTGAAAAAGTTAAAGCACTTCCTTGGGAAGATTATTTGCCTTTAGATGCAGAATTTCCAGTTGCAGGTAAATCAATTAAGTCAAAATTGTATAGTGTTCCTGATTGCCAAGCCATCACCAAAAAAGCCATTGTTAACCGTTTAAGAGAAGTTTACCATCGTCCAGCGACGGTGCCTTTAACCGAAACAGGAGCTTTGTTTAAATTAGAAGTGGCTCTTCTAAAAGATAAAGTGACGTTGACGTTGGACACGACTGGACCAAGTTTATTTAAACGAGGCTATCGCATTGAAAAGGGGGGCGCACCTCTTAAGGAAAACATGGCAGCTGCTTTAGTGATGTTGACCAATTGGCGCAAAGATCGTCCTTTTTATGATCCAGTTTGTGGTTCTGGAACGATTTGTATTGAAGCAGCATTAATTGGCCATAACATTGCCCCTGGCTTTAATCGTAGTTTTACTTGTGAAACATGGGATTGGGTTGATCCAGCAATTTTTGAAAAAGTACGTAACGAAGCCGAGGCAAAGGCAGACTACGATGTTGAATTAGATATCTGTGGTTCAGATGTTGATGGGCGAATGATTGAAGTCGCACGAGCGAATGCTGAGGAAGTTGGTTTAGGTGATTCAATTACCTTTAAACAATTAGCCTTAAAAGATTTTACAACCGAGAAGGAATATGGTGTAATGGTAGCTAACCCGCCTTATGGTGAGCGTTTAGGAGAAGAGGAAAGTGTTCGCCGTTTGTATAAAGAAATGGGCCATGTTTTCCGTCCGTTAACTACTTGGAGCAAGTATATACTGACGAGTGATCTTGCTTTTGAAGAATATTATGGTGCCAAAGCTACTAAAAAACGGAAGCTTTACAACGGAGCCTTACGAACAGATTTATTCCAATACTGGGGAACACGTCCACCAAGAAAACCACGGGAAGACTAAGAAAGCTGGTGTAAAAAATGAAGGAAGCTGTATTTTTACAAGAAGTGAAAGAAATTCAATTACTAAAAAATGCCTTGACATTATTAGACTGGGATTCATCAACTGGGATGCCAGAAAAAAGTAGTCCTTTTCGAGGAGAAGTAGAAGGGTATCTAACCGGATTATATTTTGAACGAAGTATTGGCCCAGTTATTCAAGAAGCATTGGCCTATTTTGAGACACGCCCTGAAGAATTATCTGAATTAGGGAAACTGGTTTTTGAAAAAGTAAAAGAAGAATATGCTTTGAATAAAAATGTTCCAGCTGAACGTATGCAAGAATATGTTAAAGTATTAAACCAAGCACATACAGATTGGCTAAAAGCACGCGCTGCACAAGATTTCGGCTTGTTAGAAGAAACCTTAACGAAGGTCGTTGCGTTCCAAAAAGAGTTCATTCCTTATTGGCAAAAAGAAGAAAAAACACCGTACGATGTGTTATTAAATCAATTTGAACCGGGGATGACGGTTGAGAAGCTAGACCAAGTATTCGACCAAGTAAAACAAGGGATTCAAGAAATTCGGACCGTTTTAGCGGAAAAAGGTACGCCGCCTAGAACTGACTTTTTATCTAGAAAAATGACCAAAGAACAACAACGCCGTTTTGTGATTGGTGTGGTTGAACAATTAGGCTATGATTTTTCAAAAGGCCGATTAGATGATACAGTTCATCCATTTATGACAGCTCTAAATCGAAATGATGCGCGGATTACTACGCGCTGGGAAGAAAATAATTTCTCAATGGCAACATTTGGTGTGATTCATGAAGCGGGTCATGGGATGTACGAACAAAATTTTGATCCTAAATTTGACTTTACGCCACTAAGCGAAGGTGCCTCTATGGGGATTCACGAATCACAATCGCTCTTTAATGAAATTATCATTGGTAGCAACCGGGCTTTTTGGCAAAAACAATACCCGTTTTTCCAAGAATGCGCAGAAGGCACTTTTGATGATATTACTTTTGAAGATTTTTATGCTTCTTTAAAAGAAACGAAAGCAAGTTTGATTCGGATTGATTCCGATAGTCTCACCTATCCTTTGCATATCATTATTCGTTATGAAATTGAAAAAATGTTATTTAATGGTTCTTTGGAAGTCGCTGATTTGCCAAAAGTGTGGAACGAAAAATACCAAGAGTACTTAGGCGTCTCACCTGAAAATGATTTAGAAGGCGTCCTTCAAGATGTTCATTGGTCTGGAGGTAGCTTTGGTTATTTCCCATCTTATGCCTTGGGTTATATGTACGCCGCGCAACTATTTCACGCAATGAAACAAGAATTATCTGTTGATGAAATTTTAGCTTCGGAGGATTATTCTGATATCCGTAAATGGTTAACACAACATATTCATCAGTACGGCGCTTCACGTAAACCAAATCAATTAATTTATGATGCAACGGGGGAAGAATTGAATCCTAGTTATTTAATTGATTATATGAAAGCTATTTATTTTGATGTTTATCATGTGCAATAAGGGAAACAAGCAAGGGGAAGTGGACAACAACAATGTTATCAATTCGTGAATATTTAGAAGCTGGTGAAACAACGATCTCAAACTTACTATTTGATCATTACCAAAAAATTGGTTTGAAAGATGATGAATTTCTCTTTTTACTGCAACTTTTTCGTTCGCAAAATGCAGGCGATTTATTTCCAGACTTAATGGCGATTGCAGAGACGATGGGTAAAACGCCAGATACGATTTATAAGTTATTAAATCAATTGGTTTCTCGCGGATTTATTCGAATTGAAACACAACAAAACCAAAAAGGTCAAATGATGGATACGTATGATTTACTGCCTGTTTTTCAAAAGATTCAATTATTTTTACAAACGAGCAAAGAAAAACAAGTTGTCGCAAACCACGAAGATGAAATTAAACAGCTTTACCAAGGCTTTGAAAAAGAATTCGGACGTCCACTTTCACCAATTGAATTAGAAATGATTGGTCAGTGGTTGAACACAGACCATTATTCCCCTGAATTAATCCGGTTAGCGTTGCGAGAAGCCGTTTTAAATCAGGCGTATAGTTTGAAATATATTGATCGTATTTTACTTGCGTGGGAGCGTAAAAATATTACCACCAAAGAACAAGTGGCTGCTGATCAGAAAAAACGAAAAGATTCTATGATTCAAAATGAGATTGAACAACAAGGTCAGGCACAAGAATCGTTACCAAAGGTTACATTACACAATTGGTTAAATCCAGAAGACAGTGAATAAAAAGGAGGTGGGCCATGCTATCAAAAGAGAAAACAATGGAAGCTATTGAAATTATGTATGAGATGTTTCCAAATGCAGAATGTGAATTAAAACATAAGAATCCTTTTGAATTATTAATTGCTGTGATTTTAAGTGCGCAAGCAACCGATGTATCGGTAAATAAAGCGACTCCTGGTTTATTCGCAGCTTTTCCAACACCAGAAGCTTTAGCAGCTGCGCCGGTGGAGGAGATTATTGCTAAAATAAAAACCATTGGCTTATATCGCAATAAAGCAAAAAATATTAAAGCGTGCGCACAACAACTTTTAGAACGTTTCAATGGAGAAGTTCCGCAAACCAGAGATGAACTGGTCAGTTTACCTGGCGTGGGGAGAAAAACAGCCAATGTAGTAATGGGAGATGCTTTCGGCGAACCGGCTTTTGCAGTAGATACACATGTGGAACGAGTGTCCAAGCGCCTTAGAATTTGTAAGCTAAATGCGAATGTTACTGAAGTTGAGCAAACCTTAATGCGTAAAGTTCCGAAAGAACTCTGGGTGAAAACGCACCATACCATGATTTTCTTTGGGCGTTATCACTGCCTAGCAAGAGCGCCTAAATGTGAAGCCTGTCCGCTACTCTATATGTGTCAAGAAGGCAAAGAACGGATGAAAGGGAAATAACATATTTTTTTCCTAAAAAAGCGAGCCACAAGTCCAACCGACTTGTGGCTCGCTTTCTTTTTTGATTTTTAAGAAACGCAACAAATGATTGCGGTTTCTTAAAAATTGATTTAGTATAGACAGTGTGGTATATACTAGGAAATTTATTTTTTTGAAGAAAGATAGGCGATGAAATGACAGAAAATGCACCTAAATTTAAGCAAATTTCTGCAGAAATTGAAAAGAAAATTCGAGATGGTCTGTATGTAAGTGCACAAAAATTACCTTCAGAATATGATTTAGCTAAAGAATATAACTGCAGTCGCTTGACCATCCGTAAAGCGATTGATGATTTGATTCGCAAAAATATTTTGGTAAAACGACATGGTAAAGGTAGTTATGTGATGTCGCAAGCGAAAATTCAAAGTGGCCGCGCTGGCTTACAAGGTTTTACTGAGGCAGCCAAAGCTTACGGGAAAAAAAGCCAGACAGAAGTCATTTCCTTTGAAGAAGTAGTACATCCCGCTGAGAAAATTCGGGAGGCACTCCAAGTGGGCAAAAATGAGGCGATTTATGAACTGATTCGCCGCCGAATGTTAGATGGCGAGCCAATGACAGTTGAAAAAATTTATTTGCCACAGGCATACGTACAAGGCCATACGAAGCAAGACTTCGAGGGCTCTCTTTTCTGCTTAATCGAGAAAAACGTCGAGATTGCTTATTCGCATCAAGAAATTGAAGCAATTTTAGTTGAAGAGGAAATTTCAGAATTATTGAATGTTCCTGTGGGCCAACCACTTTTACAAGTCCACTCTATCACCTATGCGCTTGATGCAACTCCTATTTTATATGATGTCTCTTTATATCGAGCAGATCGGTACACGTTTAAAAACACACTGACCCGCTATAGCCCGTCTGAAAACAACCAAGTGGAGCTAGGAGGTTCTTGGAACGAATGAAGATAAAAGAAGAAATAGCCGCTCAAAAAGATTTATTTTATGAAGACTTAAACAAAATTATCGCGATTCGAAGTGTGAAAGGGTCGCCTAAAAAAGAGGCACCTTTTGGCGAAGGACCGAAAAGAGCCTTGGAAGAAACGCTGAAACTTGCAGAGCGTTATGGCTTTCAAACTGAGATTGTCAATGACGCAGTTGGCTATGCGCAATGGGGAACAGCGGAAGAATATCTGGGGATTATTGGTCATTTAGACGTAGTACCAGAAGGTTCTGGCTGGTCAGTGCCACCCTTTCAATTAACGAAAAAAAATCAACGTTTGTATGGTAGAGGAATTCTAGATAATAAAGGTCCTATCTTGGCTTGCCTGTATGGAATGAAATTACTGAAAGAACTTGGTTACCAACCAAAGAAAACCATTCGCTTAATGTTTGGCACGGATGAAGAAAGTGGGAGTGGAGATATCCCCTTATATTTAGAGAAGGAAAACGCACCCGTTTTTGGATTTACTCCAGATTGTAAATATCCAGTAGTTTATGGGGAGCGAGGGATTGTTAATTATGAAATCACAACGACCATCCCAGATGATTCAAGTGAACAAATTGGTCATATTATGGGTGATCAAGCAAAAGACCATGTGCCTGATCAATTAAGTGTGGTGATTGCAGGAAAAACAACAGCAATCACGGGAAAACGTGCTCCTTCCAATGCGCCAGAACTAGGCAAGAACGCGATTACTTTATTGGCACAGAAAATTAGCGAGGAACAGTTAGTCAAAGGAAATTTATTACAGTATTTCGACTGGTTAACCGCTAGTTTTCACGAAAAGCACTATGGCGAAGGAGTAGCTCTGGACTTTAAGGATCAGGATAGCGGGCAATTGATTTTAACGCCCTATGCGTTGGAAAAACGAGGACAGCAATTGGTGTTATCATTGGCCGTGCGTTATCCTGTTTCTATTACAGAAAACGAAGTAACCACGCAGCTAACGAAGGCACTATTTCCAGAAAGTGAAGTGACCGTCATCCGCCGCCTCCCTAGTACGCTGTTTCCAAAAGATGAGCGCAATGTTCAAAAACTAACCAAGGTTTATGAACAAATTACTGGCTTAGATGGGACGCCAGTTACAACTACCGGTGCTACGTATGCTCGCTTTATGCCGAATATCGTTGCTTTTGGTCCATCATTTCCTGGTCAAAAAGGCATTGCGCATAACCAAGATGAATATATGGATGAAAAAGATTTACTGCTTAATCTGGAAATCTATATGCAAGCGATGATTGCATTAACAGAAGCGTAAAACCAATAGAAGATACACGTATGAGAAGAAGCCAATGTGTTTCGTAGAGGTCGCATACGTGAATCTTTTATTTTTCTGTTTAAAATTTCATTTTCAGTATATACAAAACAGTATATACTATGTTATAATGGTGGAGAAATGTAAGCGTTAACGAAAGGGCGGATGGAAAATGACTTGGGGTGCAATTGCGACATGGCGGATGGCACATGATGGGTTACTAAAAGCTACAGAAGAATTGCAACAAGGAGGTGCTGCAGGCACGGCCGTGGAACAATTAATTAAAGAAGTAGAAGACTATCCTTTTTATAAGTCAGTGGGCTACGGCGGTTTACCTAATGAGGAAGGGATTTTAGAAATGGATGCTGCCTATATGGATGGAGACACATTTGCAATTGGTGCTGTGGCAGGAATTACAGATGTTAAAAATCCGATTTCAGTGGCTAAAGCATTAAGTAAAGAGAAGTTTAATAGTTTTCGTGTTGGCGCAGGTGCAACGAAATATTCAATGTTGCACGGTTTTGAAAGAAAGAATATGTTGACAGAACGCGCTAATCAATGGTGGCAAAAGCGTTTAAAAGAAATTCAGGAAAATCAGTTGAACCCCTATGATGGGCATGATACTGTCGGCGCTATTACGTTAGACCAAACAGGATCAATGGCAGCTGGCACTTCCAGTTCGGGACTCTTTATGAAAAAAGCAGGACGTGTTGGTGATTCACCACTATCAGGTTCTGGTTTTTATGTTGATAGCGAAATTGGTGGTGCTGCGGCTACAGGATTAGGTGAAGATTTAATGAAAGGCTGTCTTTCTTATGAAATCGTCCGTTTAATGGGGGAAGGGCGCTCGCCACAACAAGCATGTGATCAAGCGGTCTATGCTTTTCACGAAAAATTGACCCAACGTTATGGGAAAGCAGGAGCTTTTTCACTGGTGGCCATGAACAAACAGGGAGACTGGGGCGTAGCTACGAATGTGGAATTTACTTTTACGGTTGGTACTGATATGCAGCAACCAGAAATTTATATTGCAAATCCAGGCAAGAATCATACCACAGAGATTCAGCCGATTTCACAAGAATGGTTAGCTGCCTATGAAAAAAGAATCAAAGCACCAATTGAATAAATGAGGAGAGTGAAGGAACATGAGTAAAAAACAAATTTATCTTTTTTGTGATGCAGGAATGTCTACAAGTATTATGGTGAATAAAATGATGGAAGTGGTTGAAAAACATCAAATGCCTTTAATGATTACTGCTTTTCCTATTGCAAGAGCACAAGAAGTGGTTGAAGCAGAGAAGCCTGTTGCTATTTTATTAGGACCACAAGTCCGTTTTTTATTAGAAAAAACAAAAGAACAATTTGCTCCTCAAGGGATTCCTGTCGCTGCAATTGCGCCAGAAATTTATGGCATGATGGATGGCGAAAAAGCATTGAAAGAAGCGCTGCGGTTAATTAAGCAAAATAAAAAATAATAGATAGGAGTGACGACCGTGCAAAAATTTTTGGATTGGTTAGAGCGCGTATTGACCCCTTTGGCAAAAGTGATAGGAGAAAATAAGTATTTAGTAGCGATTCGTGATGGCTTCCTTTTATCAACGCCCTTGTTGATTGTTGGTTCGGTCTTCTTATTAATTGCTAATTTTCCTTTGCCACAATGGGATACTTGGATGTCTCATTTGCTTGGTAAAGACTGGGCGACAATGATGTCTGTTCCAGCTAGTGCTAGTTTTGATGTAATGACCATTCTGGCCGTTGTCGGTATTGCCTATAGTTTAGGGAAACAATTCAATGTGGATGCAATGCAAGCAGGAATTATCGCATTGGTTTCATTTTTTATTGTAACGCCTTATCAAACATTATTTACACCGGAAAATAGTTCAAAGGTTTATGAAGTTACTAGTTTACCTTTAAAATGGATGGGTTCCAGTGGCTTGTTTTTAGGAATGATTGTCGCATTAATTGCGACTCGTTTATTTGTGGCCATTGTTCGTAAAGGGTGGACAATAAAAATGCCAGAAGGAGTGCCACCAACAGTGGTTAAGTCTTTTGAGGCCCTGATCCCGAGCTTTTTAGTTGTTACTCTCATGTTTTTAGTCAATTGGCTGGCTGCTTTAACTTCTTATGGTAATTTACAAGATGTTATTTTTGAATTTCTACAAACGCCCTTATTGAGTCTTGGTAATACCTTAGGTGCAATGAGCATTGCTTATTTATTTTTACACTTCTTTTGGTTCTTTGGCATTAACGGAGGTAGCGTGGTTGGCGCAGTCTTTAATCCTGTTTTGCGGGCATTGTCTGTTGAAAATTTACAAGCATTCAAAGACGGCCATGAAATTCCCAACATCATCACTGGACAATTTCAAGATATGTTTGCAACATTTGGTGGCGCCGGTTCCACACTCTCATTAATCATTGTGATGGTCTTATTCTGTAAAAGTCAACGAATTAAAAAGCTTTCGCAACTTTCACTAATTCCTGGTGTTTTTGGGATTAACGAACCAATCATTTTTGGGTTGCCAATTGTTTTAAATCCAATCCTTTTAATTCCATTTGTCTTAGTACCCGCAATTAATATTATTATTGCCTATTTTGCTATGGATTGGGGCTTAGTTCCATTGACGAATGGTATTCAATTGCCGTGGACGACCCCACCAATTATCTCAGGATTTTTAGTCAGCGGTTGGCAAGGATCAATTCTGCAAGCTCTCTTATTGGTACTAGGAATGTTCATTTACTATCCTTTTATTCGAGTTATGGATGACCAATATTTACGTGAAGAATGGAAAGCACAAGAAGAAGAGAGTGAAGAAATTGATTTTGATTCCTTTGACTTCGATGATTTATAAATAAGGAGGAAATAGGCGTGAAAAAAATCCTTTTAGTCTTAAACCACAGTTTAGCAGGATTTGGCAGTGATGAACAAGCTCAGCTGAAACCAAGTGGTAAAAAAGCTCCCTTAGGTCCAGGGGTAACATTGCTACCATTTTTACAGAAGCAAGGAGCGGAAATTGTTGCGACACTTTATTGTGGTGACCAATATTATTTGGAAAACGAGGAAGAGGTAGCAAAGAAATTTATTGGCTTTGCAAAAAAGTTTCATGCCGATGCGGTTCTTTGCGGACCAGCCATGCATTATCCTAATTTTGGAGAAATGGCTGCTCGTCTAGCTTGTAAGTTTAATGCTGCGGGCATTCCTGCAATTGCAGCGATGGCAGAAGAAAATCCAGCAGTCAGTCACTATTATCAGCAAGTGCCAATTGTGAAGATGCCCAAAAAGGGTGGCATTGGTTTAAATAATTCGTTTAAACAAATGGCGCAATTGGTCGTGGCAAAAGCAAATGGAAAAGAAACCAAACAGTTAGAAGAAACAAGTTGTTTTTAATTGTTGATAATCTAAAGAGAAATCCAGAATGAATGCATGATTGTGTTCGTTTTGGATTTTTTGCTTTTGTTTAGCGAATGTATGTTCTATAATAGGGAGGCAGATAGGTGGGATTACGTGAAATCAACGAGAAAAATTGCGGTTCGTCAAGTGGTCGAATTTATTTTAAGGCGGGGAAGTATCGATTCTCGCCATGTGAGTGAACATACACCACAAGAAGGTAGTCGCCTTCATCGAATGTTGCAAAAGGAAGCGGGGAGCCTTTATCAAAAGGAAGTATCTTTAAAAATTGAGGTGCCTTTAAATGGCCATAATTATTGTGTAGAAGGTCGTGCAGACGGCATTTTTGTGAAAGAAACTGGGCAAGTGGTCATTGATGAAATTAAAACATCCGAGCCAGCGTTTGAAGAATTGCCGCCAGAAAAGGTCGAATTGTTTTGGTATCAAGTGATGTGTTATGGTCACATGTATTGCCAACAAGAACAACTTTCTGAAATAACGCTTCAACTCACTTATTATCAGACCACCACAAAACAAATCACACGACAAGAACGCCATTTTACAGAAGCTGCATTAGCGGAGTTTTTTACTGATTTGATGAAGCGCTATGAACAGTGGGTAATTTTTAAAGAAGAGTGGCGTATTTTGAGAAATAAATCATTAAAAAATCTTAGTTTTCCTTACGGGGAGTATCGCAAAGGGCAACGAGAATTGGCGGTAGCCGTCTATAAAACAATTCTTAGTAAACAGCGGCTCTTCGTGGAAGCACCAACTGGAACAGGCAAGACAATGTCCACTCTTTTTCCAGCAATGAAAGCAATTGGTGAAGAAGAAGGTGAACGGATTTTTTATTTAACAGCTAAGACCATCACGCGGCAAGTGGCTGAAGATGCCGTCAAAGCGCTGTCCGAAAAACAAGCGCAAACTAAGAGTATTACGTTGACAGCAAAAGATAAAATTTGTTTTTTAACTGAACGAAATTGTACGCCAGAACATTGCCCGTTTGCTGACGGCTATTATGATCGTTTAAATGAGGGACTGTGGGATTTATTACAACATGAAAATCATTTAACGAGAGAGGTTATTGAACGGTATGCACAAAAGCACCAATTGTGTCCATTCGAGTTGTCGCTAGATGCAAGTCTTTGGTGTGATTTAATTATTGGCGATTACAATTATCTATTTGACCCAACGGTTTATTTGCGGCGCTTCTTTGAAGAACCCCAAAGTGCAGAAGAGAATATTTTTTTAGTGGATGAAACCCATAATTTGGTTAATCGTTCACGGGAGATGTATTCGGCCGCTATTTCTAGGAATGCGGTTTTGCAAATTCAAAAAAGATTGCAAAAAGAATCTGTTCAATTAAAAAGAGCTTGTCAAAAAGTCTTAACTACGTTTGATGATATTGAAGCAATCTGCGAAGAAAAAGACACGGATTTTTTTGCCCAACGCGCGCCAATTGATTCATTAGTTAAACAGATACATCGATTAACAGAAGTAATTGCAGAATGGTTGCCAGAAAATCAACACATTGAGGAATTGGCGTCGATTCTCAGTTTTTATTTTGATTGTTTAAGTTATCTTCGAATCAGCGAGTATTATGACAACGGCTTTTATACGTCTATTTCTTTGCGAAACTATGACTGCGTTGTGAAACAATTTTGTGTCGATCCGGCTTATTTATTGTCACAACGATTAGATAAAGGGAAAGCGAGTATCTTATTTTCAGCAAGTTTAACACCTCTGAATTATTATCAAGAAGTGCTTGGTGGAGGTGAAGAAAGCCTACGTTATCGGATTCCGTATCCTTTTCCAGAAGAAAATCAATTGTTGATGATTGGTAGTCATCTTCAAACAACCTATAAAAACCGTGAAAAAAGTTATCCACAGATTAGTGAACTTTTAGGGAAGTTAAGTGAAACAAAAACAGGTAATTATTTAATTTTCTTCCCTTCTTATGCCTATATGGATGATGTCTATCAAGTATTTAGCCAACGCTACCCGCAAGTAAAAACTCAAATTCAGGGAACGGACTTAAACGAAAAAGAGCGAGAAGCATTTTTAGCTGAATTTAAAGAGAATCCTCAAGAAACTTTCATCGGTTTTTGTGTTTTAGGTGGTATATTTTCAGAAGGAATTGACTTGAAAGGTACCCGATTGATTGGTACGATAATTGTTAGTGTCGGGCTACCACAAATGAATCCGGAGCAAGAACTGATTCGCACTTTTTATCAAGAAGAGCGAGGGCAAGGGTTTCAATTTGCGTATCAAATTCCTGGCATGAATAAAGTCTTGCAAGCGGCTGGACGTGTCATTCGAGATGCGCGAGATAAAGGCTTTGTGTTGTTATTAGACGAACGATTTGAATTACCAAGTGTCCAGCGTTTCTTTCCGCCGCATTGGTTGGCGTATCGAAAGGCAAAGACCAATGAACAACTCATTCAACAAGTGAAACAATTTTGGTTAAAAAATAAAGAAAACAAAGGAGGAAACAAATGAAGACCATTTTAGTCCTTCATACAGGTGGGACCATTTCCATGTCGAAAGTAGCAGGAGGAAGTGTTGCCCCGAATGAAAAAAATCCGTTGATGGAACAAGAAGCATTATTTTCTGGCAAGGTTCATTTAGTTGTCGAAGATATTTTTAATATTCCCTCACCACACATGACCTTAGAACGGATGTTTCAATTAAAAGAACGGATTCAAAAAGCTTATTCTGAACCAATTGATGGCGTGGTTATTACGCATGGAACAGATACATTAGAAGAAACAGCTTATTTTTTAGATATAACCTTAGAGAAAAAAATCCCCATTGTTTTAACAGGAGCAATGCGGTCAAGTAACGAAATCGGTAGTGATGGCTTGTATAATTTCATCAGTGCTATTTGGACTGCTTGTTCAGACGAATCGTACGATAAAGGTGTTTTAGTCGTGATGAATGATGAAATTCATACGGCGCGTTATGTGACAAAAACACATACAACGAACGTAGCAACGTTTCGGACGCCAACTTTTGGACCAATTGGAACCATTGCGAAAGAACGTGCTTTTTTTGCGAAAGAGGTCTTACCGCAAGAAGTCTGCGATGTTTCTTCTGTGAAAGGAAATGTCCACGTAGTGAAGGCCTATGCGGGGATGGGTGAACGGATGTTTGAATTATTAAACACCCCAGAAACGGATGGGTTAGTAATTGAAGCGCTAGGCGCGGGTAATTTACCGCCAGAAACGCTCCCAGCATTACAAAAGATGCTAGACAACGGGATTCCAGTCGTTTTAGTTTCTCGTTGTTCCAATGGCATTGCTGAAGATATCTATGATTATGCTGGTGGTGGCGTTGGCTTGAAAAAAATGGGGGTCGTTTTTGCCCGTGGTTTAAACGGACCGAAAGCGCGGATTCGTTTAATTGTTGGTTTAAACAGCGAAAAAAATCCTACAGAGTTAAAAGAATTTTTGGAACAGTAACTAATTTTAAGGAGAAAATAAATGAAGCTGTTTGAACGCATTCATCAAGATACTGAAATTCGACAAATTTATGATGCAATTGGTCAAATGGAAGATGAAGAAGCTGGGTGGGCATACCATAATTGGCTTCATGTAAACAATGTCGTAGCCATGACGGAAATGATTTTGAAACAACTTGCTGTTTCAGAGGAGTATTTAGAAGCGGCAAAAATTGCGGCACTGCTCCATGATGTAGGTGCGCTACAAGGAAAAGCAGGACATGCACTTCGGGGAAAACAATTTGCAGAAGCATATTTTCGTAAGCAAAAGATTTGTTTGCCTTATCAAGAAGAAATTTTATCTTCTATAGAAAATCATAGTAACGGCTTTGATTCGGAAGAGCTAATGACGCTAGCGCTAATCATTAGTGATAAATTAGATATTACAACCTCTCGTGTTGCAAAGGCTGGTTATTTCGTGCCGGGAATGCGGCAACTTCAATTTTTAAAGAAAATTGAAATTATGCTTTCAGAACAAGAGGTTTGTGTCTCGTTTACGGCAGAAGAAGAACTGGATTTAGAAGAATTAAATGCGTTTTATTTTATGCCAAAGGTCTTCAAAGCAATTGCCGCTTTTTCAGAAAAAATTCAACGCCGACCAATCGTTTTATTGAATAATCAAGAATGGCCGGTACCAAAACCAAAAAATCCTTCAACTGTTCATTAACAGTTGAAGGATTTTTTTAGCGATAATTATTAAACTCAAGAGCCATGGGTAAATCTAATTCTCGTAAAAGAGCCATGACTTTTTGTAAATCATCCCGACTTTTTCCAGTTACCCGAATTTTGTCTTCTTGGATTTGTGACTTAACTTTAATCCCAGAGTTTTTGATAGCTGTGTTGATTTTTTTTGCATTTTCTTTATCAATACCACTGATTAAATCACCATATTGGCGAGCAGTACCGCCTAAGGCTTTTTCACTTTCTGAGAAATGAATATTTTTAATCGGAACATTGCGTTTGACTAATTTTCCAAATAAAATATCCTTCACTTGCTCGACTTTATAATCATCTTCAGCTACGACTACTAGTTTATCGTTTTCCAATTTAATATCAGCAATTGACCCTTTAAAGTCAAAGCGATTTTTCAATTCTTTCAAGGCAATTTGAATTGCGTTTTTGACTTCCTCCATATTGACCTCTGAAACTACATCAAAACTTGCTTCTTTTGCAGCCATGTAAAAACCTCCTAAAATATTCTTTGCTTCATCATATCATGAAATAGTAAAAAAGGTTAGGCTAGAATCATTTTGAATAGAGAAATAAGAAGATCAATTTTTAGGGATATCTTCCCGCATTCTTTCATGGAAACGTTGCAAAAAAAATTTTCAATGTTCGCTTTTAGCCCCTTTTCTTTTAGGATAGAACCTGTTATTCTAAGTCAGAAGAATAGCGAAGGAGCGAAGAAAAATGAGTCGATTGGTTAGTACTTACCAAAGAAATGAATCGATAAAAAAAATAGCAGTGATGGCGATAACCGCTTTGACTTCTGCGGTCGGTTTGAATTTCTTTTTGATTCCGGCAAAAGTTTTTTCGGCAGGGATGAACGGAATTGCGCAAATCATTGCTACATTATTATATACAAATTTAGGAATCCATATTAATACAGGGATCTTCATTTTATTTTTAAACATTCCCGTCTTCATTCTAGGGTTTGTAAAATTAGGGAAACAATCAACGATTCTTAGTTTCATCAATGTTATTGGCATTTCCGTTGTGACTATGTTTGTGCCAATCGTAACAGTCACAACGAATCCTTTGATGAACGCAATTATGGGTGGTGTCTTAGTCGGCGTTGGCGCAGGGCTTTCATTGAAAATGGGCTTTAACACTGGCGGCATGGACATTATTTCACTGATTCTTTCAAAAACAACAGGGAAAACAGTTGGTAATTTTATGTTCTTATTAAATGGTATTATTGTGCTGTTGGCTGGTTTTGTATTTAACTGGGAAAGTGCGTTGTATACTATTATTTCTATTTACTGTTTGAGTCAGGTGGTCGACATGATTCATACCAGTCACCAAAAAGTCACAGCAATGATTGTCACTACGAGACCAGAAGCCGTTGCCTTAGAAGTTTCTCAACAAATCGCTCGTGGCATGACCTTGTTGCCTTCAATCGGCGGCTATTCAGGTGCAGAAGGTCGGATGATTATGATGGTCATTACTCGCTACGAACTCTATGATTTAGAACAAGCAGTTTACAGTATCGATGAGAATGCCTTTGTAAATATTTTACCAACACAATCGGTTTTAGGGCGTTTTGCTAATGAAGATGAACAACGGATTTTTCATAGTACAGGAACATTTCCTGAGCTTCAATCCTACAAGGTGAAACGTTATCCGCCAAAGAAAAAATTAAAATAGCAAGTCGGCCTTCAGATCCCAAAGTGATAACGGGAAAACTGGAGGTTTTTTTATAAAAATGAAGGTTATGTGAAAGAATAGACAAAAATTTTCTGAAAAAGGGAATTTTACTAGAAAAGTGTCAGGAATTCTGCTAAAATAGAACCGTTGGTTAGGGAACACCTAACAAATAAAGTTTTTAAAAACTTAGGAGGAATTTTTTATGCCAGTAGTATCAGGAGCAGAATTCTTAAAAGCAGCACGTAAAGGCGGCTATGCAGTAGGTGGCTATAACACAAATAACTTAGAATGGACACAAGCGATTTTAGAAGCAGCAGAAGCTAAAAAAGCACCAGTTCTAATCCAAACATCAATGGGCGCTGCTAAATACATGGGCGGCTACAAAGTAGCTAAAGACATGATTACTAATTTAGTAGACTCAATGAATATCACAGTTCCAGTAGCAATTCACTTAGACCACGGTGACTATGAAGCTGCTTTAGAATGTATCGAAGTTGGCTATACTTCAATCATGTTTGATGGTTCTCACTTACCATTCGAAGAAAACTTAAAATTAGCGAAAGATGTAGTTGAAAAAGCTCACGCTAAAGGTATTTCTGTCGAATGTGAAGTTGGTTCAATCGGTGGTGAAGAAGACGGAATCATCGGTACTGGCGAATTAGCTGATATCGAAGAATGTAAACAAATGGTTGCTACAGGTATTGACTACTTAGCATGTGGTATCGGTAACATCCATGGTCAATATCCAGAAAACTGGAAAGGTTTAGCATTTGATCACTTACAAGCAATTGCTGAAGCTGTCGGTTCTGATGTACCTCTAGTATTACACGGAGGTTCTGGTATTCCTCAAGAACAAATTGAAAAAGCAATTTCAATGGGTATCTCAAAAGTTAACGTAAATACAGAATTCCAATTATCATTCGCTAAAGCAACGCGCGAATATATTGAAGCTGGTAAAGATTTAGAAGGTAAAGGATTTGACCCTCGTAAATTATTAGCACCAGGTAAAGCTGCAATCATCAAAGATGCAGAAGAACACATTGATTGGTTCGGTTCAGCTAACAAAGCTTAATCAACTAGTTACGTTAAAGACAGCCACAGCACGTGGCTGTCTTTTTTATTTTTTGTTATTTTTTCATTCTATTAAAATACCTGAGAAGTTTTCTTTTTTCTTAAGCTTGATTATGATAGAATGATTGGGTAGTTTATTTAGAAAACGTATATTACAGATAGGTGAGAATATAAATGAAAAAAATCGTAATCAATGGGAATCGTCCATTAAAGGGCGAAGTAACCATTAGCGGCGCCAAAAATAGTGTGGTCGCTTTAATTCCAGCTGCTATTTTAGCAGATTCGCCCGTGACTTTAGATGGCGTTCCTGACATTCAGGATGTTCACTCATTAATTGAAATTTTAGAAATTATGGGTGCTAAAATTACTTTTGAAAATAATACATTAATTATTGACCCAACAGAAGTTGTTTCTGTGCCAATGCCAAAAGGAAAAATCAATAGCTTACGTGCGTCCTATTATTTTATGGGCTCACTTCTTGGTCGATTTGGGGAAGGCGTTGTCGGCTTACCTGGCGGTTGTTACTTAGGACCTCGTCCAATTGATTTACATATCAAAGGATTTGAAGCATTAGGCGCTCATGTAACCAACGAACATGGGGCGATGTACTTGAGAACAGACGAAGCTGGCTTACAAGGAACACGAATTTTTATGGATATGGTATCTATTGGTGCTACAATCAATGTCATGTTAGCCGCAGTTAAAGCCAAAGGCAAAACGATTATTGAAAATGCTGCGCGTGAGCCAGAAATTATTGATATTGCTACATTATTAAATAACATGGGTGCAAAAGTCCGAGGAGCTGGAACGGACGTTATTCGGATTGAAGGTGTCGAAGAATTACATGGTTGTCGTCACTCGATTATTCCAGATCGAATTGAAGCTGGGACTTATTTAGCTATGGCAGCAGCTATGGGTGAAGGAATCAAAGTTCGAAATGTTATTTATGAGCATTTAGAAAGCTTCATTGCGAAATTGCAAGAAATGGGCGTTAAGATGACAATTGAAGAAGACATGATTGAAGTTCATCCGTCACATGATCTGAAAATGACAACGGTGAAAACCTATCCATATCCTGGTTTTGCCACAGACTTGCAACAACCGTTAACGCCATTACTTTTAAAAGCGCAAGGAACTGGTGAAATTATTGATACGATTTATGCTCAACGAAATAAGCATATCCCTGAGTTAGTGCGGATGGGGGCTGATGCTTCGGTTGAAGGCAATATGATTATTTTAAATGGTCCAAATCAATTGCACGGTGCAGAAGTAGTCGCCTCTGATTTACGGGCAGGCGCTTGCTTAGTCACTGCCGGCTTGATGGCTGAAGGTACGACCACAATTTATAATGTAGAATATATTTTACGTGGGTACGACCACATTATCGAAAAGTTAACTGCTTTGGGCGCTGATATTCAAATGCTAGAAACCGAAGAACAAGAAGGTCCGTTTGAGGTGGATCAATGAGCGACTATTTAACAATGGCTGAATTGGAAAATAGTACGTTAAAAGATATTTATGCGTACGCGAAAGAGTTTAAAATTCCTTATTATAGCCAAATGAACAAAAAAGAATTGTCTTTAGCTGTGATTCGTGCACAAGCTGAGAAGCAAGGTTTTTTCTTCATGGAAGGAATTTTAGATATTGTTTCTCAGGATGGTTATGGCTTTTTGCGGCCAATTAATTATGGACCAAGTGCAGAAGACATTTATATTTCTTCTTCTCAAATTCGTCGTTTCGGATTGAGAAATGGGGACAAAGTAGCTGGCAAGGCGCGTCCGCCAAAGGAATCAGAACGTTACTATGGACTCATGCATGTTGAAAGTGTCAATGGGAAAGATCCTGAAGAAGCGAAAGAGCGGCCACATTTTCCAGCGCTAACACCGTTGTATCCTGAAAAACAATTAACGTTAGAAACAACGGCTGGCAGATTATCAACACGAATGATTGATGTATTTGCACCAATTGGTTTTGGGCAACGTGGTTTAATTGTAGCGCCGCCAAAAGCCGGGAAAACAAGTGTTTTAAAGGAAATTGCTAATGGGATTACAGAAAATCATCCTGATGTGGAATTGATTCTGTTGTTAATTGACGAGCGTCCTGAAGAAGTGACTGATTTAGAGCGAAGCGTTAAAGGCGATGTGGTTTCTTCAACTTTTGATCAACAACCACAAAATCATACGCGAGTTGCTGAATTGGTTCTGGATCGAGCAATGCGCTTAGTTGAAGACAAACGGGACGTAGTTATTTTAATGGACAGCATCACTCGTTTAGCAAGGGCCTATAATTTAGTGGTCCCGCCTAGTGGTCGAACCTTAAGTGGCGGAATAGATCCAGCTGCGTTTTTCAAACCTAAACGATTTTTTGGTGCTGCCAGAAATATCGAAGAAGGGGGCAGTCTGACTATTTTAGCCACGGCATTGGTGGATACAGGTAGCCGAATGGATGATGTCATCTATGAAGAATTCAAAGGCACAGGCAACATGGAGCTCCATTTATCTCGTGAATTAGCAGAGCGCCGTATTTTCCCAGCAATTGATATTAAAAAATCAAGTACGCGAAAAGAAGAATTGCTAATGACACCAGAACAACTAGAAGAAACGTGGAAATTGAGAAATAATATGTCAGGAGACTCGCTGGAATATACGGATCAATTCATAAAAATGTTAAAACGGACCCAAAATAATCAACAATTATTTGAAGTTTTCCATGATGTTTCGTTTGGCAAACAAATTAAAAGAAATCCAAAAAGATAATTGCATACCAACTGAAAACATGGTAAGATATCATTGTTGTATACCGACAAAATAACTCTGATACAGCAAATGGATCAGGGCAAAGGAGCGAAAAAACGTATGAAACAAGATATCCATCCAAATTACCAACCAGTAGTATTCATGGATTCAACAACAGGTTTCAAATTCCTTTCAGGTTCAACTAAAGGATCTTCAGAAACTGTTGAATGGGAAGATGGCAACACTTATCCATTATTACGTGTTGAGGTTACTTCAGACTCACACCCATTCTACACTGGTCGTCAAAAATTCACACAAGCCGACGGACGTGTGGACCGTTTCAACAAAAAATACGGTCTCAAAGACGAAAACGCAAATCCAGACGCATAGTCTTTCAAAACATTGTTATGACAAGGTTTATAGAGGTTTTCCACTGTGGTGGGAAACCTCTTTTTTTGTTGGATATGCATTTTTCAACTCAGAGAATTAATTAAATATTATTTTATTTAATTAAAAGTACAGCTAGCCCGTATACCGTATAATTTAAATTATTTGGATAGTATACATATTGTAAAGTGCAATTGTCTTTTTAGAATCTTTAAGGTATAATTTGTTTTAATGAGTTTATATGTAAGCTTTTTCTTTTTAAAGACTTTGATCATATCTTTTTTATAAGAAAACTATTGGTTGTGAAAGGATATAAAAGTGCTAAAACAATTGTACTTAACAGTATTAAGACGGAGACCATACAAACATAAAAAAGTAAAAATTGTGTACATAATGAGTTTCCCAAGAAATGATGGACATTTAATTGAACAATTAGAACAACACTATCACGGAATGATAATAGTACTTTATACAAAAAATTGTCAATCATATGCAGCATCCTTAAATCAAAAAGGCATAAAGACGATACTTTTTGATAAGAAGACTTTGCTGATTACAACGGCGATTTCATACTTGAAGTCAGCGCCACTAATTTTTGTAGATAATTATTTTCCAGAATTGGCAATTTTAAAAAACGAGCAAGTAGTTATCCAGTTATGGCATGCAAATGGGGCTTTAAAACAGTTTGGCTGGGGCGCGTATCATACGAATCAAAGAAGTCGCAAGGATCAAATCAGGTTTCAAAAAGTTTATGATAAAATGAATTATTTTGTCGTTAATTCACTAAAAATGGAAGCTATTTTTAGAAACAATTATCGCCTCGAGAATGCTCAATTTTGTCATTTTAGTTCGCCACGTCTTGCTTATCTTGAAAAATTAGAGATAGGAGAAACAAATCAGAATAACAAAATTTTATATGCACCAACTTATCGAGAGGAATTGAACGAAATGATGCTTGTGATAAATCAAGCAATAAAGGCTTTTTCTGCTATGCCAAAGTTTCATTTTTATATGAAATTACATCCATCAATCCAGTTAGATGCCATTGAACTACCGAGAAATGTTTCTATTTGGGAAAAGCATATTTTTGAAAGCTTTAGTGAAATAGACTACTTGATTACTGATTATTCGAGTGTGGTCTTTGAATACATGCATGTTAAAGAGCAACCGAACATTTTATTTTTTTGTCCAGATTTAGAAAAATATGCATTAAATCCTGGAATTGAGCCTGATTTTTTTGAATATTTACCAGGACCGTTAGTTGAAAATGAAAAACAGTTGATTGTGGCATTGTCAAATTTTTCAATAAATAGTTATAAAGATAATATTGCTAGAATTAACGAAGAATGGAATCAATATCAGTCAAAAGAGAGCATTAATAAAATAGTAGAGTTGGTAGAGAGAATCTTGGGGGGATTTTGTGAAAAGTAAGGTACGCACTGAATATATTGGGGGATTACCAGTTGACGTATTAACACATCAAGAAATTATGGATGACTTAGAAAGTTATCTCAAAGCTAAAGAGAAAATGATTGTAACTAGCGTTAATCCGCAGATTTCATTGTTAGCATTTGAATATCCAGAAGTTAAGTTATATTTGAAAAGAGCAACTCATCGGATTGCAGATGGGATAGGTGTGGTCAAGGCATCGAAGCTAACGGGTGGGTCTATTCGTGAAAGAGTTACAGGAATTGATGTCATGGATAATTTTTTAGAGTATGCAAATCAACATAAGGAACGAATCTTCTTGTATGGTGCAAAGCAAGAAGTAGTTGAAGCAGCAGCTAAAAATATTCAACAACAATATCCAGGGATTGTTATTAGCGGTATTTTACATGGCTATACAAAGAAAAAACAGCAAGAAATTGTGGAACAAATTAATAAAGCTGAACCAAGGTTTGTCTTTGTAGCATTAGGTTCACCGAAACAAGAGATTTTTTTGGAACAAACAATTGATCACCTGACAGCTAATGTATTTTTAGACGTAGGCGGTACTTTTGACGTATTAGCTGGATCAGTAAAAAGAGCGCCAGAATTTTATATAAATCACAATTTGGAATGGTTATATCGTTGTTTGACAATGAAGAGATACGATCGGTTAATGCAAATTCCTAAATATATTTATTTGACTATTAAGTATCGGAACAACAAGTCTAGGGGGCAGTAAATGATTATTTTGTTTATTTGGGAAAATGACGTAGACACAACTTTTTATATCGTAAAAATAGGGAAAGATGAGAAGTTCATTTTACGAGTACCACCTATTCACAAACTAAGTGAATTTGTTCAAAATAATCAATGGAATAGTTTGATAGAAGAATTAAGAAGATTGTCTTCATACGAAGTAAATGAGTACATAATTATAAAAAAAGCAATGCTTTTTTCGTATCTTTTTGAAGACGATAAAGAAATTGTTATTTCAAATCAAAGCGAGCGGCATCTAATAGATCAAAATGGCAAAGAATGGTTTTTACCAAAAGGAAAAGTTGCTGTAAATCAAGAGGTGCTTGCAGAATATCTTCGTTTTAGTCATTCAGATTCTGAACGTTCATTTGAGCATCAGGAACACATTTTTCGTTTAACGAAAATTAAATTATTAAAAGATAAAAATCCGTTGAAATTGCAAAAGCAGTTAAAACAATTAAAAAAAGCTACAACAACGTCTTTCTCTATAAAATCTCTGAGTAAGTTATTAGTAATCTATACTGCTACAGAAAATAAAAAATTTGATCGAAAAACCATCAAAGTCAATCAAAAGTAGCATTTTTCTATTCACAAAAATTGATAATTAACGAAGAAATATCAAAGTACAAATGGAGGTTTTTATGAAAAAAATACTTACTTACGGCACATTTGACCTCCTGCACTATGGTCATATTAATTTGTTGAAAAAAGCGAAACAACAAGGGGATTACCTGATTGTTGGACTTTCAACAGATGCTTTTAATTTAGAAAAAAAGAAACAAAGTTATTTTTCATATGAAAAACGTAAACAATTATTAGAGGCAATTCGTTATGTTGATTTAGTTATTCCTGAAACTAGTTGGAAGCAAAAAGTTTCCGATATTGCTGAATTTAAAATTGATACGTTAGTCATGGGCGACGATTGGCAAGGGGCTTTTGATTTTCTAGAAGTTGAAACAACTGCAAAGGTTCTTTATTTGCCACGAACGCCAGAAGTATCAACCACACAGATAAAAAAAGAATTATATTATAATGAATGATAAAAAAGTCTCCTTGGTATTTTTCAAGGAGACTTTTTTTCAAGATTATCCTTCCCAAAGGTCAAAGATTGATCATCATTGTTTCGCTGATTTGTTAGACTAGTAAGTACATTCAGCTTTATAAAGGAGATCTTGAAGAAATGAGTAGAAAAAAAGTCGGTGTTTTCTGTCTATTTCTGTTTTTTACATTTTTTATTATTGTTCCAAAAGTAGAAGCTACAGAAGAAATGAAGACTAAATTTACAGTAACGCCTGTTTTACCAGAAAATCAAGTGTCAGGAACATCTAGTTATTATGATTTAATTCTGGCACCAAAGCAATCTTCCACTATTGTCTTAGACATAAAAAATAAGACAGACGAAAAATTGTCCATCGTATTGACTCTAGCAAATGCATCAACAAATGATAATGGGTTGATTGTGTACAATGATTTTGATAAACCACTTGATTCATCGTTAAAGGTTCCGCTGACAGACTTAGTTACTTTAGAAAATGAGGAAGTGAGTGTGCCGCCTCATCAAACAGTATCAGCAAAGATGAAGGTGAAGGGACTTGATCAGCCTATCAAAGGAGTTGTTTTAGGCGGGGTTTACGCGCATCTCAAAGATGAAAAAGAGGAAGAGACCCAAACAACGGGCTTAACTAGTCGCTACGGGTTTAATGTTGCGATTGCCATGAGGAGTGCTGAGAATGCTCCTTTAACAGAAGTGAACCAACTGAAATTAACGAAAGTAACACCTACAATTGCTTTAGGGGCCAAATCACTAAAGGCGGTCATTCAAAATCCGTATGCTGCTATTTTTCCAGAAGTTCGTTTAGAAGGTCAAGTGATAAAAAAAGGATCCTCTAAAAAAATTGCACAACGGACACTAAAAAATGTTCGTTTTGCCCCAAATAGTTCCATGAATTTTCATCTTGATTTGGGTAAACAACCGCTAGATGCTGGGACTTATATATTTACAGGACGTGCTATTTTACAACAAGATGAACAACAGTCTTGGCCTTTTCAACAAGAATTTACGATTAACACTCGTGAAGCAAAAAAATTGAATCAAGAAGCTACGGTCAAATGGGTCCTACCCACATGGTGGTTACCGACTTTCTACACATTGTTAGTAATCACAATTGGGGCAATTTGTAGTGTCATTTGGCGCAATAATTATCAAAAAACAAGCGAAAAGGAGAGTGAGAATAATGGCTAGTTGGTTTTGGTTGTCTGGCGGTTTAGCGGTCATTTGTTTTATGTTTTTCCTCTTTTCTTTGCTGACTAGTATGAGTTTTATTCAGCATGCAAAAGAACCCAGAAGTATTCTAAAAGAAACGCTTTTAAGTTGGTTAATGCTTTTACTTAGTGGTGGCTGGATTGCAATCGGACTATTGTTATATTTTTCGCTAAAGAATCAATAAACAAAAAACGAGCATTCATTGTTAGATAACCGTGAATGCTCGTTTTTTTGTTTTAGGAAAATGCTCTTTAGCAACTTGCCAGATTTCATTGGGCAACCTGACTGAAATTGTTAAATTGTTCTGTCGAAACGACAAAAAAATGGTAAACTAAACGTGTATGTTAGTTATTTAATCAAAAGTAATGTATCCGCTTACTTATAAAATGGAAACGAAGGAGCATATTGCAATGACAGAAAAACTTTTAGGAAGTATCGAAGCCGGTGGCACAAAATTTGTATGTGGCGTTGGGACAGATGATTTGACCATCGTAGAACGTGTCAGTTTTCCCACAACAACCCCAGAAGAAACAATGAAAAAAGTAATAGAATTTTTCCAACAATATCCTTTAAAAGCGATTGGGATTGGTTCGTTTGGTCCGATTGATATTCACGTTGATTCTCCTACGTATGGTTATATCACTTCTACACCAAAATTAGCTTGGCGTAACTTTGACTTGTTAGGAACTATGAAACAACATTTTGATGTGCCAATGGCTTGGACAACGGATGTGAATGCTGCGGCATATGGTGAGTATGTTGCTGGAAATGGGCAACATACATCTAGTTGTGTATATTATACAATTGGAACTGGTGTTGGCGCTGGAGCGATTCAAAACGGTGAGTTTATTGAAGGCTTTAGCCACCCAGAAATGGGGCATGCGTTAGTCCGTCGTCATCCTGAAGATACGTATGCAGGAAATTGTCCTTATCATGGAGATTGTTTAGAAGGGATTGCAGCAGGACCAGCAGTTGAAGGTCGTTCTGGTAAAAAAGGACATTTATTGGAAGAGGATCATAAAACTTGGGAACTAGAAGCTTATTATTTAGCGCAAGCGGCGTACAATACGACTTTATTATTAGCGCCAGAAGTGATCATTTTAGGCGGCGGCGTCATGAAACAACGTCATTTGATGCCGAAAGTTCGTGAAAAATTTGCTGAATTAGTCAATGGATATGTGGAAACACCGCCTTTAGAAAAATACTTGGTGACGCCTCTTTTAGAAGATAATCCAGGAACAATTGGTTGCTTTGCCTTGGCAAAAAAAGCTTTAATGGCTCAAAAATAACCATTTATTCGTAGTTCATGCATTATATTTGAAGGAAATGGCTAAGAATGATACTCTTATTATGTAATTAATTATTTAGGAGGGATTAGCATGGCAGATTTAAAAGGACGTTTTGACGATGCAAAAGATAAAGTAGAAGGTACTGCAAAAGAAGCGCAAGGCAAAGTTACGGATGATAAAGGCAAAGAACTTGAAGGAAAAGCTCAATCAACCTTTGCTGACGTAAAAGACAAAGCACGTGATGCCGGCGACGACCTTAAAGAAGGCGCTGAAAAATTAACTGATAAAGTTAAAGAAGGCTTTGAAGACTTAAAAGACAAATTTAGTAAAGATAAATAAAAATTAACAAAAGAGCGTGGGCTTACGTTGAAATAACGTAGGCCCACGCTCTTTTGTTTAGACATCAAATCCTTGCTTCTGTAAAAATGTTTTTACTTCTGGGCGACGATTATAAGAAAAATAGGATAAAGACTTCTGTGACCAATCCGCTGTTTGGGCGTTACTTGAGCGGCTGGCGTAGTAATCTTTTAATAACTCATCGTACGCGTGCATATCTGTCAATTTGTCTGATTGGTAGTGATTTTCGCTTAAAATATTTTCAAAAGGCATCCGTGGTTTTACACCATTTAACGTTTCTGGTACACCAATCGTTAATCCAAAAAGTGGTACCGTTAATTCAGGCAAAGATAAGCGTTTGGCTACTGTGTCTAAGTCATTTCGAATGCCGCCAATATAACAAATCCCTAAATCCATAGATTCAGCCGCAATGGCCATGTTTTGCGCAGCAATCGTTGTATCAACGGCAGCTACTAATAATGATTCTGGTGTCTTTAGGGGTTCTAACGATTGCCCCTCTTTTGACAAAATCGTTGCATGACGATACAAATCAGCAACAAAAACATAGAACACACCAGTGTTAACGACATAGTCTTCACAATTCGCTAAACGTCCCAATTCTCTGCGTAGCTCAAGATCTTTGATTTCTATAATTGTATAAGCTTGTAAAAAATTGGAGCTTGACCCTGCTTGAGCTGCAGTAATTAACTGTTGTTTCTGCTTGTCCGTTAACGCTTGCTTTTTAAAATGACGAACGGAACGGTGACTTAGTAATTGTTCGATTGTTTGATTCATAAAAAACCTCCGTTTAAATTAAGAAAGAGAACAGAAAAACCCACAGCTTAATAGTGGGTTTCTCTGTCGTTAATTGCTAAAGATTACAGAATACGTTCAAATGGATCTAAACTAATTCCTTGGTCTAAGACAATTTTTGCATATTCTTTCGCTGCAAATAAAGAATGATCTTTGTAGTTTCCACACTCTTTTGCAGAGACTGCTGGAACAACTTCTGTATTGATTACTTTGTTTAAAACGTTGACTAATGCATCACGGATTTCTTGTGGTGAATGTTGATCCCACATAATCATATAAAAACCAGTGCGGCAACCCATTGGCGAAATGTCAATGATTCCTTTTAATTCATCACGCATGTTAACTGCTAATAAATGTTCCAACGTGTGTAATGCGCCTGTTGGTAGGGCATCTTTGTTTGGTTGTAAGAAACGTAAGTCATATTTTTCGACTAACGCATCACCATTTTGTTCTGTGCCAGCAAGGCGAACATATGGTGCTTTTACTGTGTTGTGATCTAATTCAAAACTTTCTACGCGTGCCATGAAATTTCGCTCCCTTTATAATTAAATTCGTTTTAACTATAACAAATTTAAGTCAAAAGTCAATGGATAGTCCTTTGATGGGTAATAGTTTTAAAATATCATGGGAAAATAAAAAAATCATTTTTTTGACTATGTAGGTTTTTTCAATACTATGGTAAAATAGGACAAGTAGCTTTTACAAGAAGGTAAGAGGGGAGTATGAAAATATGGGAAAAGAATATCATGTTGCCGTGGTAGGAGCAACAGGTGCTGTCGGGACAAGAATGATTGAATTGTTAGCAGAAACAAGTTTGCCAATTGCCAGTGTGAGGTTATTGGCGTCTAAGCGTTCTGCTGGACAAGAGATTCAGTTTAAAGGACAACCTCTTATCGTGGAAGAATTAGTCCCGGAATCATTTGAAGGAATCGATTTAGCATTATTTAGTGCTGGTGGGGGTATTTCCGAAAAGTTTGCACCAGAAGCAGTTAAGCGCGGAGCTGTCGTTGTTGACAACACTAGCCATTTTAGAATGGCAAAAGATGTTCCTTTAGTTGTTCCAGAAGTGAATCCGGAAGCCTTGAAAAATCATCAGGGAATTATCGCAAATCCCAATTGTTCTACGATTCAAATGATGGTGGCCTTGGAACCGATTCGGCAAGCGTTTGGCTTAGAACGAATCATCGTTTCAACGTATCAAGCTGTGAGTGGCGCAGGTATCCGTGCAATTAATGAGCTAAAAGAACAAGCCGAAGATTTTTTAGAGGGAAAACCTGTCAGCGAATGGTCAGCTGAAATTTTGCCAGCTAGCAGTGACAAAAAACATTATCCAATTGCTTTTAATGCGTTACCTCAAATCGATGTTTTTTCAGAAGCAGGGTATACCTACGAAGAATGGAAAATGATGAATGAAACAAAAAAAATCATGGGAGACAATAAGCTAAAAGTTGTTGCCACCTGTGTCCGTATTCCGGTAATTTCAGGACATTCTGAATCTGTTTATATAGAAGTGAAACAAGCAGATGCATCGGTTTCAGCCATCCAAGAATTAATGGCGCAAGCTCCAGGTGTAATTTTGCAAGATGAGCCAAGTGAACAACTATATCCACAAGCGCTAAATAGCGTCAACCAGAAAGAAACATTTGTCGGCCGTATTCGTCAAGACGTTGACGTGAAGAACGGTTTCCATTTATGGATTGTGTCAGACAACCTATTAAAAGGAGCTGCTTGGAACTCGGTCCAAATTGCTGAAACGCTACACGAAATGAATTTGCTTCGTGTACCTGAAAACGACTAGAAGGTTTGTATTGTATACTCGGGAGGGAATAGGATGGATTTAACGAATGCAACAATTATTACGGCAATGGTTACGCCGTTTCAAGAATCGGGAGAAATAGATTTTGATAAACTACCGCAATTGGTAGACTATTTATTGGCCAATCATACAGAAGGCGTTATTTTAGCAGGAACAACTGGTGAATCACCCACGTTGACTCATGAAGAAGAATTACAATTATTCCAGCGAATTATTGAACTGATCGATGGACGTATTCCGATTATTTGTGGTGTAGGTACGAATGATACACGTGACTCTGTCGCTTTTGTGAAAGAGTTAGCGACAATCGCTGGTATCGATGCTGTTTTGGCGGTTGTTCCTTATTATAATAAACCAAATCAAGAAGGTATGTATCAACATTTTAAAACCATCGCAGAAGCAAGTGAACTGCCAATTATTTTGTATAATGTTCCTGGTAGAACGGCTGCATGTCTAGAAGTGGAAACTACTTTGCGCTTAGCACAATTGGAAAAAATTGTGGCGATTAAAGAATGTGCAGGGTTAGATGCAATTACTGAGTTGATTGAAAGAGCGCCAAAAGACTTTCTAGTGTATACTGGAGAAGACGGGTTGGCTTTTGCCACCAAGGCACTTGGCGGACAAGGGGTTATTTCGGTAGCCAGTCATGTCTTCGGTTCGTCAATGTATGAGATGTATCAAGCGCTGGATCAGGGGAACTTGCCGGAAGCGGCTAAAATTCAACGACAGTTATTACCAAAAATGAACGCGTTGTTTTCAGTGCCTTCGCCGGCACCCGTGAAAGCGGCCTTAAATCATTTAGGTATTCCTGTTGGAAATTTACGGTTACCTCTAGTTGCTTGTACACCAGAAGAAGAGCAAAGAATTATTCGCACGTTAGAGATTTAAAGAACGTGTAATCATAGAGAGGTGAAAAGAGTGAGTACAATAAAAATCGTTCCATTAGGCGGCGTTCGTGAAAATGGAAAAAATATGTACGTTGCTGAAGTGGAAGATGAAATTTTTGTACTGGATTGTGGATTACAATATCCAGAGAACGAACTTTTAGGAATTGACGTCGTCATTCCGGATTTTACGTATTTAGAAGAAAATAGTGAACGAATTGCAGGGGTCTTTTTAACACATGGCCATGCAGATGCAATTGGGGCCTTACCGTATTTGCTTTCAAAAATTCAAGTGCCTGTTTTTGGGACAGAATTAACGATTGAACTAGCAAAACTAAGTGTCAACAGTCATGCGGAAACGAAGAAATTTAAAGATTTCCATGTGATTGACCCGCATACAGAAATTGATTTTGGTCAAGCAACGGTGAGCTTCTTTAAAACAACGCACACCATTCCAGATTCGATTGGCGTTAGTATCAAAACAAAAGAAGGCAACATTGTTTATACTGGTGATTTTAAATTTGATCAAAGTGCGATTGAGATGTATCAAACCGATTACGGCCGCTTAGCTGAAATTGGGAAAGAAGGCGTCTTGGCGCTACTTAGTGATTCATCAAATGCTGAAAACCCAGCCCAAGTTGCATCCGAAGCCCAAATCGCTGATGAAGTGTTCGACACGATTCGCTATTGGGAAGGACGAATCATCGTGGCATGTGTGGCAAGTAATTTGCAACGGGTCCAACAAGTATTGAATGCAGCGGATCGTTCTGGTCGTAAAGTCGTTTTGACAGGCCAAGATTTTGAACGGATTATTCGGACGGCGATGAAATTGGAAAAATTACAATTGCCAAGCGAAGATCTATTAGTGAAACCAAAAGAAATGAAAAAATATGCACCCGAACAGTTATTAATTTTAGAAACAGGCCGAATGGGAGAACCGATTAAGTCACTTCAAAAAATGGCTAATAATACACATGGTGTCGTTCGAATTGAAGAAGGCGATTTAGTTTATATTACGACAACGCCGACAACGGCCATGGAAACAACGGTTGCTAAAACAGAGGATATTGTCTATCGGGCCGGTGCTACGGTGAAGCAAATTTCCGACAATTTACGTGTGTCTGGTCACGCTAATCCGAATGACTTGCAATTGATGTTGAACTTAATGAAACCAAAATATTTCATTCCTGTCCAAGGTGAATACCGCCAGTTAGCTGCGCATGCGGACTTAGCACACGAAATTGGCATGCCTTATAAAGATATCTTTATTACAGGTCGTGGGGACATTCTAGAGTATACAAAAGGTAAAATGTCGGTAGCTGGCAGCACAACGGCCGAAAATATTATGATTGACGGGATTGGTGTCGGCGATATTGGTAATATCGTTTTACGGGATCGTCGTATTCTTTCCGAAGATGGTATTTTTGTGGCTGTCGTGACAATTAATCGCCGAGAAAAACGAATTGTTTCACCAGCTAAAATTACTTCTAGAGGTTTTGTTTACGTTAAAACAAGTAAAGACCTAATGAAAGAAAGTAGCAATATTGTTACAGAAATTGTTGAAAAGCATTTAGAAAGTGACGATTTTGAATGGAGCAAACTGAAACAAGAAATCCGCGAAAATTTAAGCCGTTATTTATTTGAACAAACCAAACGTCGTCCTGTGATCTTACCAGTTATCATGGAAGCGACGCAACGCAAGCGTCCCAAAAATAACGCATAGTTCGTCCTGATAAAAGCAGGTGATTTTAGGAGAAATTCTTCTAAAGTCATCTGTTCTTTTTTGTAACTTTCTTCTATAAATATGGTACTATTAATCAGAGCGCTGAATAAAGGAGGCGATTTTAGTGGAAGAGATTGTGTTGTTCCATACCAATGATCTTCATTCTCACTTTGAAAATTGGCCCAAAATACGGCGTCTGGTTAAAGCCAAACGTTCGCTGTACCAAAAAGAGGGCAAAACAGTCGTAACCATTGATTTAGGTGACTTTTCAGATCGGTGTCATCCTTTGACCGAAGCAACAGATGGTCGAGCAAATGTAGCTATAATGAATACATTAGCGTATGACCTGGTTACAATTGGAAATAATGAAGGAATCGGCAATTCAAAGAAACAATTAGAGCATTTATATGATCAGGCAACATTTGAAGTGGTCTTAGCTAATTTAGAAGACCCAAAAACCCAAACGTTACCAGATTTTTGTCAAGCATATAAAATTATGACAACTAAAGAAGGCACAAAGTTAGGGTTTATTGGCTTAACCGCACCATTTCCTTTAACGTATAATCCTAATGGCTGGACAATCAAACAAGTGGAAACAGTCCTTCCTCAACTGATTACAGAAGTTGCGCCTCAATGTGATGTTCTCATTTTGCTTAGTCACTTGGGGATAGATACTGATTTTATGATTGCGGCGAATTATCCTGAAATTCAAGTGATCTTAGGTTCCCATACACATCATTTATTTAAAGATGGTGAAAAAATTAATCATGTACAACTAGCAGCTGCTGGCAAATATGGACAGTATATGGGTGAAGTGCATCTGTTTGTGGATGCCGACACGAAGCAAGTTACAAGTTATGCGAAAACCATTGAAACAGCAAGTTTAGAAGAGCAAGCAACTGATGCCAAGGAAATTGCGGGTTACTTAACGGAAGGTCATCGACTATTGCAAGCGCAGCAAATTGCACAAATCCCTGAAACCTTGTCAACGGACTTACGGCAACCGTATGCCTTTATAACTGTTGCCTTGAAGGCGTTAAAAGAAGCGGGACAGACCGAAGCGGCTGTGTTAAACAACGGGTTATTTTTAGCAGATTTACCAGAAGGAATAATCAATGCAGACCAATTACATGAGGCTTTGCCTCATCCAATGCACTTAATCAAGGTTACCTTGAAAGGGTCAGACATGAGCCGTTTGATTCGTGAAATGGAAAAAAGTCGTCAATTTCTGCGGAAATTTCCGATTCGCGGGATGGGCTTCCGCGGAAAAATTTTTGGCGAATTATGTTATGATGGGATTCGTTTTGAGCGAAATAGCCAGACCGTTTTTTGGCAAGGGAAACCTATTCAGCCAGAGCAGAAGTATACGTTGACAACAGTGGATCACTTTCAATTTGTTCCGTTTTTCCCAACGATTGAGTTAGTTGGAGAAGTCGAATTTTTATTTCCAGACGTTTTAAGAACTGTCGTGGCGAACTATCTGCATGCCCACTATCCAATCAAATAAAAACAAGGTATAATAAAAACTAGGTGGTGAAAAAATGACAGACAAAAAGACAACCGAAAAAAAAGAAACAGAAACAGAAACAGAAACTGCTGCAACCTTTACAGAAGAACTAACAGCAGTTCTTGAAGAAATAAAAGAAGAACCTGTAAAAGAAAAGAAAAAAGGGGAAATTGTCACCATTGTGAATGAAACAGATATTCAAATTGGTGAAAGAGAGTACCGAATTGTTAAAAATCATCGTGATGCCTTTGATCCTGAACGCTTAGGTGAACGGTTTAGTGAAGTATTAGCGCGTTATGATTATATCGTAGGAGACTGGGGCTATGAACAGTTACGCTTGCGTGGCTTTTTTGATACTTCTAATCGTCGGGCAGCGCCGGATCAACGCATTGATACACTAGAAGACTATTTGTATGAATATTGTAATTTTGGCTGTGCCTATTTTGTAATTGAACGAACAGGGGAACGTAAAGAAAAAACAACGCATCGTCGTCGTCGCCATAAAAAAAATAATCGTTCTAACGCGTTTGTCGAGGAAAAGAGTGCGCCCGCTAATAAAAATAGCAAGCCAGTGATTCGTACGCGAAAAGAAGAAAATAAAAAAACGACTACACCCAAACAGCCTAGTCCCAAAAAATCTGGCAAAGGCTTTACGATTCGTCAACGTGAGGAGTAAACAGAGTGAAAAAAGACTATCAAGGATATTTAATTGATTTAGATGGAACGATTTATTTAGGAAAAGAACCAATTCCAGCCGGAAAACGTTTTGTCGAGCAGTTACAGGAAAAAGATTTGCCTTTTTTATTTGTAACGAATAATACCACTAAATCTCCTGAAACAGTGGCACAACGTTTAGCAAATGAATTTGATATTCATGTTCCAGCATCCCTTGTTTATACAGCGACTTTAGCGACGATTGATTACATGAAAGAAGCCAATCGGGGCAAGAAAGTCTTTGTCATCGGCGAGGCTGGTTTAATTGACTTAATTTTAGAAGCAGGTTTTGAATGGGATGAAACAAATCCTGATTATGTTGTCGTGGGACTTGATACAGAATTATCTTACGAAAAAGTGGTTTTAGCTACCTTAGCCATTCAAAAAGGGGCGTTGTTTATTGGGACCAATCCAGATAAGAACATTCCGACAGAAAGAGGCTTATTACCTGGTGCAGGTTCAGTTGTGACGTTTGTGGAGACAGCTACTCAAACAAAACCAGTTTATATTGGCAAACCAAAAGCGATTATCATGGAACGAGCCATTGCGCATTTAGGCGTGGAAAAAGAGCAAGTGATTATGGTTGGAGATAATTATGAAACCGATATTCAATCAGGGATTCAAAATGGTATTGATAGCTTGTTAGTTACATCAGGTTTTACCCCTAAGTCAGCTGTTCCAACTTTGCCAACGCCACCAACCTATGTTGTTGATTCCTTAGATGAATGGACTTTTTGAGTATGATGAGGTCGAAATTGCGTTTAAGGGAAACACTTGGACTCATTTGTTTGTTTTTAACGATTGTGGCTTTAAGTATCACGATCACGATTAATTTTCGTCCATTGTATCTTTTTGATATCCAACACTTAAATATTTTAAAAGACGTAGAGGTTGATCGTGTGACCTTGATTAAAAATTACGATCATTTAATGATGTACTTAAACAATCCTTTTGAAAAAACATTAGTATTTCCTGACTTTCCAATGTCTGATAGCGCGGCTTTTCATTTTTATGAAGTGAAAAAATTGTTTTTATTGTGCTATGGCGTATTACTAGTTACGTTGTTGCCTAGTGTCCTTTATTTAAAATATTTGGTGAAAAATCAGCGTTTATGGACATTGATACGGCCATTTCAGTGGGGAATGTTTTTGCCTGTGCTTTTTGGCTTTTTCATGCTGATTGGCTTTGATCAATTTTTTATTGCGTTTCATGGATTATTTTTTAACAACGATGCTTGGTTATTTAATCCGCTGACTGATCCGATTATCAATGCCTTACCTGAAGCCTACTTTATGCATTGTTTTATCTTGTTTTTTGTTTTATTAGAAGGCCTGTTTTTGATAGGTATTTTAATCGGAAAACGTTCTTTAAAAAAATAAAGAGAGAAAAGTGAACAATTCCAAAATTGCTCGCTTTTCTTTTTTATTCAATCTAGTTTTAAAAACTAGATTGAATAATTGTCAAAAGTATGATATTCTTTTTTAGAAATGGTTAGGAGGGTTTTTATGGACGAGATAGAAAAATCACTACAAGATTGGGGCCAACAATTGGAAAATGTTCATTTGCCAAGATGGCATGAGTTACCAGATATTGAATTATATATGGATCAAGTGATTACTCTGATAGAAAAATACTTATCCCCATTGATTACACTGGAAAAACATACTTTGTTAACGTCCTCAATGGTTAATAATTATGTCAAACACGGGTTAATCCCGGCCCCAGTGAAAAAGCGCTACAATCAAAAGCATTTAGCGTTTTTAATTGCGATTACGTTGTTGAAACAAGTGTTAACATTGCCAGAAATTAAGCAAGGCATTTTATTCCAAGGAGCTACGGTTGGTATTCGTGAAGCGTACAATTTATTTTGTCAAGAACAGGAACGAGCGATTTATGTGATTGCTGCTCAAGCGCAAGAAAAAGAAGTTCAGGCCAAATCACAAGAACCTATGGGGATTGAATATTTGGCTGTAAAAGCAGCGACAATGTCTTTTGCTACTAAAATGTTTAGTGAAAAAGTGATTGAATTGGAACAAGAATACTTAAAAGAAATGGATGAGATGACACATGAATAAAGAAAAGATCGCACTACTGGTTGATTCTGGGACAGATGTTCCAGAGGCATTAGTCAAACAATACGGCATGTATGTCTTGCCCTTACAGATTATTTATCCTGAAAAAACCTATACAGATAAGGTAGATATTACACCAGAAGAAGTGTATCAACGTTTAGAGAAAGAAATCCCTAGTACTTCATTACCAGATGGCGCAACAATCCAAGCTATTTTTGACAAAATTAAAGAAGCGGGTTACGAAAAAGTCTTAGCGGTGACCATTTCTAGTGGTTTAAGTGGAACGTATAATGTGGTTCGCTTGCTTGGAGAACAAACCGAAGGACTAGATGTATTTGTTTTAGATACAAAGAACATTGGTATCGGGGCTGGCATTCAAGCGATTCGAGCAGCAGAATTAATTGAAACAGGATTAGGCTGGCAAGAATTACAACAAAAATTAACAGAAGAAGTAGCCAACGCAAAAGTATTTTTTAATGTAGCCACTTTAGAATATCTACAAAAAGGTGGACGAATTGGTTTAGTCACTTCTATTTTAGGGAATGCGCTAAAATTAAACCCTATTATTTCTTGTAATGAAGAAGGCATTTATTATACGGTGGCTAAGTCTCGTGGCCGTAAAAAAAGTCTTGATAAAACGTTTGAGTTGGTGACGAACTTTATAGGTGAAGCGCCCCGTTTTCGTTTGGCAGTTGCTCACGGTGCGGCAGAGGAAGAAGCAAAAGCAATGATGGAACGCTTGAAAGCGGCTTTTCCACAAGCAGAAGAAATTTACTTTGGAACGATTAGTCCGGCATTAGTTGTTCATACAGGACCAGGACTTTTAGGTGTTGGCATACAGTTATTAAATGATTAATTAAATGAAAAATCCTCTCAAATTTTTTTGAGGGGATTTTTCATTTAAGATTTCTCTTTTTCATAGAAATATCATTTTACTGGAAAAACAACGAAAATTATATTGAAAATTTCACGAATGTGTTACAATTCATCTACAAAGGGGGAATTTTTTGTGAAAAAAGCAATAGCAGAATGTTTAGGAACATTTATTCTTGTCTTTTTTGGGACAGGAACAGCCGTTCTAGGAAATGGTATGGAAGGGATTGGAACAACGGGGATTGCCTTAGCATTTGGCTTAACAATCGTTGCTGCTGCCTATAGTATTGGCACAATTTCAGGTGCACATCTAAATCCAGCTGTTTCTTTAGGAATGTGGCTTAATAAACGAATAACAACTATGGAACTAATCTACTATGTAGTGGGACAAATTGTTGGTGGCTTGATTGCCTCATTTGCATTATTAAGCATTCTAAAAGGTGCTGGTAAAAGTATTGAGAACTTAGGTCAAAATGGCGTAGGGGAATTAAGTGTTGCTGGTGCATTGACAGTCGAAATTATTTTAACATTTATTTTTGTTTTAGTTGTCATGACAGTTACAAGTGCTAAGAAAGGCAATGCTTCATTAGCAGGAATCGTAATTGGGTTAACACTAACAATGATTCACTTAGTCGGTATTCCTTTGACAGGAACTTCTGTCAACCCAGCTCGTAGCATCGCGCCAGCCGTTTTTGCGGGTGGTTCAGCATTATCTGAGTTGTGGATTTTTATCGTTGCGCCATTAATTGGTGGATTATTAGCCGCTCTTGTAGCAAAATTCGTCTTAGATACGGAAGAATAGATTAGCGGAAGAAGAATCTTTGATAACAAGCGTCAATTGTTGTCAGAGATTCTTTTTTTGTTATACTAGGAGAACCTGAAGGCGCATTTTTAGCTAAAGATGAAAACATCATCAAAATAAGGTATAATAGGAAAGTATCAAATAAGATTAGAAGGAAAAAGAGGTGTCTCTTTGTGAAGAAAATTTTAGTAGTTGATGACGAGAAGCCAATTTCAGAGATCGTTAAATATAATTTGGTTAAAGAAGGATATGAAGTATTTACTGCTTATGATGGAGAAGAAGCACTTGAAAAAGTGGAAGAAGTGGAACCAGACTTAATTATTTTAGACTTAATGCTCCCTAAAATGGATGGCTTAGAAGTCGCGCGAGAAGTGCGCAAAACACATGACATGCCAATCATTATGGTGACTGCCAAAGATTCTGAAATTGATAAGGTTTTAGGATTAGAATTAGGCGCTGATGACTATGTAACGAAACCATTTTCAAATCGTGAATTAGTTGCTCGTGTAAAAGCCAATTTACGGCGAGGTGCAACCAATGCGAAAGAAGCCGAGGTGACAACGCAATCTGAATTAACGATTGGTGATTTAACCATTCATCCTGATGCATACATGGTCTCAAAACGGGGTGAAAAAATTGAATTAACCCACCGTGAATTTGAGTTACTTTATTACTTAGCAAAACATATCGGACAAGTCATGACTCGTGAACATTTATTACAAACCGTTTGGGGTTATGATTATTTTGGGGATGTGCGGACAGTGGACGTAACCGTACGTCGTTTAAGAGAAAAAATTGAAGATAGTCCAAGTCATCCAACGTATTTAGTTACTCGTCGTGGGGTTGGTTATTATCTAAGAAATCCTGAACAGGAGTAATCAGGTATGAAGAAAAAAGTTCACTTTTTTCAATCTGTTAATTTTAAGATTGCTTTATCATTTATTCTGCTGTTACTGATTGCGATTCAAATCATTGGTGGCTATTTCATTCGTGAATTGGAAGCCACTACGATTTCCGATTTTAAGAAAAATATGGATTCTCAGGTTGTCCAATTGTCAAATACGTTAAGTACGCAGATGAGCAACAAAGATCTCGAACGTAGTGATGTTGATGCAAATTTAAAAAAAGCGTTATCGGATTTTTCAAATGCAGATATTTCTGAAGCGAGAATTGTCGATGATAAAGGGATTATTCGGGCAACCAATGATTTAAATCAACAAAATATTATTGGGAAAAAGAATGATTATCGTGATTTAAATGACTTTACGAGTAAAAAATATCAAGCTTTAGATAATGATAAACGCGTGTATGTGAATGTCCAGCCGATTCAATCGCCTACTGGAGAAACAGTGATTGGTGTCCTTTATGTGAAAAGTAATTTAGAAAATAAATACCAAGAAATTACCAACACAGCAAGTATCTTTTTCACTGCTTCTATTATTGCCGCAGCAATTTCGATTATTGTGACTTTACTGATTGCACGATCAATCACGAAGCCGATTGGTGAAATGCGCGAGCAAGCCATTCGAATCGCTCGTGGTGATTACGCTGGAAAAGTAGAAGTCCATGGAAAAGATGAATTAGGCCAATTAGCAGAAACATTTAATCAATTATCAGAACGGATTGAAGAAGCACAAGAAACAATGGAAGCAGAAAGAAATCGTTTAGATAGTGTCTTAACGCATATGACAGATGGTGTCATTGCGACGGATCGCCGCGGAAAGGTGATTACGATTAATGAAATGGCCCTTTCATTATTAAATGTAAAAAATGAAAATGTGATTGGGACCTCGTTATTAGAGTTGTTAGATATTGAAGAAGACTACACATTGCGGAAGCTGTTAGAAGAGCCAGATGAACTGCTGATTGATCGCTCAACGTCTGATCGTGAAGAAGACCAAATGATTATCCGGGTAGACTTTACGATGATTCGTCGGGAATCAGGATTTATTACTGGCTTAGTTTGCGTACTTCATGACGTCACAGAACAGGAAAAAAACGAACGGGAAAGACGGGAATTTGTTTCCAATGTTTCTCATGAGTTGCGAACGCCTTTGACAAGTATGCGTAGTTATATAGAGGCTTTGAGTGAAGGAGCTTGGGAAAACCCTGAGATTGCGCCGAATTTCTTAAAAGTCACGTTAGAAGAAACCGACCGGATGATTCGTATGATTAATGATTTGTTAAATTTATCTCGGATGGACTCTGGGAATACACATCTTCAATTAGAGTATGTGAATTTTAACGAATTGATTAATTTTGTCTTGGATCGCTTTGATATGATGATTGAAAATGAGCAAAAAAATTACAAAATTCGCCGTGAATTTACTAAACGCGATTTATGGGTAGAGTTAGATACAGACAAAGTAATTCAGGTTTTAGACAACATTTTGAACAATGCGATTAAGTATTCGCCAGATGGTGGCGTCATTACCTGCCGACTAGTTGAAACACATAATAATGTCGTCTTTAGTATCTCGGACCAAGGTTTGGGCATCCCTAAAAAAGATCTCGGGAAAGTCTTCGAGCGTTTTTATCGTGTGGATAAAGCACGTGCACGAGCACAAGGTGGGACTGGTTTAGGTTTAGCAATTTCTAAAGAAGTAATTCGGGCCCATAACGGGAGTATTTGGGTGGAAAGTACAGAAGGTGAAGGATCGACTTTCTATATTTCACTACCATATGAACCTTATGAAGAGGATTGGTGGGAATGATGAAATTATCAGAATGGATTACAAGAATTGGCTTGATTTTGATGGTCATTTTAAGTATATATTTTTCAGTCAATATCTGGCTGAATTCTGCCAAAAAAATACCAGAAATGAAGTCGGGAAGCCAAGTCACAACAGCTGTCAATGAAAAAGCCATTGGCGATGTCTATTTACCTTTGCAATTGATTCGAATAACTGATGGAAAAGCGATGCAAAGTAATCGTGAAACATTAATTAGTAATGTTCAAAATGATATTAAAATGGCTACGTTTGGTAAATTGACACAAGTTGTGACAAAAAATGCAGAGCAACTTAAGCGCTACAATCAAATGGACCAAGGTATTGAACTTCTTTATCAAGGTCCCTTTTTAATCTCGGACTATGCTTCGATTTATAATCTATCCATTAATTTTACTAACTTTAATGAGTTGACGGACCAGTATTTTACGAAAATTCAATTGGATTTTAACGAAAATAAGATACGTTTTTTAGATTATGACCAAGCCAACGTCTATGAAGCGCCCATGACTGTCAATAAGGCGCGCTTACTGGGAATTATCAATAAAGAGGGATTGCAATATCAAGACGTTTCCGAAAATACGCTAACCAAACAAGGGCAATGTTATTTAACCAATGATATGAAGTTGAAAAAGTACAGTTATATTTTAGCTTCGCAACCAGTTACTCGTTTTAGGAATGCTTTTTTCAATGAAACGGAAGATATTCAAACCAATGAAGACAGTCAAGATTTAACCTACACGAGTAAAGAAGAACGATTGTTTGCAGAAGAAAAACTGGGAAAAATCGATTTTAAAGGGACCTTGCCAGAAGAGAATAAACGGGACTCAATCTATAATCAAAGCTTTTCTTATGTAAAACGTTTAGGAACCAATATGGGGAATTTACGTTACTTTGATCGAACGAAAGATAGTGTCAATTATCGGACTTTTGTGGAAGGTTTCCCAGTGTTCAGTAATGATTTAAAAGGCCAAGTGGATATTCGCATCACGAACAACGATGGTGCTGCGCCAAGCGTAACCATTAACACAAGTGTGAATACAATCCAAGTGCCGATTCCTTCAGAAGAAGAAGTGACGCTGGAAAGCACGGAAAAATTGATTAAGCGTTTAGAAACGGCTGGTGCTAAAAAGGAAAAAATCCAATCGGCTGTTATCGGTTATACGTGGCAGACAATTGAAGAAGTCAAACAAGTCGTTGATTTAAGTCCGGAATGGTATGTCCTTTATAACAACAATTGGTACACTGCAACGGACTTGGTAAAACAATTACCAAGCTTGGAGGTGGGCTAATGGATTTTAAACGAATTGAGTGGATTTTCTTCTTAGCATTTTTAGGATTAAATATCTTTTTATTTGGAATTTATCGGGAAGGTCAACAAGAGGAGAGCAACGTCTCTTCTTCCAGCCAAACAGAATCGATTGAAAGTCGGTTGGAAAAAGATAACATCTCGTATAAAGGGACACTTTCTTCAGAACGATTGGAAGGCTATTATTTAAGTGGCGAACAAACCAATTTTTCTGCTGCTTTAAAAATCCAACGTGAAAAGAATAAAAACTTTTTGAGAAATGGGCTGCAAATTGCGGATAATACTTTAACGAGTGTGCCTAGTAAAAACTATTTTATTGATCCTAAGAAAATTGATAAAGATTTAAGTACCTTTTTAAATGAAAAAAATGCTTTATTATTCGGAGACGAATATCAATACTTACCAGAATTTTCTCATTTAAAAGAGCCGACGGCAGAAATTGTGGCTGCACAATCATATAAAGGAATTCCCTTTAGAGACGACACGGCAAAATTAAGTATTTTAGCAGATACGTCAGGTGAATTATGGAAAATTAGTAAATATTCGCAAACGCACATTGAAAATATTGAAGAGTTACGAGACAAAACGGATTTATATTCCAATCGTGATGCGATAGACACGCTCTATATGAATAACCGGATTCCTAGTAATTCCAAAATAACATTCATTAAATTGGCCTATTCAAGAATTTATAAAATTCGTGAGAAAAATGTATACGTTCCAGTCTGGTTTGTAGGAATTTCTACTGGTGAAGATTCAGTTGAAATTGAACAGGTGAATGCCGTAAGTAATACCATCATCACAAATAATACTGTGCCAAAGGTGGAAAAACATTAAGGTCCGTTGTATAATGAAACACGTTAATGTTGTAATGTAGAAGGGAAGAGTTTTAAATGGATTCAGAGTTTGCTTTTAATATCAGTGTTCTTGCCAGTGGCAGTACAGGCAATTCCCTTTTTATTGAAACCAACCAAAAGAAAGTATTAGTAGATGCGGGTTTAAGTGGCAAAAAAATCACTTCACTGTTAGCAGAAGTCAATCGCAAACCAGAAGATTTAGATGCGATTTTAGTTACACATGAACATCGGGATCACATTCACGGCGTTGGCGTGTTAGCGCGAAAATATAAGTTAGATGTCTATGCTAATGAAAAAACGTGGCAAGCGATGGATCCCATGATTGGCAAAGTCGATGTCGCTCAAAAACATATTTTTGAAATGGGCAAAGTTTTGACCTTGGGAGATATGGACATTGAAAGTTTTGGTGTCTCACATGATGCGATTGCGCCTCAATTTTATCGTTTTCATCGCAATAATCGTTCCTTTGTTGTTCTAACGGATACAGGTTATTGTAGCGATCATATTCGTGGTACGATTGAAAATGCAGATGCTTATTTAGTCGAAAGCAATCATGAAATTGAAATTTTGCGAGCAGGACCTTATCCATGGAGTCTTAAACAGCGGATTTTAGGAGATAAAGGCCATTTATCCAATGATGATGGTGCTCTTGTAATGGCGGATGTGTTAGGTGATAAAACAAAACGCATTTATTTAGGTCATCTTAGCAAAGAAAATAATACGAAACTTCATGCGCGAATGGCAATGGAGTCTACTTTGAAGCAAAAGGATTTAGGCGTCGGTGAAGCATTTAAGGTATATGATACAGACCCCGATTCAGCCTCAGAGTTATTTCAAATTTAGAATAATGGTGGTTTATCAGTTTTTGAGCGTGGAGCAAAAATCCAAAGTGATTTTTGTCCCATGCTCATTTTTTGTTCTTTTATCTAGTTGGTTTGACAGAGACATCGGTGATAATACTTTTAAACTCTTAGTTAATTTTTTGACAAATACTTGTGTTTATCTGGTGTTAGGAGTATAGTTAACTAGATTTTTACTAGTGGGAGGTCTATGATGTTTCAATTTTTACCAAACTCTGTTTTACAGATGAGCACTATTTTTCTTTCGATTATTATCGAAGCATTGCCTTTTGTCATGTTAGGTTGTTTGATTTCAGGCGCTTTACATGTTTTTTTAACACCAGAACGAGTAAAAAAAGTGTTACCTAAAAATAAATTTTTATCAATTTGTGTAGGGAGTTTCCTAGGGTTTTTCTTCCCTTCTTGTGAATGTGGGATCGTACCCATTGTGCATCAATTTGTTAAAAAAGATGTACCAACACATACCGCTTTTGCTTTTATGTTAACGGCACCAATCATTAATCCAATTGTGCTATTTTCAACATACGTAGCCTTTAGTGGCGCAACAAAATTTGTGATTTGGCGAGTTTTAGGCAGTATGATTGTCGCGTGGGTTATCGGCATTTGGTTAGCTTATTTTCGAAAAGAATCAATTTTAACAGAAAAAGAGTTGGCGCAGATTAAAGAAGAGCAGGTTGCTCATACGCATGAACACGTTGATGAAGCTCGTTCATTTTGGAAAAACGGCTGGTCAGCGTTAACCCATAGTATTGATGAATTTTTTGATACGGGTCGTTATTTAATTTTTGGTTCCTTGTTGGCAGCAATCATGCAAACCTATATTCCAACTGGTGCACTTATGCAACTGGGCCATTCAAAAATTTTAGCGATTCTAGTCATGCTAGTCATCGCTGCTACTTTATCACTTTGTTCAGAAGCAGATGCATTTATTGGTTCTTCTCTTTTGAGTTTGTTTGGCACAGGACCAATTGTCGCCTTCTTAGTTTTTGGTCCAATGGTAGATATTAAAAATTTATTGATGATGAAACGTTATTTTAAAATGTCATTCATTGTACAATTTGTTTTGATAGTGGCGCTTGTCGTAACTATTTATGCGGCAGTAGTTTAGAAAGGAGGCCTACAATCGATGATACGATTTATTATTTTAATTGGATATATGGGGTTGATGATGTATCTTCAAATTTCAGGTGAGCTGAACCAATATATCAATATTCATTATAATTACTTAGCTGTTTTATCAATGGTTTTAGCTTTTATTATGGCGATTGTTCAATTGATTTTGTGGAACCAAGCAGATCCATCAATGCAAAAAAAACATGAAGACATGCACCATCATGGGGGACATGAACATCATGGCCATCAGCATAATTTGGAAAAACCCAGCCAAAGAGGGCTTGCCTATTTACTACTTTCTTTACCGTTGATTGTTGGCTTATTATTTCCGACAGTTAGTTTAGACACAACAATTGTTGAAGCAAAAGGCTTTAACTTTCCGGTAAGTAAAGAATCAGTAGGGGATCCTGATATGCAAACGCAATATTTGAAACCTGATACAAGTATGTATTTCAATAAGACGGATTATGATAAGCAGATGGCAAAAGCCATGAAACAATATGATGGCCAATCTGTGATTTCAATTACGGATGAAAACTATTTGGAAATTATGGAACTAATCTATAATTATCCAAGTCAATTTGCAGGAAAAAGGATTTCTTATAAAGGCTTTGTCTATAATTCAAAACGAGAAGAAAGTGTTGACCAATTTGTTTTCCGTTTTGGGATTATTCATTGTGTCGCTGATTCTGGCGTTTTTGGCTTGTTGGTTCATTTTCCTGAACATACGCAATTTCAAAACAATGATTGGGTAACGATTACCGGCACGGTTGAGTTGTCCTATTATCCACCGTTTAAACGACAAATACCAACTGTGCAAGTGGAGAAAGTCAAAGCAGATCAAGCACCAAAAAATCAATATGTCTATCGTTCCTTTTAAAAAAAGTTGGTTGCTTCCTTATCAAATGGAAGCAACCAACTTTTTTGCTATCTATTTTTTAATTTTGTTGCGCTTACGACGAATAAAACCCAAAGATTCTCTTTTTTCCCGAAAGCTGCGGATATTCTGATTGAAAACCTCAGAAGCGACTAAGCCTAACGCAATTGCCCCAGCAATCATTACAGCTTGCACGGTAAAATAGGCGCCTTTTTCATAATTGCCAATTACGATATTCCGAACAGCTTGATAAGCTAAGCCACCAGGTACCAATGGAACAATACCAGGAATATTAAAAATCGTGACAGGCATTTTCAATATTTTTGAGAATAGGTAGCTTACTGCCGCAACACCGACAGCACCGATGAGGGAACCTAATGCTGCATTTCCACTAAAAACTTCAACGATTACCCAATAAAGCATCCAGCTCACGCTACCAGTTAGACCACAAGCCACCAGTGATCGTCGAGGAACATTAATAATAATCGCAAACGCCGCAGAAGCTAAAAAACTAAAGATAAATTGTACCAAAACGATTCCTAGCAAGTAAGTCACTCCTTTTAATAGAAAAGTTGAAAGACAAAAGCAATGCCAAAACCAATCATTCCTGAAGTCATTAATGCTTCAGTCCCACGAGAAACACCCGATAAGTAGTGTCCGGCTAGCAAATCGCGAAGAGCATTGGTAATTTGCACACCAGGCACTAAAGGCATGACACAACCAATGATGATTAAATCTTGTGATTGTCCGAGTCCCAATTTGACTGAAAGGATAGCGGCTGCACCAATGAACAGCGAAGCTAAAAATTCAGATAAAAATTTAATCTTGAGAAACTTTAAACTAAAATAATAAAGACTATAGCCGCAACCACCAATCAGAAAAGTCAAGAATAAATCGGACCAGACGCCACCAAAAAGAATCATAATCGTAGCGCTGACAACGGCCGCACTAACAATGCGTGCGCTAATTGGAAAATGTCGGTGTTCACTATCAATCACTTTTAGTTTATTCAGTAACTCCTCTAAAGAAAAATCACCAGCCACATAAGCACGAGACAGCTGATTCACACGAGAGATTTTTTCTAAATCAATGCCACGTTTCATTACTTGAACCATACGAATCGTGGAGGTTCCATCTATGCCAACAAATAACCCAGTTTGTGTCACATAGCTAACCATTCGATAGTTGCCAGAAGCAAGCGCAATTCGGCTCATTGTATCTTCAACACGGTACATTTCTGCATCGCTTTCTATCATAATTTTACCAGCTAACAAACAGGTTTCTAAAAGTAAATCCAAATGAGCAGGAGTCATTGAGCAAGCCTCACTTTATGTATTTTCTTCTAGTGTACTACAAACGAACCAAAAAGAGGAAATAAATAACAGCTGCAATCGAAAATTTACATCGTAAACAGATTGTTAGCGAATTGTAACATTAAAAGGCTGATATTATTTAATCATAGATATTTAAAAGTTTTCAAAAGAAAAACGTCGATTTTTTCACAAAATGAATTGAAGGGAAAGGTGATATTCTGGCGATTTAGCAGAGCTTTATTCTTGTTTTATAAAGTTGTGTATTTGTTTTTATAATTTTAAAATTATCGATGGCTGTCATTTTTTTACGAAGCCTTTATTAATAAAAGACTAAGAAATAACAAAAAAGAGAGAAGGAGAAGAAATTTTGTTTGTAGTTTCGGTTCTTTTCTAGTAAAATGAAATTGTATAAAAGTAGAAGTGAGGTGTAGTAAAATGGGTTTTACAGACGAAACAGTACGCTTTGATTTTGATGATAATCGAAAAAAAGCAATCAGTGAAACGTTAGAAACCGTATATCGGGCATTAGAAGAAAAGGGATACAATCCTATTAACCAAATAGTAGGGTATTTACTTTCTGGGGACCCGGCTTACATTCCTCGTTATCAAGATGCTCGAAACTTAATTCGTCGTCATGAACGTGATGAAATCATGGAAGAATTAACCAAATATTACTTAGCGAACCACGGAATCGATATCAAATGAGGATCATGGGGCTAGATGTAGGTTCACGGACAGTCGGTGTGGCTGTTAGTGATTTATTAGGTTGGACAGCGCAAGGCATCGAAATTATTCGCATCAATGAAGAGGAAGAGAACTTCGGCTTTGAGCGATTAGGTGAATTGGTGAAAGAATACGAAGTCACGAAATTTGTCGTAGGTTTACCGAAAAACATGAATAATTCCATCGGTCCTAGAGCTGAAGCATCTATGGCATATGGTGATAAGATTCAAGAATTATTTCAATTACCTGTTGACTATCAAGATGAACGATTAACAACTGTCCAAGCAGAGCGTTTCTTGGTGGAGCAAGCAGATGCTTCCAGAGCCAAAAGAAAAAAAGTCATTGATAAACTAGCGGCAGTAATGATTCTACAAAATTATTTAGATGCACATAGCCGATAATTATCGAGCTTTGAATACATCAAGGGAGAGAAGAAGAATGACAGAACACAACCACGATCATGATCATGAAGGACATGAACACATTACTTTAGTAGACGAACAAGGAAATGAAACATTATACGAGATCTTACTAACTGTTGACGGTCAAGAAGAATTCGGTAAAAATTATGTTTTATTATATCCAGCAGGAATTCCTGAGGATGAAGATGTTGAATTGCAAGCTTACTCATATGTGGAAAACGCAGAAGGTACAGAAGGCGATTTACAGCAAATCGAAACAGACGCTGAATGGGATATGATTGAAGAAGTTTTCAATACATTCATGGCTGAAGAAGAAGAGTAAAACTGTAACGAGAGAAGCGCTACTTCTCCTATTGAGAAGTAGCTTTCTTAATAATAATTGTTATAATGTACATGTTGTTTCTATCATAAGATACTATCACTATCATTGAGTGTGGTGGATAAAGAAGGACAGCATTGTCTAGTTTTACAAGATGTTGTAAAAACGTAACATCCTTGTAATGACGTTAATTTGGTAACTATCTAGCATAATTTATAATTTGTGTTATACTAAGTGTGAGGTTTCAGAAATACTGTTAATTTTATAATATTAAATAAAAAATGGCTCCACCTACTGGCATAGGTAGAGCCGTCAGAAATTCAGTTAAACAAACACGTAATTATTGGTGTGGCGCATTGCCACGAACTGAAATTCCAGTTAATAAAGCAAGTAAATCAAACATATATTTCACCTCCTTTATTATGATAGCTTCATTATAACATTATCTGTAAAATGATGGTATGTTTAATACAAAAAAAATAGAAAGATTGGAGTTTTGACTGTGAGAGTAGCGGGAGAAAAAATCAAAACAGCGCGTAAAAAGAAAAAATTATCGCAAGCTGAATTGGCAAAAGGAATTTGTACACAAGCAACAATTAGTAACATTGAAAACAAAAATGTGTGTGACAGTTTAGACATTTTCTCATCTGTATGTCTACGTTTAGACTTACAAGTGGAAGAATGTATCGAAGGTTCTAGTGAGAAAAAACTCGAAAGCTTATTAAATAAAGTAGAAGAATTATGCTTTTACTTTAAGCACGATGAAGCCTATGATTTGTTGAAAGACTATCCAGATGATATCGAAAGTTCAAACAGAATTTTAGAAACAAAATTTTTCTATTATAAAGGAATTACGAGTTTATTAGGTAAGAAAAATAATAGCGAAGCATTGTTCTATTTACATCGTGGTTTTGAAATTAGTCGTGATATTAATATTTATAATATTTTGAGCATGAATGCGATTGGTATTTTATATGAATTAGAAGATGATATTGAAAAAGCAAAAGTTTATTACGATAAATCTTTACAATTGCTAAGCGAATTCAAATTAGATTATCCATTAGAGCAATGCCGTATTTATTATAATACCGCAAAATTCTATTCATTAATTAAAGACTATGCAAAGAGTATTGAATTAAGTGATAAAGGAATCGAAATTAATCGGACACACAGTTCTATTTACTCTTTAGATTGCTTATTATACGAAAAAGCGTTTAATAAACAAATGCTAGGACTAGATGCTGTTGAAGATTATCGTATTGCGTACTACTTTACACGTTTCTTTGAAAATAAAAAATTACTTGCTTATATTGAAAAAGATATGCAAGAGTTTAATATCAGTTTTAAATAATAGATTAGCGTTTCAGATTTTAAAAAGGAACAACTTAACTTCAGAGGAGTTAGGTTGTTCCTTTTTTCTCTTTTTAATTTGTTTCTTTGACAGCGTTACGGACGCTTTCGGCGACGACTTTTGCGACTCCTTCTTGGAATGGATCGGGAATAATATTGGTCGGCGTGAGTTCATTATCGGGAATCAATTTTGCAATACCTTTGGCAGCGGCAATTTGCATTTCAATCGTAATCTTTTTCGCCCGAGCATCTAAGGCACCGCGGAAGATACCAGGGAAGGCCAACACATTATTAATTTGATTCGGAAAGTCACTACGACCAGTTCCGACAATATAAGCGCCTGCCGCTAAAGCTTCATCAGGAAAAATTTCAGGAACTGGGTTAGCCATTGCAAAAATAACTGGCTGCTCATTCATCTGTTGAATCCACTGGGGTTTTAAAACACCTGGTGCTGAAACACCAACAAAGACATCAGCGCCTTCAAGAGCAGTAGCTAAATCACCAGTACGATGTTCCCGATTGGTTAGCTTCGCAATTTCTGCATGGTGTGGTGGCAGAGCTGTATCTGTTTCGCTTAGAATCCCTGTACGGTCAACAATGATAATATGTTTTACGCCAGCAGCTAAAAATTTTCTTGTAATTGAAAGACCAGCGGAGCCACCGCCGTTGATTACCACATGAATGTCCTCTATTTTCTTGTTGATTAATTTTAAGCTGTTGTACAAAGCCGCTAGAACAACAATCGCTGTCCCGTGTTGATCATCATGGAAAACGGGAATATCTAGTTCATCGATTAAACGCTGTTCAATTTCAAAACAACGAGGAGCGCTGATATCTTCCAAGTTAATCCCCCCAAAGGTTGGAGCCAAAAATTTCACTGTTTGGATGATTTCTTCAGTATCTTGTGTATCTAAAACAAGGGGAATTGAATCCACACCAGCAAAGCGTTTAAACAATGCAGCTTTTCCTTCCATGACAGGCATCGCTGCTTCAGGACCAATGTTACCTAAACCTAAAACTGCTGAACCATCACTGATAACGGCGACGGTGTTTTTCTTTGTTGTTAATTCGTAGGCGCGTTCTTTTTTTTCATGTATGGCAGAAGAAACAGCTGCAACACCTGGTGTGTAGGCAATTCCTAAATCTGCTTTTGTTTCAATCGGAACTTTAGGACAGACTTCTAATTTTCCCCCAAATTTTTTTGCTTGCTCAATCGCTAATTCTTTTACATCTTTTGTTGACATATCATTTTCCTCCTAAATAATTCACTTATGGTTAAAAAAGCATTCTAAAAATAGCAGTCATTGTTATTACTGTAATGGCACCGCCTAAACGTGTCGCAACTTGTGCAAACGGCATTAAGTTCATTCGATTGGCTGTACTTAAAATAGCCACATCGCCAGTCCCACCCATACCACTCTGACAAGCGGAGACAATGGCAGCCTCGACGGGATTCATATTCATGAAGCGTGAAACGAAAAATCCTGTAGCAATAACAGTGAAAACGACACTAATTACCACAACAAAATATTGCCAGCTAAGCATTCCTACGACATCTTTTAAAGGAATATATAACATACCTAAGCCGACCATTAACGGGAACGTAAAATTGCCAGAGATAAATTTATAAAGCTGTTTTGATCCGCGTTGGGTTTCTTTCGGTACTACATTTAAGTATTTTAAAAAGGCTGCGACAACAATCATCAAAACAGGACCAGGAAAGCCTGTTAAGTGTTGCAATAAACCGCCTGTAATAAATAAGGTACACGCAATTAAAACCCCAGCGCCCATTAATTTTACATCAATTGGTGCTTTGTCTTCTTCTAAAGCATCACTTAAATCATCTGAATTGGTAATTTTAATCAACTGACCTTGTCCAGAAAGTTCAGGGCGTTTTTCTCCTAAACGACTAAGTAAACCAGAACACATAATAGCAAAAAAATTACCAATAATGGTTGCGGGAATTAATTGCCCCACTAATTGTTCACTTGGCAATCCAGTAATGGCACTATAACCAAGGGATAAAGGAAGAATGCCTTCACCAATTCCACCAGCTAAAACAGGAGTGACGATATAGAAAAGGCTATGTTTCCAACCGAGACCTAACAGCGTTCCAACAAGGGTCCCAACACCCATTGCTAAAATCATTCCTAATGCCATCGGGACAATCATGCGCATTAAACCTTGGACTAAAATTTTGCGGTTCATTCCAAGGATACTTCCACAGACCAAACATGCAATATAGAAGTAGAGAAAGTTTGCTTGTTTCATTAAAATATCTGTTGAGTCTAAGACATTTTGGTTGAGTAAATTGAAAAAGACCATAATTGATGGTACTAATAAAGATAAAATTGCGGGACCGCCAAAATGTTTCAAAATAGGAATATTTCCACCAATTGTTCCAAGTAACCAACCCATTGTTAAAATTACGGCAAAACCACCTAACATATTGACTGGTAGTTGTTCTAATAGAGCCGTAACAAGAATAATGCTAGCTGTTACAAGATAAACAGGTAACGTAACCGAACCAATCCTCGTTTTGGTTAATTTGTTGCGCCAATCTGTTTCATTAGCAGCTGTTGCGTGCAATTTCTTTTCCATGCTATTTCCTCCTATAACTTTAATCTATATTCATCATAATGTAAACGTTTTCTGTAGAGTAGATTATTTAATTAATTTAACTAAAGAAAAGTTTTTTAACCAAATCTTCCTATGCTATACTTTATTTGAAGAGAAAAGAGGGATGGAATGAAGCGTGGCGGGAAATTATGGTGCTTCTTATCAGTGATTTTTATTGCAACATTAATTATTATGATTACTTTCTTTTACGGAGTAACGACGGTCCAAACAATTAAAGAAGTTCGTAAAAACCAAGAGCAAGCACTTTTAGCCGTCGGGGAACAGTTGGCTATTGAACCGAATGTTATTGAAGCCTTAAAGAATGATCACTATTCAGATGAATTGGAAGCGTATACGGTTCGTTTAGGTGAAATCCATCAGTTGGATTTTATCGTGATTATGAATATGCAGGGGATTCGTTTAACACATCCTGATCACCAAAAAATAGGTAAGCATTTTGAAGGTGGCGATGAAGTGCGAGCATTAAAAGGGGAGGAACATTTGTCTGTTAGTCAAGGGAGTTTAGGAGAATCATTACGAGGTTTTGTCCCAGTCTATGATCAAGGAAAACAAATTGGGGTTGTGGCAATGGGCATTAAAATGACCTCGCTTTCACAATTGATTGAACGAACAAAAAATGATTACACAGTGAGTGTCCTTTTAAGTGTTGGTTTTGGCTTTATATTAGCCATCGTGGTTTCTTATTATTTAAAAAAACAACTTCACGATTTAGAGCCAAGAGAAATTGCTCGTCTATTAGAAGAGCGAAACGCCATGCTTGAGGAAACGAAAGATGCAATCCTTGTGATTGATACCGATCAAAATATTTTATTAGCAAATATTGAGGCGACTAAAATGTATCATAATATAACAAATAGTGAAGAAAATTTACTAGGAAAGAAACTTTCAGCATTGGTTTTATCTCCTGAAAAATTAGTCGTACATTCAAAAACAGAGCAATTTTATCGTCAAAATGGCCAGGATTATTTCGTCTCAATCGCCCCGATTAATGTCCGTAAAAAAACAATTGGGCATGTTATCTTTCTGAAAAATGCGACGGAAACGTTTGTTGTCGCAGAACAGCTTGTCAGCACAACAACATATGCTTCGGCATTACAAAGTCAATCACACGAATTTATGAATAAGATGCATGTCATTTATGGCTTAGTCGATTTAGAAGATTATGAGGCGCTAAAACATTATCTAGCCGATTTATTGAAACCAGAAAAGGAATTTGCACAGCGCTTAGCTATTTTGGTCAGAAATCCTATTCTAGCAGGTTTTTTAAGTGGGGAAAGAATCAAGTTTGCAGAAATTAAAACACAATTAGCTATTGAAATTTATCCAGAAATTCCACCAAATAAACGAGATGAAGATACGCAAAATTTGATTGCTATCTACCGTTATATTCATCGTTTCCTGATGGAACAACCGTTACCAGAAGAGATCATTGAAACCATTGATTATCAGCCAGGAAGTTTGACGACGACTTATTCGTTTGCTTATCCAAAAGAACAACTGGAACGCTTTGAACAAGAGTTTTTCACTTCTTATTTGGCAAGATTATTAGAGAATGCGGAAGCGACATTGACTTGGGAAAACCAACAAAACAATTGGCTTGTCCTTCGCATAAATGTTCATTACGAAGGAGCAGAGGAAAATGAACCTATTGATTATTGAAGACGATCCTATGGTTGCATATATACATCAAAAATATCTTGAAAAATTAATTCACCAACCGACTATTTTTACGGTTGCAACAATTGCTGAAGGTCTACAACTAACGAAAGAAAAACAACCAGCACTTGTTTTATTAGATGTTCATTTAAAAGATGGCAATGGCTTGACCTATCTGGCAACAATTAGAGATGAAAAAATTGACACAGAAGTTATCCTGATTACGGCTGCCAACGAGTTGGAAAATGTTAAACGAAGCTTACATTTAGGCGTTTTAGACTATTTAGTTAAACCCTTCTCTTTTGAGCGATTTCAACAAAGTATCGAAAACTATCAGAAAAAAGCTGCTCAATTCACGCTGGAAACGGAGGAGCTTTCGCAAACAAAAGTGGACCAATTGTTTCATTCTTCACAGACAAACGCACGTAAAAATGAACAAGATATTCAAAACCTATCCTTAGAAAAAGGACTAACACAAGCAACATTACAACTATTGTTAAAAAAAATAGACGAATTTACCGACTATTTTACGATTCAAGAATTATCAGAAGCGAGTCAGCTTTCACATGTTTCTGTTCGCAAATATGTGTTGTTTCTAGAAAAAAATAACCTTTTAGAAAGTAAAAATAGCTATTTAAAAGTGGGGCGTCCCTATCAATCGTATCGGAGAATTTAGTATTTTTTATTTTTTAGTAAATAAAAAAGTAATTGAAAAGAGGCGAAATACAGCGGATACTCCTTTTTATTCTCATTTAAAGAACTTAATTGAGAATGGAGAAGAGGATATTACTTGTTATTTTTTGAGAATATATGATATTCTTTATTATGTAAGAAATAATATTATATGGGAGGAACGAGCGATGAAAGTTATTGTTTTAGGATCATCACATGGAGGTTATGAAGCGGTAGAGGAATTACTAAATCTTCATCCTGATGCAGAAATTCAATGGTATGAGAAAGGTGATTTTATCTCATTCTTGTCTTGTGGCATGCAGTTGTACCTAGAAGGAAAAGTGAAAGATGTTAATTCTGTTCGCTATATGACTGGCGAAAAAATGGAGAGTCGTGGTGTGAATGTCTTTTCTAATACTGAAATTACAGCGATTCAACCAAAAGAACATCAAGTGACAGTGAAAGATTTAGTGTCAGGTGAAGAACGTGTTGAAAATTATGATAAATTAATCATCAGTCCCGGAGCTGTCCCATTTGAATTAGATATTCCAGGTAAAGATTTGGATAATATTTACTTGATGCGTGGTCGTCAATGGGCCATTAAATTAAAACAAAAAACAGTAGATCCAGAAATCAATAATGTGGTTGTGATTGGTAGTGGTTATATTGGGATTGAAGCTGCCGAAGCATTTGCAAAAGCCGGTAAAAAGGTTACTGTTATTGACATTTTAGATCGTCCATTAGGGGTATATCTAGATAAAGAATTTACAGATGTTTTAACAGAAGAGATGGAAGCTAATAATATTACCATTGCAACTGGTGAAACAGTTGAACGTTACGAAGGCGACGGTCGTGTGCAAAAAGTCGTTACAGATAAAAATGCGTACGATGCTGATTTGGTCGTTGTAGCGGTTGGCGTCCGTCCAAACACTGCTTGGTTAAAAGGTACCTTAGAATTACATCCGAATGGCCTAATCAAGACGGATGAATACATGCGGACAAGTGAGCCAGATGTATTTGCAGTAGGGGATGCTACGTTAATTAAATACAATCCTGCAGACACAGAAGTAAATATTGCCTTAGCAACGAATGCTCGTAAACAAGGTCGCTTTGCTGTGAAAAACCTAGAGGAACCAGTTAAACCTTTCCCTGGTGTTCAAGGATCTTCTGGCTTGGCCGTCTTTGATTATAAATTTGCTTCAACAGGGATTAACGAAGTCATGGCTCAAAAATTAGGAAAAGAAACAAAAGCGGTGACAGTAGTAGAAGACTACTTGATGGACTTTAATCCAGACAAACAAAAAGCTTGGTTTAAATTAGTGTATGATCCTGAAACAACACAAATTTTAGGCGCTCAATTAATGTCGAAAGCAGATTTAACTGCAAACATTAATGCTATTTCATTAGCGATTCAAGCCAAAATGACGATTGAAGACTTAGCCTATGCGGACTTCTTCTTCCAACCAGCGTTTGACAAACCTTGGAACATTATTAATACAGCGGCTTTAGAAGCGGTGAAACAAGAACGTTAATAAAAACAGACAAGAACGATGCTGAAAAATAGTATCGTTCTTTTTGTATATTTTCAAAAAAATAACAACGTACTTTTACTTTTTTTCTAAAACAAAGAATTTTTTTACTCTTACTAAAATTTCAAAATGATGTAAAAATAAAAGCAGGTCGCAAGTGACCAAGAAATTTTAGGAGGAATTTTAGAATGAAAAAACAAATTTTAGCAAGTGTTGCATTAAGTGCATTAACATTAAGTATTGCAGGACAAGCAGTTTATGCAAATGAAGCAAACTTACAAGACACGCAAGCTGATGTAACTTTAAAAGCAGGTTCTGGGAAAGATGTCAAACCTGTCGTTGATCCAACAGGCGATACAGATGAAAATCCAGCTACGGGCGCAGAAGGCGCGTTATCAATCCCATACGCTTCAAGTATTAGCTTTGGTGAACAAGAAATCCAACAAGGGGATGCCACTTACTTTGCACAAAATGAAAAACCATTTGTCCAAGTTAATGATACTCGTGGAGGTGCAGAAGGCTGGGCACTATCCGCATCCATATCAGAATTTAAAGGTGTAACAAATCAAAACGTCTTAAAAGGTGCACAATTAACCTTGGCAAATGGTCAAGTAACTACAGAAAGTAACCAATCAGAAGCACCAACAATTGCATCAAATAGTTTAACACTAAATGATTCACTACAACCAGTAATGTCAGCTGAAAAAGGCAAAGGTGCAGGCGCCTGGGCTGCCTTATTCCAAGGGGAAAAAGGTAAAAATGAAAATGTAAAACTTTTTGTACCACGTGCAGGTGTTGAAGCACAAGCCTACACAGCAACGATTACATGGGGTTTATCTGATGCGCCAGCGTAAGACTTTAAAAAGATGGGGAACTTTTATTCCCATCTTTTTTCTTAGTTTAGTTAGCTGGTTGGTTCTGTGGTCTGCACCGGCTTCTGCTGAGGAAAATCAGATTAATTTTGAAGCAGAAGCTATTTTACCAGAAACCCAGCAATCTTCCGTCAGTTATTACGATTTGAAAGTCTCCCCTGGAAGCACACAAGAGTTTAAATTACGCTTGAAAAATGTAAGTGATCAACCGATTAAAGTGCGTGTCGATGCAAATAATGGGCTGACCAATAAAAATGGCGCTTTAGACTATTCGCAACATGGAAAAAAATTATTAGGTAGTCCTACATTTGAAGAATTGATTTCGCCGTCACAAACAGTCGAATTACAAGGAAAAGAAACAAAAGAAGTTTCATTTCAATTAAATGTCCCTAAAAATGGTTTTGAAGGAACGATTTTAGGTGGATTTTATTGTTATGAATTAACAGATGGAAAAGAGAAGGAAATAAAAGGATTTAGTTTAACGAATAAATTTGCTTACACAATCGGAGCAAAACTTGTTGTTGAAAATAAAAAAATGGAACCAGCATTTCAGTTAACAAAGGTGAAACCAGGTTTAGAAAATGGTTATTTAACACTGTTCGCGACAATTGAAAATACAGAACCAGTTTTAATGAGCCAATTGAAAATGAACGCCTTTGTTACTAAAAAAGGAAAAAGTGAGAAAATTCGTGAGTTATCAAAACAAATTTCTGTGGCACCACGTAGTCAATTTGAACTTCCAATTAGTTGGAATGATGAAGCCTTAAAAAAAGGTTTATATGAGTTGACGATTCAGTTGGAAGATCAAAACAGTAAAAAGTGGACATTGAAAAAAGCGTTTGAAATTAAAGGTGAAGATGAAAAATTGAATGAGGAGGCAGTCAAAGTCACCCGACCTGCTTCGAATATTCTTCTGTATCTTGTGATAGGAAGCTGTATCTTAATTATTTTGGCGTTATTTATTTATATTTTAAAACTACGCCAAAATAAATCATAAATAGGGAGGCTTTAAAATGAAAAAAAGAAGTGGGTATCTTGTGTTCATGCTAGCACTCTTTTTTTTAGCAAGTGCTAATAGTGTACATGCGCAGCAAGTAGATTCAGAAGTAGGCATAACATTTTATCAGAAAAATTATAAGGATCAGGTAGTGCCTTTTGAAAAAATAACCCCAGTTAATGAAGCCAAACAACCCAATCGAGAAACGATTAACTCTGATAAAGGATTAATCAATCAACTTTTACCCAATACGGGAGAAAAACAGCAATTGGAATTACTAACTATCGGTTTACTTCTTATAAGCATCATCCTGTTTGTAGTGGCTCGAAGACGAAAGAAAGGATGGAAAGCAGATGAATAAGATTGCTAAAACCTCATTCGTTTTTATAATCACGTTGATTGGGTTTGCTTTAGGACCGCAAATTGGTGAAGCAACTGAGTTAGTCAAGAAAATTTCAAATCACACAAAATTGTCTGATTATGGTTACTTTAAGGCCTTGCCAGGTGTCTATACGCCAGCTTCCCATACTTTTGTCATGCAATCTGGGGCAGAAACAGAAGTCATTCCACTTGAAGGCAATGTGAACAGTAGTCAATTAACAGTTGATGAAAATTCTCCTGCAGGGAGTGCCATGATTCGTAATGTGGGATGGTATCAAGGGAAAAAGGTCAGCATTAAAGTTTCACTGTTGAAAAATTTGTCAAATCGAGCGGGGGGAACAATCTTTTTTGAAAAAGAACGTTTCTTAACACTATCTCTCCTTGGAGATGTGAAAGTGACATATGAATTTTTTGACGAAGAAAATCAACCGATACAAGTAACAACAGCAGTAAATACTTATGACTTGAGTAAAAAATACTATTTTGGCGTACAATTTCCTCTTCAATCACTCTATTCATCTAATCCAACCAATATTTTTTCTAGAACATGGAATGATGAAAGTGGTGGTTATTGGGTAACTTATCATAACGAAACGGAAACCGATGCCATCAATAGTCAAAAGCAACAGCTACAAATTTTAACTCGACCAAAAGAAAAATTAACCTTTATTTATCGAAATTGGAATAACAATCAGCCATTAGAAATTCCTTATCGTACAGACTTTGTGGCAAAACCTGAGTTTGGCGGGGCCTTAGCAAATTCTTTAACGTTAGAGAAGCCGCAACCTGTTAGTGAATTAAAGGCCCAACAAATCATGCCGAATGTTGCAGAGGATCGTAAATTAAGTAATTTAGAAGTACGTTTTAACTTAACAAATCTCTTGCAATCACAGCAATACGAGCCAGGTAATATCAACATTCAAAACTTTAATGGTGAAGATGTAACGGCTTTGTTCTCACAAGAGATGCAAGGCGAAGAATTAGTATTGACTGCCTTACAACCACAAGATAGCCGGTTAACTGCCACGACTTTACTTTATACAGTCGCCGTGAAATGGCGTGAAGATGCCCAAGCAGTAGATAATCGTTTCATTGATACAGAAGGAAATCTGACATTACCTTATACAATCCAAACAAAGGCCACCAATAGAGATAAAGTGTTTAATCAAGCGACCGAAGGCATGTTGAAAGTGAATTATAACAGCAAAGTGAATCTTCTTTTTGTCGACGAAAATAATCAACCATTGAAAGAGCCAATGAGTCAGCCAGGTATTTTAACACAAGCATTTGATGTATCATCTGAGTATCCTGAAATCCCTGGATATTATCCAGTTAAAAATCCAGTGGAACAAGATCAAGGAACGTTTAAACAAGAAGAACAAACAATCGTTCATCGGTATCGTAAAAATTTGGAATTTCAATTGAAAAATTCAGGAGAGGCAATACCGGTTTCTCGCTTTACTAAAGAAGCTGAGGTGGCGTATTCTTTAAAACACGAAGCAGGAAAAACGATTCGCGTAATGGCACGTTTCGGTGGAGAGGAACAATTAGTAAAAGAGTATCCAACAGCACCAGAGACTGTTGGCGATCAAGTGAAAATGATGATACCAGATAATTGGCTTGACCAAGAAGTTGAATTTTACGCAATGAATGAAACTGGACAAGTTTCAAATAATGAAAAAAAGATAGTCAGTCTGGAAAAGGGGCCGCAATTAAAATTACCTAACGTTCTTTCTTTTGGACAACAAGAAATCCCTGTAAAAGATAGCTATGTCAAGTTGCCACAAGAAGCAGAACTGGCTATCACTGATGAAAGCCAGTTAGATAAAAGTCAATGGAAAGTCAAAGTTAAAATGCAACAAATGATGAAAAATCAAAATAATCAAACATTGTCAAAAGGTTTAAGCTTTATTAAAGAGGGCAAACGGACACCGATTAATGACGTCGAACAAACTATTGCTAGTGGCAGTGGAAGTCAAATGTTGAATTTAGCAAATACATTTGAATTAACTTTAGTTCCAAGCGATGTCGCGGGTAGCTATCAAGGTCAATTAGTTTGGAACTTAGAAGATGCCCCTATTTAAACCTAGATAAAATTTCCATTAAACATGACTTAACAATTGAATCAATTGAAATCAAGCACAGGTGCTAAGGAACTTCTTTAGCACCTGTTTTTTTGGGGGCAAAAATTTACCTCTTGCAAAAAGAAAGTCGTATAATTAATATGACTAAGTTATTTATAAAAATTTAGAAATACAGGAGGTTGATAAAGTGCATACATTTTTAACGAAATCTTCTCAAAAGAAAATTCGTCTATTTAACTATCTCTTAGAAAAAAACAAGTGGCGAACCATTGCAGATTTAAAAGACTTACTGAATGTTTCTTCAAAATCTATTCTATTGTATGTAGAAGAATTATCAGACATTTTTAAACAATTTAATGGGAAAATTGTACTGAAAAATGAAAATAATCAACGATTTTATATGTATAAAGATGCTAATTTTCCTATCTATAATGTTTACTTGCATTACTATCGTCAATCTTATAATTTCAATTTGATTGATTATATGTACAAATACCCAGACAGAAATTTAGAAGACTATGCAGATGCGCAATTTACAAGTGTTTCGACTGTTTTTCGGTATGCCAAATTATTAGTAAAATATTTTAAAAGATATCAAATGACCTTTCATACGTTCTCTTTAGAACTAGAGAATCAAGAAAGCATGAGTCGTTCTTTTTATTATTATTTTTATTGGCAATCTTCACGTACAGGTGACTGGCCATTTACGATTTCTGAAAAGTTGATTAAACAATATATTGAACAATTTGAAGAGGTATACGATATTGAATTGTTACGTTTGCCGAAACGAATTTTTTCTTATTGGCTAGCAATTGTATTAGAACGTGCACCACAAAAAAGAGTGGAACTTTTAGATGAAATTAAACAGGTAGCTGATTCTGATAAAGCTTTTCCTTTAGTAAAAATGTGGCTGAAGAAGTGTAACTTATCGCTGCCTGAAGAAGAGATCTATTTTATATATCGAATTATCTACTCGTTTGGAGTGATTGATGGTAATCCTCGCTATGAAGTTAGTCATGCATTAGCACATAAATTGCATCATACTACGTCTTACCAAGCTGTATTGCTATTAAATAACCTCACGCAAAAAGACTATCAATTTCAATTGGATTTGTCAGATTCTGAATTAATTTTTAACTTTGTGGCATTCCACGAGCGAAGTCAATTCTTTTTCGGTAATACTGATTTATTTTTCAATCAGTCTTATATTAATGAAATTAAAAGACAAAATACGGAAATAGCCCAACTGATGGAGAACTTTCATCGAGATTTGCAAGAGCAGGCAACAAAAGAGGTCAAAGAAATTTTAAAAAATTGGGAACAACTTTTCTTAAACTATTACTATGTTTTAGATTATTATGATTTATTGTTAAAGAAATTGACGCCCATTAAGATTTTAATTGCAGACGATTTACATCATACTCATCGATTATGGTTGATGAATAAAATAAAAAATTATTTTGGTAAAGCTTATCCCTTGGCTTTTTATGATTATGAAGTAGATGCATCTGAAGTCGATTTAGTGATTTCTAACTATTATTTTGATACAAAAGGAACGACTTTACTACTGATGAAAAATATACCAACAGAACGCAACTGGCGGAATTTAGAGAAAATTCTTTATAAAATAACCCACTGCAATGATAAATAAAGCTACTTTTTTGCGAGCTTTACATTTTAAATTAATAACATATCGACTACTATTAATTTTGTTTACTTACAAAAGCAACATTGGCTAACAGAAAATTTTAGTCAGTTTAGAAACAGCGCTGAAGGATAATTGCCGGCGCTGTTTCTTTTATTTTTTTTCCAAATAGCGGATTTTTTTACACTAAAAAATGATTATTTTTCTTGCTATGCTAGTAATTGAAAGTATAGAAAGGAGCGGGTAGTAATGGTTGCATTTGGTATGGTAGTAATTAGTGTTAAATTAATAGGGATTGGCTTGTTTTGCTATTACGAACTAAAGGCTGAAAAAAATTGTAGTTAAGGAGTGTTGCTAATGCAATTAGAAAATATTTCAAAAACCATTGATAAAAAAGAAATTCTAACAAATATTTCAATTACTGTAGAACCAGGTGAAATTGTAGGTTTAATTGGTCCAAATGGTGCAGGTAAAACGACTACAATGAAAATCATGAGTGGGTTAATTGTTAATTTTCAAGGTAAAGTCGTTGGACAAGAACGGATTGGTGTTTTAATTGATGGACCTAAATATTTTCCAAATAGAACAGCAAGAGAAAATCTTAATTATTTTCGTGCTCTTTCAAAAGAGAGTTATTCAGTTGATTACGTAGAATCACTATTTGATATGAAAAATTACGGGAAAAAGAAAGTCAAAGATTTTTCTTTAGGTATGAAGCAGCGTTTAGGAATGGCGTTAGCTTTAATTAACAAAAATGAGCTGCTTATTTTAGATGAACCAATGAACGGTTTAGATCCAGATGGCGTACAAGCGACCATTCAGACACTAAAGCACTTAGCAAAAGAGTTACATATAGGGATTGTCATTTCCAGTCATATTTTAGGGGATCTAGATAAGTTGTGCGATCGAGCGTATTTTATTAAAAATGGAGCAATTATTCAAACAGTCACTTTAGGAAAAGAAGTATCAGTCTATCAATTTACCTTTGATGAAGAAAACGAAGACAAAGTGAGTGAAATTAGTGCTCTTTTTGATGGCGTAGAACAAAGACATCCTCTTTGGTTAATTTCGGAAGCAGATTATCCGTTGTTCTTGAAAGAGTTGGTTTTAAACGACATCATTCCATTAGAAATGAAAAAACATGCACTAAATTTAGAAGATGTTTATTTTTCATTAGTAGAAGGGGAGTAAGAGATGAAAGTAAAAGCTGTGTTAAAACAAGATATTCAGCGCAGAATTTTTTGGTTTTCTGGAAACTACCTCATTATGTTTGCCATTTTAGGGTTAGTTCCACCATTTTTAAATTATTTTTTTGGCGATATGTTTGATGTAAATGATTATATCAGTGCGATGAATTTTATTAACAGCTTGCTATTACCGATTTTAGTAGTGTCCTTTGTTGTTGACGATCAAGGCTCACGAATTAGTGATTATTATTTTAAAACGAGGCAAGGTCGGCATCTTTATTTGTTCTCGCTATTGATTTGTGGACTATGTTTGGGCTTGTTAGCAGGATTTTTATTAATCGGTGTTTGTGCTCTTTTAAGCATGGTTCTTTCAGTAGCTGTTTCATGGAAAGTGTTGACTGTCCTATTAGCTTCTTATATATTGTTGCCGTTATTCTACTTAGTTTTAGGTATAACAATGTATTTATTCTTTCATATACAGGGAGTGACTTTAACGATCTTTAATTTAGTTTTTGTGATGATTGTTCCTATTTTAATAAATATTGGAGCATCAACTATCGGATGGGTCGTTCTTTTGCAGTCTCCTTTTTACATTTTAACATTTTTAGGGATGGGTTCAGGAACGATGGATGAATTATTTTATTGTTTAGTAAGCATACTAGTGTTATACGGAATAAATCATTGGAAAATACTACGAATTGATTTTTGAGTAAGGATAGTTCGATTTAAGATTTTAAAAGCATGTATCAGACGTATTTTATTGTCTGATACATGCTTTTACTTAGTTATTCAATTGATTTTTCAACTCTTGTTGGACACGATTTAATTCTTGTTCATCCACACGTTGATAGGAAACACCATCTTGCATAAAACCAGTACCTTGAAGTTGGTCTTGTTTCACTTTACCAAAGGCACTGCGATAATCTAAGGCAATTTTTTTCATGTCATCAAAACTTAAATCTGTCTTCATATTATCAGAAACAGCTGTTAAAATTTCTTGATAGTTGCTTACGCTGTTAAGACTTAAGACTTTTTGGACGATGCCTTCAATCACTTTTCTTTGACGTTCTTGGCGGCCGTAGTCACCATTAGGGTCTTCGTAACGCATTCTTGAATAGGAGAGTGCTTGTTCACCATCCAATGAAATTTTACCAATCGTAAAATCATATCCGTTTTGAGAAAAAGTCAGATTATTGTTCACTTCGATTCCGCCAACCGCGTTGACTAATTCTTTTAAACCAGCCATATTAATTGAAACATAATGATTAATAGGTATATTTAAATAGTTTTCAACTGTATCCATTGCTAAAGATGCGCCACCAAAAGCATAGGCGTGATTCAATTTATCTTGTTTTCCTTGACCTGGAATATCAACATAGGTATCGCGAGCAAGACTGACTAAGGTTGTTTGCTTGTCACGAGGATTAACTGTTGCAACAATTGTTGTATCCGAACGACCTTGCTCGACACGCCCATCATCGCCTGTATCAATCCCTAATAATAAAACAGAAAAAGGCTCCTTATTGTTTAAATTGACCTGACTTTTTTTAGATCGTTCTACTGTTTCATAGGTTTTATCCATTGATTTAGAAACATCCCAATAAAGTTTTGCTCCCATTCCAACAACTGCAAGAAATAGAACCAAGATAATCCCAAAGATAATGGCAAAAATTTTCTTCCCTTTTGACATATTTTTCCTCCAATAATTTATCACAGGTTGTGATTTTTTTCTTATAGGTTAATCTTACTAATTTTTAGTGAAGAAGTATATAATAATTGTTGAAAGACTATAAAACTTTAAGGTATTTTGCATTATTTTTGCTTAATCTTTTGAAATATCTCAATTCTATTAAAATATGCGAATTAGTATATTACACGTTTTCAAGGTGTTTCATTGTTGATTAATTAGAATTTTAGTGGTATTTTTGTATTTGTAATTAGTACAGATTTTAATTGGAGGTATAACAGTGAGTAAAAAAGGATCAGATATCATAGTAGAAAGTTTAATCAATCACGAAGTGCCCTATATTTTTGGGATTCCCGGTGCAAAAATTGATGGGGTTTTTGATGCATTAGTTGACAAAGGCCCAGAATTAATTTTAGCTCGACATGAACAAAACGCTGCCTTTATGGCACAAGGGATTGGTCGTTTGACAGGAGAGCCTGGCTTAGTTATTGCAACTAGTGGACCTGGTGCCAGCAATTTAGCAACTGGGTTAGTAACTGCGACTGCAGAAGGGGACCCTGTTTTAGCATTGGCTGGACAGGTGAAACGGTCCGATTTGTCAAAATTAACTCACCAAAGCATGAATAATGCTGCATTATTTAGTCCAATAACAAAATTCAGTACAGAAATTCAAGATCCAGAAACATTATCTGAAAATATTGCCAATGCTTACCGTATCGCCAAAACAGCGAAAAAAGGCGCAACATTCTTATCGATCCCACAAGATGTCACAGATAGTCCGGTGACAGGCGAAGCAATTAAGCCTTTGTCGGCGCCGAAACTGGGCCATGCATCAGCAGAAACAATCGCAGCTTTAGCTGAACGAATCAAGCAAGCGAAATTACCTGTTTTACTTTTAGGAATGCGGGCCTCTGCACGAAAAGTTACCGCAGCCATTCGTGAATTGGTTGCTATAACTGGTTTGCCAGTCGTGGAAACGTTCCAAGGAGCAGGAATTATTTCAAAAGAATTAGAAGAACATTTCTTTGGGCGTGTTGGTTTATTTCGAAACCAACCTGGGGACCGTTTGTTAAAAAGAAGTGATTTAGTGATTGCGATTGGTTATGACCCCATTGAATATGAAGCACGTAATTGGAACGCAGAAAAAGATGCGCGCGTTATTGTTATTGATGAAGTTCAAATGGAAATTGATCAATATATGCAACCGGAAGAAGAGCTAATTGGTGATATGTCTAAAAATATTTTGAAATTATCAGAAGCATTTAGTGAACCAATATTAACAGAAGATGCGCAAGATTATTTAGAAACGCTTCAAGAAAAATTAACGATTAAAGAAGTAAAAACAAGTACAATTGAAAATCGATTACATCCATTAGAAATTGTTCAAACGCTTCAAGAAAAAACCACGAATGAAATGACAGTTACTGTTGACGTAGGGAGTCACTACATTTGGATGGCTCGCCACTTTAGAAGTTATGAACCGCGTCATTTATTATTTAGTAACGGTATGCAAACATTAGGTGTCGCTTTGCCTTGGGCAATCTCGGCTGCGCTGGTTCGTCCGAATACACAAATTATCTCTGTTTCTGGGGACGGCGGTTTCCTATTTTCGGCGCAAGAATTAGAAACAGCGGTTCGTTTAAAGCAAAATATCGTGCATATTATTTGGAATGATGGTAGTTATGATATGGTTAAATTCCAAGAAGAAATGAAATATAATCGATCCTCTGGCGTAGATTTTGGTCCAGTTGATTTTGTGAAGTATGCTGAAGCTTTTGGAGCCAAAGGGGTTCGAGTTCATTCACAAGCAGAATTTGCCGCAGCTTTAGAAGAAGGAATGCAAACAGAAGGCCCAGTGATTATTGATGTTCCTGTGGATTATTCAGATAATCAAGAATTAGGTAAAACATTGTTACCAGATCAACTTTATTAGGAGATGGAAAAATGAGCGAACAATATGTTTATCAACATGGTACGCTAGGCGGTTTAATGGAAAGTTTGATGGCAGGAACGGCAGAAATTGGTACGTTACTCACGCAAGGTGATTTTGGAATTGGGACATTAGAAGGCTCAAATGGCGAAATTATTTTATTGGACGGTATATTGTATCATGCGAATCAAACTGGCGAAATTACTATTTTAGAAGGCGAAGAATTAACGCCATATGCCGCAGTTACTCGTTTTCAAGAAGATGGCGCATTCCCTGTATCAACGGAAACCGATGAAAATATTAAAGCACAAATTTTAGAAAAAATTAGTCCTAATTTTTTTGCGGCAATTAAAATTAGCGGTCTTTTTGCGAAGATGCATGTCCGTGTGGCACCTAAACAAGAAAAACCATATCCACCATTTGTAGAAGCAGCACGCAATCAACCTGAATTTACAGCGGAGAATATTCAGGGAACAGTTGTAGGGTTCTTTACACCTAAATTATTTCATGGTGCTTCTGCTGCAGGATTTCATTTGCACTTTATCAGTGAGGATCACCAATTTGGTGGGCACATTCTTGATTTTGGCATTAAACAAGGGACTGTTTCTTGGATGGAAGCAGCAGAATTGCGGCAGCATTTTCCAGTTCATGATGCTGATTATCGGAATAAAGAAATTGATATTGCAAAAGCTTTGTCTGCAATTGAAGAAGCGGAATAACTGAATAACAAGGCACATTTCTCCACGCCCATTCAAGTTGACCTAGTTAGTCAACTTGAATGGGCTTATTGCTGTTCGTCGCTTTTTGTTGTTATTTTTCAAAAAAAAATAGTATCCTTTTTATAATAAGCAAATAACAATTGGAAAGGATGGCGTAATGGACACACTTTATAGAAGTTGGCAATTATCTGGTTGGCTCTATCATGATATTTTTGTCATCATTGTAGCAATTATTTTTATAGTAATTAGTGGTATTTTGGTTATTTCCTTAATAAGAAGGCGGAGTACAAGGAGACTGGTTCCCTATGCGTTAATTTTGTTGGTTTATTTTGCAGTGGTACATTTTGCTGGTTTAATCTTTTTCGGAATGTTTCGTTCAGTAACGATTGAAGAGAAAAGTGCGACGTTTTATTCTGAAAAAACGAAAGGCTTAACTTCAATTGAGCGAATGATTATCCCAAATGGACGAACGAATGGCATTAGCACCAGTAACTCATTGTTCCAAGTGATTTCTGTTAATAGTCAGACGGGCGAACGAATGTGGAGTAAACGTTTAGGCTGGCGTGATTATTTAATTGGTCAAACGGATCAATATGTGGTTTTGAATAATGCTGATAACGAGGCCATTTACTTACTCGATACAAAAACAGGGAAAAAACAGTTTTCCGAAGCGGATTTAGTGAAGAAATTCCCTGAATTAAAAGACTATTTAAGCTCTGATTTCGTTGATTATCGTTTTATGGATAATCGCTATCTCTATATTTATGGATTAAACAATCGATATTATCAATTAGATTTGAAAAATTGGCAGTTAAAACAAGACCCAACTTTCAAAGAAGTCTTTCAAACACAAGAAGCGCCTAAATGGACGGTAGATTCAAATGAGAGTCAAATTGGTCAAGAGCTGTCATCGGAAGAGCGAACAACAGTGCAAGGAAAACTAGAAGAGCAACTAATAGCACCAGTTTTACTAGGCAAGAAAGATGAAGAAAATTATTATGTTCTGTCATACAAGAAAAGACAAAGTATTCAAGCGATAGTTGGCTTATACAATTGGCAGAAAAAAACATACGAGTGGCAAACACCGTTGCTTTTAACTAAAGAAAATGTACCTATTGAAGCTTTTCAAGTAGAGGATGCGTTGTTCATTAAAGTCCCGCGTTATTTATACAAAATTAATTTGAATAATGGCAACCAAGAGTATCAGTTTGATTACCGCTGGGGCCAAGTGATTCGTTAAACGAAAAGCGGGAAAGTATGTTTAGACGAATAGAAGGAGCAAATAGTCCTTATGATATAAAGAAACGCTTAGAAGAGTAGTGATTTCGCTAGTTTTCTAAGCGTTTCTTTATTTTATGCAGGTCCAGAGATTAAATTCCAGATAATCGAACCTGTATATGCGCCAGGAAATAATTGTGAAACAGGGGTTTGAATTGCAAGAGAAATATCGGTCATGCGGCCACTCCACATGCCTTGTCCTTTTCTGTCACCAGCGTTACTCATTAAAGTCGCACCGTTACCGATAATAATTGGGTTGGTCGGGAAGTCGGGTGCAGCAGGATCTTCTGAAAAATCCAGTCCATACATTGTATTTGTCATAAAGAAACGCCTTAACGTTTTGTCATAGCGGGCATAGCCGCCTGTTAATTGAAACGTAATGATGCCTAGTAAAGAATGAGCTTCGTTTCGCATGTGTGGGATTTCAGCAGTGACATGCCAACCAGTTAAGGCTCCGCGAACATCCCCCATCCCGAAGTGTCTCATTGTATGAGTATTACCTTCAGAAGGTCGTATAGGAACTGCTGTTAAATCACCAGAAATCGCTTGGGTTTCAAAAGTAAATTCTTTCGGAATGAAGAGCAAGTCAAAACTAGTGTTAGGATTTTCTAAATCAGGATCAACGGTATCGTCAACCGATTCATCGCCAGGCAGCCCTCCAAGTTCTAGCTCAACTGAAACAGGCGTTTTTCCAGAACGAGTGGCAAAAGAAACCGATGGGTCAAAAGTAAAGAGACTGAATACTAGAAACAAGACTGTCATTGATTGATAAGTGAGTAGATTTTTTTTATTCAAGAAAGTTCCTCCTTTAGGTGCTGATAATATAAGTATACGCAAAAAGAGCTGTTTTTATTTATCAGTAATTTACAGGGAATTCGAAAATATTGAGACAAATAGTTTTTAATATTAGTTGAGAAAGGTGAGTCGACAATTTTTACTTGTTGATTCTGTCTTTTTTGAGCACCATTCGTTATATCAAGCATGCTAAAATATAAAAGAAATCATCAGGTATCACTAATGAAAAGGGAGAGGAGGAGAAAACTTTGAGTAAGTGTTTAGGGTTGTTGATGATTTTATTTGTATTATCTGGCTGTTCAGGAAGTAGGGATTCACAACAGGAAGTCGTTATAGAAAAGTCTGCTAATAATGACAAAGTAAGACAATTTGTCGATCAAAAAAATCCGCATTTAGGAACGCAATTAGAAGCAGAATCTTATACTAAACAGGAAGCGATTGAATTTTTACAAAATGGTTTAGGGATACCAACGAATGACTCGGCGTTTCATTATACGTTTAAGCAGTCAAATAAAGGAAGTTATGTTGTTCAAATTAGATCTGAAAAGAATAGTGTCTCGAAAGAGAATGAATTGTTCGGATATTATCAGGTGTATCAAGATGGTATTATAGTGAAAATGATGGAAAAGGATCAAACGTTCCAAGAAAATTAAGTGATAAATAAAAAAGTTGACAAAAAACACAAACAGTTTTGTTTGTGTTTTTTTGTTTAATGTTCGTGTTTTATTTTTTAATAACCTTTTCCGAAAAAATATACGAACGTTCGGGTTTAAAAACGAACAAAAAGATGAAAATGTGTTGAAATATACGTTTTCCTTGCGTATACTGATGAAGTGAAAAAACGAACGAGGAGTGTACGAATGAACAAGAAAGTTCCTTATTTAATTGTGGCACCGGGACTAGTACTATTATTATTTTTCTTAATGATTCCATTAATTACTAGCATTTTGCCAACCATTTTTACTGATCATGGCTTGACACTAAATCAGTATGTTACTTTTTTTAAAGATGACTATAATGTTTCAATTTTCTGGCGAACGATAAGAGTTTCGTTAATTGTGACGGGGATTTCAATCGTGTTGGGCATTCCAACGGCATACTTTATTGCTGGAGTTTCCAAAAAATGGCGTGGCTTTTTAATGGCTATGACCTTGTTTCCACTATTAACCAACTCAGTTATTCGAAGTTTTGCTTGGATTAACATTTTAGGAAAAAATGGTGTAGTGAATACGTTGTTATTAAAAACAGGCTTAATTGAGCAACCGCTGAATTTATTGTATACAGAATTTGCAATTATTATCGGTTCAGTGTATTTATTTTTACCGACAATGATTATGACCTTAGTTGGGGTTATGGAAAACATTGAAGGAGAAATGCTAGAAGCGGCTGAGACGCTAGGCGCCAATCCAATGACGGCTTTTCGGAAAATTGTTTTACCTTTATCAATTCCAGGCACCATCGTAGGAAGTATATTAGTGTTTACAGGAACTTTAACGGCTTATACGACGCCACAGCTGTTAGGTGGTAACCAAAAAATGATGATGTCGACCTTCTTATATCAAAAGGCTAATACTTTAGGTGATTGGCAATCGGCGAGTGTTCTTGCATTTATTATGATTTTAACAACATTAATTGTGATGAAAGGCCTAGACATGGTCGCTAAGAAAGTAGATCGGAGAGAAGCAAATCATGCGTAAGCAAAAAGGACTATCTGTTATTGCAATTCTAGTTTTTCTGTTTTTATTTTTACCATTATGTTTGATTGTGGTGACTTCTTTTGGAACAGCCGCAGCGATTCAATTTCCGATTAAAGGATTTACTTTAGATTGGTACGCCAAAGCATTACAATCGGAAACGTTTATGGACAGTTTTAAGTTAAGCTTGTTGATTGGGGTATTAGCGACTGTTTTAGCATTAATAGTAGGGATTCCGGCTTCCTATGCGCTGGCACGTTATTCCGTTCGCGGGCGCAACTTTATTAAAAGCTTTTTCTTATCCCCAACTGTGATTCCAGGAATTGTGGTCGGGTATACGTTATTTCAATATATTGTTATTAAATTAGGTTTGCCTGTCTTTCAAGGATTATTAATGGGGCATTTTTTAATTAGTTTGCCTTATATTATTCGAGTGGTTGGGTCAAGTATGGAACAACTAGATTATTCAATGGAAGAAGTAGCTTGGACATTAGGTTGTACAAGATTGCGAGCTTTCATTCAAATTGTTTTACCCAATGTGTCTTCGGGAATTTTTGCAGCCTTTATGTTAGCATTTGTCAATTCGTTTAACAATGTTCCTGTATCGATGTTTTTATCAGGTCCCGGTGTGACGATGCTGCCTACTTCTTTATTAAGTTATATGGAATACAATTATGATCCAACTGTTTCAGCAATTTCTGTATTGTTGATGCTACTAACAATGGGCTTAATGTTTTTAATTGAAAAAACGTTGGGACTAGCTTCCATTGCCTAAAACATGGAAGAAGCACGAGATAGAAAGAGGAGAAAATTTTGACTTTTGTAGATTTAAAAGATATTCGCGTCAGCTATGACGGAAAACAAGATATTTTAAAAGATTTAAATATTTCAATGGAAAAAGGAGAGTTAGTTTCTTTATTAGGACCGAGTGGTTGTGGTAAAACGACTACGCTAAGAGTGATTGCTGGATTAATTAAGCCAAACGACGGACAGTTTTTCGTTGACCAAGAAGAACTAACAAAGGTTCCTGTCCATAAAAGAAACTTCGGGATGGTTTTTCAAAGCTATGCGTTATTTCCCCATTTAACGATTGCAGAAAATGTGGCTTTTGGGCTGAAATTACGCAAAGAAAGCAAACAAACCATGGACCAAAAAGTCGCGGAAATGCTAAAAGTATGTGGTTTAGAAAGCTTGGGAGACCGTTATCCAAAACAATTATCTGGTGGTCAAAGACAGCGGGTTGCGCTAGCACGGGCTCTGATTATCGAACCTAAACTATTACTACTAGATGAACCGTTGAGTAATTTAGATGCAAAATTACGTGTGGCAATGCGGATTGAAATCAAACGGATTCAACAACAATTAGGCATTACGACAGTTTTTGTCACACATGACCAAGAAGAGTGCTTTTCTATTTCAGATAAAGTGGCCATTATGAATAATGGCGTGATTGAACAATATGATTCACCAGAAACGATTTATCGTTTGCCTCGTACTAAGTTTGTTGCAGAATTTATCGGTTTTGAAAACTTTTTCTCTGTTGAAAAAATGGAAGCTGGTCATTATCGGACACAAACAGATCAAATAGTGAAAACCACTAATCCTGAACCAAATGTTACAACGACAGTGGCAACGATTCGTCCAGAGGACATCGAGATTGTTTCAGAAGCTGCTACTAATACTGTCGCAGGTACTGTCGCTGTCCGAACATTTTTAGGGAAAAGCTATCAATATGAAGTGGAAACAGCGTTAGGTACATTGCTGGTTAATGGAACAAGTGAACAGTTATATGAAACAAACGAAACCATTCACTTGGCTTTTCCAGCTGAGAAATTAGTTATTTTAGAAAAATAAAAACCATTTTGGAGGAAGATTAAAAAATGAAAAAACGCGTAATTTTAGGGACATTAGTCGCTGCAACGTTATTAATGACTGCTTGTGGAAACAGCGAAGCAACTACGAAAAGCGAGAGCAAAGGTGGAAGTAATGCTTTAGTCGTTTCAACTTTCGGATTAAGTGAAGATATTGTCAAAAAAGACATTATCGCTCCGTTTGAAAAAGAGAATGAAGCGAAAGTTACCTTAGAAGTAGGCAATAGCGCAGACCGCTTTACGAAATTAAAAAATAATCCCAATGCGGGAATTGATGTTATTGAATTAGCACAAGCAAATGCAGCACAAGGTGGAAAAGAAGGGTTATTTGAAAAAATTACAGAAAAAGAAGTACCTAATTTAAGTCAGTTAACGCCGGGAGCAAAAGAGGTTTTTGAAAGTGGTGCTGGCGTACCAATTGCTGTAAACAGTATCGGGATTGTTTACAACAAAGAAAAATTAGGCAAAGAAATTAAGAACTGGGATGACTTATGGTCAGCTGACTTGAAAGGTAAAATTTCTGTTCCAGACGTTGCCACGACAGCAGGTCCTTTAATGTTATACGTTGCTAGTGAACATGCTGGTCAAGATATTACAAAAGATAACGGGAAGGCCGCTTTTGAAGCGATGAAAGAATTAAAACCAAACGTTGTTAAAACGTATTCAAAATCGTCAGACTTAGCTAATATGTTCCAATCTGGTGAAATTGAAGCAGCTGTGGTTGCTGATTTTGCGGTTGATATTATTCAAGGCGCAGCAGAAAACGTGACGTATGTCGTCCCAGAAAGCGGCACGTATGCCAACTATAATACAGTCAATATTCCTAAAAAAGCACAAAACAAAGAAACCGCCTTTAAATTTGTTAACGCACGGATTAGTGAAGAATCACAAAAGGCCAAAGCGATTTCGTTAAATGAAGGACCTACAAATCAACAAGTAACGCTAAGCGAAAAAGAAGCGAAAAATAAAACATATGGTGCCATTGCCGAACGTGCCAAAACAGTCGATTTTAATTTTATTAATAGTCAACTAGCGGATTGGATTGATCAATGGAATCGGACGATGAATCAATAGTTTTAGAAAAGAGGGACAAAATGAACGTCGATGTATTACTAAAAAATGTGTGGCTGTATCAAACAGTCACTCAAACATTCGTTCAACGAAATGTTGCGATTAAAAATGATAAATTTTATTACATTTATGAAGAAGAGAACGTCAATTTGCAGCCCAAAAAAACAATTAATGCCGAGAATCAATGGATGATTCCCGGCTTAATTGATGCACACATGCATATTGAAAGTTCCATGACGACACCTACTATTTTTTCCAAAGCAGTAGTGCGTTACGGTGTGACAACGGTGATTGCCGATGCCCATGAAATGGCTAACGTATTTGGCTTAGAAGGCTTAAAAGCTTTTATGGCCGCTGAAACAGAACTAGATATCTTTCACGCAATTCCTTCCTCGGTTCCTTCGACTACTCCCGAATTAGAAACAACTGGTGGGATTATCGGCTTAGCAGAAGTAGCAGAATTACTCAAAGAGCCAAAAGTGATTTGTTTAGGGGAAGCCATGAATTTTAAAGGGATTTCCTATGAGCCAGATTCTTTAATTCGTCAAATTATCGATTTGTGTCAAAAACAACGACCAACCATGCCTTTAGAAGGTCACTGTCCTAAAATCGAAGATCAAGAGTTAGCAGATTTTCTATATAGTGGTATCACTTCAGATCATACCCATCAATTTCCTAAAACGTTAAAAGAAAAAATTGAAGCGGGCGTCTTTATTCAATTTCAAAATAAATCAATCACTCCTGAAAACATTCAGGTGATAGTAGACAATGACTTCTACAATTATGCAAGTATTATCACGGATGACGTGATGGCTGATGATTTGCTAAAAGGTCATCTAAATGAAAATGTCAAAAAAGCCGTTCAAGCAGGGTTGCCTATCGAAAAAGCCATTTATATGGCAACTTATACGCCGGCCAAACGAATGGGTCTCCATGATCGCGGCGAAATTGCACCTGGTAAAAAAGCTGACTTTTTGTTATTAAATGACTTAGAAAGTTTTGATATTAATACGGTTTATAAATCTGGAAAGGTCGTTTTTGAAAAAGGCGAGCCCTTCCATTATCCAGAAAAAATCGAAGAGTTTCCAGCCGCTTACCAACAAACCATCCAATGTAAAAAGTTAACAGAAGAAGATTTACTTTTAAAGGTGGCTACAACAAAAGAAACAGTTCGTTGTAATGTGACTCAAAAACAAGAGATTGGCACATTTACAGAGCGAATTACAAAAGAAATTCCTGTTGAAAATGGGTTGTTGCAATGGCAAAAAGCCAACTGTGCCTTATTAATTGTGATGGAACGTTACGGAAAAAATGGCAATATTTCTTTTTCTTTAATGGATCAACCCCTTTCCGAGAAAGGAGCCATTGCGACAACCTGGGCCCATGATCATCATAATTTAATGGTGATGGGTAATACGATTGAGGATATTTTATTAGCGCAGAATGAATTATTAGCGATGCAAGGCGGCTATTTGGTTGCTTCGGATCAGCAAGTGATGGCAACTTGTCCTTTACCAATTGGTGGGATTTTATCGCAAGCACCGATTGAACAATTAGGCGCTGCTTTGCAAAAAGTCCGACAAGCTATGCAAGCGTTAGGCTATCAAAATATGAATGAAATCATGTCCTTTTCCACACTATCATTGCCTGTCTCGCCAGCCATTAAAGTGACAGATTTTGGGATGATGGATACGAAGTCACAACGTTTCTATCCATTAGTTTTTCCAGAGGATGGAGTTCTTTTGCATGAAAACACTCATTAAAAATGTGCATATACTAACAATGGATGAGCAATTTTCAGAAATCAAAGCCGGCTATTTAGTGATTGAAGAAGACACAATTGTGGAATTAGCACCAATGACCACACTTGATGAAAAGCGAATGGCTGCAAATCAAGTAATCGATGGTCAAAATGGAATTTTAATGCCTGGGATGATTAACACCCATACCCATGTAGGCATGATTCCATTTCGTTCGTTAGGGGACGATGTGCCAGATCGACTCCGGCGTTTTCTTTTTCCATTAGAACAATTCATGACAAAAGAATTAGTAGGATGCAGTAGTGATTATGCAATTGCTGAAATGTTACTGAGTGGTATTACGAGCTTTTGTGATATGTATTATTTTGAAGATGAAATTGCTAAAAGTTGCGAAAAAATGAGTGTTCGCGCTTTGCTCGGAGAAACGATTATTGACATGCCCACTTGTGATAGTCCGGAACCTTCAGGCGGTCTTTTTTACGCGGAAACCTTTATTCGCAAATGGCAAGGACATCCGTTGATTACGCCTATGCTTGCGCCGCATGCACCGAATACCAACTCACCAGAAGTGTTAGCAAAAATTATTGAACTTAGTCGGCGATACCAAGTTCCTGTGACCATGCACGTTGCTGAAATGACTTATGAAATGGCTGAGTTTGAAAAAGCCTATCAAAAAACACCAATTGCTTTCTTAGAAGAACTGGGTTATTTGAGCGAGCCGTTTATTTTAGCGCATTGTATTTTGGCAACAGATGAAGATCTTGCGAGTTTAGCTGCTACTAATGGAAAAGCGCGTGTCGCTCATTGTATCGGTGCGAATACTAAATCAGCCAAAGGCGTAGCGCCGATTAAGCAAATGCTTGATCAAGGGATTATTGTCGGTTTAGGCACGGATGGACCTAGTAGTGGGAATACATTAGATTTATTCACCCAAATGCGCATGGTTGCGAATTTTCATAAGACAGCACACCAAGATCGCTCCTTGTTTCCTGCAAAAGAAATTGTTTATCTGGCAACGATGGGGGGCGCTAAAACGGTAGGTTTGGCGGAGCAAGTCGGTTCATTGGAAGTGGGCAAAAAAGCGGATATAACATTAATTGAAACGCAATCAGTTAATATGTTTCCGATTTTTGATGCCTATTCAGCGTTGGTTTATTCAGCAAATGCTAGCAATGTTGAAGCCGTTTGGGTGAACGGTCAACAGTTAGTTGCCAATAAAGAATTACAACAAGCTAATCTCAAAGAAATCAAGGAAAAATTATATCAGGCCATGAATACGTTTGTGAAAGAAGCTAAAAAAAGAGCTGCTCTCTAAACAAAGCAAGTAGGACGTATCGGATTGATTAAATAACGCTGAATTGACGTTTAGTGATTCAGGTTCTAATAGAGCGCAGACAAACTTTTAATGAAAGAGTTGTCTGTGTTCTTTTTTGTTATAAACATTTTTCTTTTTCTATATATATTTTTAAGGTAAGTTGTATTATAGTAAGTTTGAGAAGATGAGAATGAGAGGAAAAGCAATGAATATACAACGGTTTATAGAAAAACGCAAAGCACGTGGTTTGTCGCAAAGTGAATTGGCTAAAGGGATTTGTACGCAAGTTACGGTTAGTCGCTTTGAAAAGAATGGTCAAGTCCCAACTTTAAAAATATTGATCCAACTATGTAATCGTTTAGAGCTACCTTTGGGGGAACTATTCCCGCGCGTAGGGATTAAACAACCTGAAATTCTTGAAAAAATGGAAGAAGCAGAATTCTTCTTGATTACCAGCGAACATGACCAATTGCAAACAATTTTAAAAAATATTCCTTTTGATGAAATCAAAGATTCCCAACTGTTATTAGAATATTATTATTTACAAGGCTTTGTCATGATTTTTCAAAATGCTTCGTTGATGGATTGCTTATTTACCTTTGAAAAACTTCTGTTTGAAGAGCAAAAATACACGAGCGATATTTACCGTTTGTTAGCTTTTACTGGAATTGGCATGGCCTATGCCAAAGAAGGCGAAATTGAGAAAGCCGAATTTTATTTCAATAAGGTCTTCAAGGAAATTTATCTCTATACTATTCAATCAATGGAAGATACTTGGCGAGTATTAAATGTTGTCTTTCACTGTGGTGTTTTTTATGCAGAAAAAGGCGATTTAGAAACAAGTGATGCTTTGTTAGAGTATGCGATTTCCATCTGTTCTGATAATCACGTCACGTATTACTTGGCAAGAGCAGCTTTCCAGCTTGCGAAAAATGCCTTAGCTGAAGAAAAGCCGCAAGAGCAAATTTTAGAACTACTACAAGATGCCCGCGCGTATGCAAAAATCAATAAAAATCGCATCTTGTTGGAAGCAATTCAAACATTGAAAGAAACAATTTTATCTAAGAATAATTAGTTTATATAGAAAATTATATATTTATTTTCAAAATATAATAAAAAAAGCGTTTTTTAAAAGAGTTCAAGACACGTTACGACCTTAAATGAAAATTTTAAGGTCGTTATTTTATATAAAAAAATATATAAACGACTTGACTGGCATCAAATAAAGGCGTATGATTCATTTGTGAATAAATGTGAAATAAAACACAATCTTTCGTGGAGAGGAAGTCTTGAGGTGCAACAAAGTCAAACTATTTATTTGATGGGCACAGTAATAGATGTATTTGTAGACCATGAAGAACCTGAAAAAATTCTAGAAGAAGTGCATCAACGATTGATCACTTATGAACAACGCTTTAGTGCAAATGATTCAACTTCGGAACTGATGGCTGTCAATCAACAAGCTGGGAAAAAACCAGTCAGCGTTCATCCAGAGTTGTATCAATTAATTGCATTAGGGAAAAAACATAGTTGTGATCCAGCTAGTCATTTGAATGTTACCATTGGCCCGTTAGTTCAAACGTGGCGAATCGGTTTTAAAGATGCCCGTGTCCCGTCAGAAAAGGAGATAAAAGCCTGTTTGAAAAAAATTAATCCAGAAAAGATTCACTTAAATCCCTTAAAACAAACGGTTTTTTTGGAAGAAGAAGGAATGAAATTAGATCTGGGGGCTTTAGCAAAAGGCTATATCGCTGATTTACTAATTACCTATTTGAAAGAAGTCCATGTGACGTCTGCTTTGATTAATCTGGGCGGCAATATTGTGACGTTGGGGCCCTCTACGCATCAAAACAAAAAATGGCGAATTGGTATTCGCAATCCGCAAGAATCAAGAGAAACAATCAGCTTACTTGTCGAAGTGGCTAATCAATCGGTTGTGACGTCGGGCATTTATGAAAGAAGTTTAACCGAAGCTGGGCGAGTCTATCACCATTTGTTGGATCCGACGACCGGTTACCCATTGGAAACTGAAATGGCCAGCATCACAATTATCTCGGATGCTTCAGTGGATGGTGAGATTTGGACAACGCGTTTATTTGGTTATCCAATTCCAGAAGCGCTTGAAATCCTCAATCAACTAGATGGGATTGAAGGAGTCATCATTACACAAGACCAGCAAATTTTATATAGCAGTGGGTTAGCAGATACTCTTCACATTATCCATTCATAGAACCGAAAAAGAAAGGACAGCTCATTATGAAAAAAATTATCGGCTTAGTAGGAACGAACTCAGAGCAATCAACCAATCGTCAACTTTTGCAATTTATGCAACACTATTTTGCGCAGGAGGCTGACATTGAACTAGTTGAAATTGTTGACTTTCCTATGTTTAACAAGCCAGAAGACAAAGTTTTGCCAGAAATAGTTAAAACGGTTGCTGAAAAAATTGAAGCAGCAGATGGCGTCATTATCAGTACGCCTGAATATGACCATGCGGTGCCGGCTTCTTTGATGAATGCCCTAAGTTGGTTATCTTACGGGATTTTTCCGTTTGTTGATAAACCAGTTATGATTACTGGTGCATCCTATGGCACGTTAGGTTCCTCTAGAGCACAAGCGCATCTGCGTCAAATTTTAGATGCTCCTGAATTGAAAGCACGAATTATGCCAAGCTCTGAATTTCTATTAGCGCATTCCTTACAAGCTTTTGATGAAAACAATGCGTTAAAAGATTCAGAACAAATAGATAAACTAGCTGGTTTGTTTGCAGATTTTTGTGTATTTATTGAAATTACAGAACAGCTGAAATATGCGCATGCGCAAAACAAAAAAGAAGCAGAAAATTTCTCATGGGAAACGATTTAACGAAATGGAGTGAATAAAATGAAATTAATTGGGATCGTCGGATCAAACGCTGATTCTTCTTATAATCGGTTACTGCTGCAATATATTGGCAAAGAGTTTTATAAAATGTTCGACTTGGAAATTTTAGAAATTAAAGATATTCCAATGTTTAATCAAAGTAAGGATCAAACGAACAGTGTCTTGATTCAGAATATGAATCGCAAAATTTTACAAGCAGACGGCGTAATTATTGCGACTCCCGAACATAACCATACCATTCCTGCCGGTTTGAAAAGTGTGTTAGAATGGTTATCTTTCAAAATTCATCCGCTGGAAAATAAACCAGTAATGATTGTTGGTTGCTCTTATTATGATCAAGGAACCTCACGTGCGCAATTACATCTCCGTCAAATTCTTGATGCACCTGGTGTCAATGCGATCGTGATGCCTGGAAACGAGTTTTTATTAGGGAAAGCTAAAGAAGCATTTGATGAAAACGGCAACTTAATTGCGGAGGGAACACGTCAATTTTTAGAAAGCACATTACAAAAATTCGTGGAATTCATTGATGTGATTTCAAAATTAGAAGGGGCTAAGCCAAAAGACTTACCTGAAGATTTACATGCAAAAGGAACCATTGAAACAACGATCGAAGGGGTTGATATGGCAGCAGATGATTGGGTAGAACAAGCAGCAGAAGCGGTTCAGGCTGTGGAAGGCGACACATACGTAAAATTAGATCGAGGCATTTTAACCGTAGATCAGCTAAATTATTTCTTAAAATCAATGCCAATGGAATTGACTTACGCAGACAGTAATAATCAATTTTTATATTACAATAAAAAAATGGCTGCTGAAGAAATGTTTGCTAAACGGCAACCAGGACAAGTTGGTAATCCATTAGCGAATTGCCATCCACCAAAAGCATTGAAAAATGTAGAATGGGTGATTCAACAATTACGGTCAGGAAAAACAGATGCTATTCGCGTTCATGTTCCAATGCACGGACCAGATACCTATGTAGTGCATAACTATCAAGCGATGTATGATGATAATGGAAATTACGCGGGAATTAATGAGTATATTTTAGACTTTAAACCAATTGTTGATTGGTATTTAAAACAAACTGGGCAAGAATTAGTCGGTGGAAAAAACGTCGATGCAGTCAGTGGTGCCTCCAAAAAAGAAGCGCCAGAAACGGCAGATAGTGTCTCAAGTGCATCAGTCCATGAAGAAGAGTCAGCGATCGAAAAGCCAACAGTTGACAGCGTTTCTAGCGCTTCAATTAAAGAGTAAAATAACAGCAAAAAATAGCGGCAACAAGTAGTCATACTGTATTCAGATTAGCAATGCCAAATGAGGACTTTTATTGACAGAAGCTGATACTTAAAAGAGTAAGAACTTTATAGGAAGATAGTATAGAAGACGAACCAAAAGTTTCAATCATTTTTGACGAATAGGCTAGAAAAGAAACAGAAAATTAGTCAAACAAATCAGCTTTTCTTTAAATTTAAAGTAAAAAAATAACAAAAAAAGCCTCCTTGGTGACGCAAGGGGGCTTTTTTTGGTTAAAATAATACTTTTCTATGAAGATTCCTAAATATTGAAAGAATCATTTTTAAATTTGTGGAAAAAATAAGCAAGATTGACACTCACGTCTTGTCAAAAAAATAGATACTTAAGGCGTGATAGTTTGGAGTTGAAAATGTGACTACTTTGTTAGATGAATTATTAGACCAAGAATTCCGAGATAAATTACTTATTTATCAAACTTTTATGAATAGTGAAGGTCCATTATTAAAAGAAGAATTTTATGGATATTTTGATTTATCCACTCAAAAGTTAGAATCGTTGTGCCGTCAAATAAATTATGAATGTACACAGATTTCTTCAAGGAGTCAAATTCTTTTTCCAGCTAAAGGACTGATTAGTGCGCAAAAATTATCGCAAATTGATTATCAAGCCTTAAGAAAATATTATTTTGATCAATCACTAATGGCCAAGTTGCTTCTTGATGTGGGCCTCTATCAAAAGCACACGATTCAAGAATTTTCTCAAATTCATTTTATGAGCAAAAGCAAAATTTATGCCTTCTCGTATAAACTAAATCTGATTTTAGCTAATTGGCGTATTAAATTAAAGTCAACAGGCTTGGTTGGAGAAGAGAAAAATATCCGAAGTTTTTGTTTTCAATGCTTGTATTATTTTTATGGAAGTAATCAAGAAAGGCTGCCTAACATTTTGCTGGAAAATAGTCCTGGCATTAAGCGATTTATAAACGATTTACAACTGATGTATCAAAGAACGTTTAGTCTTAATCAAAGCGCACAACTATTTATTCTTTTAACGATCCAACGTTTTCGTGTGTTTTCTGATCATGTAGTGGACTCTTTTACGGAAGTTCATGTGCCTAGCTGTTTACAGCATGCGTTTGAAAAAATCTATACAAGCGAAACCCCTCTTTTTAAAGAGGATTTTGGCAAAGAGACTTCATATATTTTTCTTTTTTTAAGTTTAAATGAATACATTGATAGTCCGATTGTTTTTCCAGATAAGTTAACCATGTTAGACGAATTTATTGATCATATGAATAGTGTTATTCCTTTCTTTGAAAAGCGAATTACGGTGGAAACAAAAGAAAAATTAAAGTTGATTTGTTATCGCTGGGACCGCCTATACTTTTCAGTGGCTGCATTTATTCCCGCCAAGCAGAGCAGTTTCTTTGAAGAGCGGTTTCCTCAAATTCATCGCGCCTTAGATGGTTTTATACAAAAGACAGAGTCGCTGCATCAAAAACGATTTTTAATGTATGAACGCGTGCATCTATATTATGATTTTATGTTTTGTTTGTTAAATGATCGGTCTTTTTGCGCAATTGAAAAAACGATTCATGTATTTGTTGATTTTTCTGGTGGGGAGGATTATAACCGCTTTATTGCAAAAATTATTGCTTCTTTCAATTATATGGATGTGATGATTGATCACAAATTAACCTTAGAAACCGATTTGTATTTGTCCGATTTTTATAGTTCGAAAGTACGGTGTCGTCAATTGACATGGCGTCATTTGCCGGAAACAAAAGATTGGCAAGTATTTGCTGAGGTGGTCAGAGAACTAAGAAAGGGAGAGACTCAGAAAAATGAGCACTATGGGAGAGACCCAATCGAGATGTGGCGAGAACAAGAATACGAAGGATAGTCAATTGAGACAAGCAGGTAACTATAAAGATTTAACTGGCCAAAAGTTTGGTGAGTTGACAGTAGTAGCACCAACGGCAAAAAGAAAAGAAGGGCTGATTGTTTGGGCCTGTCGCTGTTCTTGTGGGAGCTATACAGAAGCTTCAAGAAGACAACTAATTCGTGGGTATCGAACCAAATGTGCGCACCATCGCTATCAAACAATGTTGAAAAAAAACTATCATGAATTAGTCGTGGTACGGATCGAAAGTATTCAACAGACAATGAAAGCGTATTGTCTGTGTTCGTGCGGACAAGCTTGCTGGGTTCGCTGTGAAAATTTGTTGAATGGCCATACCAAAAGCTGCGGTCATCGTAAAAAGAAGGATTACCGACAAAGAGTTGCTGGTGTAATTCCAGGGAAGTTGCAAAGTAAACGCCCCAAAAATAATAGCAGCGGACACAAAGGAGTGAGCCAGACCGCTTCTGGGAAATGGCTGGCTTATATCTCTTTGAAAGGCAAGCGTCATAACTTAGGTATCTTTACGAAAAAAAGTGAAGCAATTTTAGCAAGAAAATTAGCAGAACGTCGTCTATTTCAACCAATTTTACAACAAGAAATAGTGACTACAAATAAGGAAGTTTAGCAACAGAGAGGATGCGAAAGATGTTAGCAGGCTTATTTTCAGTAACTGGAATGATTTTATTGGGGATTTTATTTTGCTTAATTGGTTATCAAACGTTTCGAAAACATCATCATTAAGAGAAGAATGTTCTAGCTAGATAATTTCATCGACAGATGAAATTATCTAGCTTTTTTTATAAAAAAGCTAAGAAAAGGATAAGAGATTGTGGAAATTCTTTAGGTTGTTTAACAAAGCCTTAATTTCCTTTGTTTTAGATTGTGGTTAAGAAGATTTTTCTCTATACTAAGTCTTCGGAAATCAAAGAAAAGAAAGGAGCGAGTGATGTGGTTAAAAAAATTGGTTTAAGTATAATGCTCTTATTTTTTTTCTTAATTATCGCACTCCCAATCTATGCGTGGAAGATTGAGCCGAATTTAGTTCACGTTAATCAGGTGACTTTGGGAAAGAAAAATCAACGAGAACCATTGAATGTTGTGCAACTTTCGGATATACAAGTTTCAGAATTTTATGAGACGAAGCGGTTAGATAAAGTCATAAAAAAAGTCAATCGTGAAAAACCAGATATTATCGTTTTTACAGGTGATTTATTTGACAATTATGCCAAAAATCCGCAACAAAAAGAACCGATGATTGAAAAATTAAAACAGTTGCAAGCGACAATTGGAAAATATGCAGTTTGGGGAAATCATGATTATGGTGGCGGTGCTTCTGGGGTGTATGATGAAGTCATGGAGGCCAGTGGCTTTACCGTTATGAAAAACCAAGGAGAAACAGTAACCCTAGCAGATGGACGCCGTCTTTTTATTGGTGGTTTAGATGACTCGTTATTAGGAAATCCTTCCGTTTCAGAAACATTATCCTATCGAGAAACGTATGACTATGCGTTATTAATGACCCATGAACCAGATGTCGCGGATGCATTTATTGGTACGGGTACACAGTTAGTTTTAGCAGGACATAGCCATGGCGGACAAATTTGGATTCCTTTTTATCCAATCACAAATGTTTTAGCAGAAAAGTATACCAGAGGATTGTATCAGTTGGACCAAGAAACGCAACTATATGTTAATACAGGCTTAGGAACGACCGCCATTCATGCCCGTTTTGGAGTGATCCCTGAAATTACACATTTTACTATCTATATTTAAAAAGTCTGGTCGGATTGACCAGACTTTTTTCTGTTATTTAACAGAATTATTTTTAAGAAAAAGATGTTCATATTTTGGTGAAACGTTTCTATAAAATGCTTTAAAATATCTATAAAAGAGTATTTTTATGGAAAAAGAAGCAGGGAAAATAATTTCTTTATAAATGGTCTATAGCGCTTTTTAATGCTGTTATTTTTAAATAAAACCATAATGTAAGGGTTTACAACTGTTTGAAGTGAATGTATAATCTGTTTGTAGAAACGTTTCACTAAAAAGAAAGGAACCCTGCTTATGAAAAAACTAAAAAAGTTTTATGATCAGCGGCAATTGCATTGGATGGTACTTCCGGGTGTAGCATTCATGATTGTCTTTAACTACATTCCAATTTATGGAATTATCATTGCTTTTAAAAATTATACGATTGTTGACACGGTTTCTTCTGCACCATGGGTTGGACTTGAAAATTTTCGAATCATTATGGAAGATAGTTTTTTTTGGGAAGCAGTTCGTAATACCTTAGCGATTAGTTTAATGAAACTTTTTTTAGGATTCGCTATTCCGATTATCTTAGCAGTAATGATTTTTGAAATGAGAGATGGACATTTAAAAAAAGTGATTCAGACGATTTCTTATATTCCGCACTTTTTTTCTTGGATCGTTTTAGGCGGGATGTTGATTTCGTGGCTTTCAACAAATGGCTTTATCAACCAAGTCATGATGTCGTTAGGCTTAATGAATCAGGGCGTCAATCATTTGTTAGATCCTGATAAGTATTGGTGGATTGCTGTTCTTTCTGATTTGTGGAAAGAAGTAGGTTGGGGCACGATTCTCTATCTTGCTGGCATGTCTCGCATTGATCCAACGTTTTATGAAGCGGCGAGAATTGATGGTGCTTCCAAATTAACACAAATCCGAACGATTACTTTGCCCTTATTAGCGCCGATTATTTCGTTGAACTTAATTCTAAATGTTAGTGGTTTATTGGGATCGAACTTAGATCAAACGTTGGTTTTAATGAATGCTCAAAACCAAAACAAATCAGAAGTAATTAATTCATTTGTTTATCGTATGGGGCTAACGCAAGGGGACTTTTCTTATGCGACGGCAGTTGGTTTAGGGATTTCCGTTATTTCAATTGTTTTATTAGTCATTACAGATCGCATTACTAGAAAAATGAACAATGGTCGGTCGGTTATTTTATAAAGGAGGCAACAGCTGTGATTAAAAGAAAATCAAAAGAAAACAAATGGTTTTACTTTTTCAATACGTTAATTCTTGTGTTGTTTTCTTTATTAATTATCGTGCCAATTTGGAATATTTTAGTTTCCTCAGTTTCGTCAAGTTCGGGTTTAGCCGGTAAAGGCTTGGTTTTATGGCCGAAAGGATTTACGCTAGAAAATTATCGGAAAGTTTTTTCGGATAGTAGCATTCCGCGAGCGTTTTTGATTTCTGTTTTAAAAACAGTCATCGGTGCGTCGACGCATACGCTGTTCTGTGCAATTGTCGCCTATGGACTTAGTAAATCTAGACTAGTCGGGCGTAACATTTATACAACGATGGGTGTTATTACAATGTACTTTGGTGGGGGCATGATTCCCACGTATCTTTTGATTAAGTCATTAGGACTCTTAGATACCTTCTGGGTATATATCATTCCAGCTTTATTTAGCTATTATGATGTAGTTATCTTAATGAACTTTTTCCGAGAAATTCCACCATCTTTAGAAGAATCCGCCAAAATAGACGGCGCCAGTGAGTTTCAAATTTTTTATAAAATCTTTTTACCTTTAACAAAACCGGCATTAGCCACCATTATTTTATTTAATGGGGTTGGTCAATGGAATGACTTTATGACCACGAAATTATATATTACCAAAGAATATCTGTATCCATTGCAGATGAAAATTTATGAAATTATTGTTCAATCAAACTTGAGTACCATGACAGAGAGCGGCAGTACAGATATGGTGGTGCAGGCAACGACACGTGGTGTTCAGCTGGCAACAATTGTCATTACAACGATACCAATTTTAATCATTTATCCATTACTACAAAAACACTTTATCGGCGGTATGATGGCCGGTGCAGTAAAAGAATAAAGAAAGTAGGGAACAATATGAAAAAAGTTTTAGGCGGTTTATTGGTGGCAACGGCGGTCGTTAGTTTAGCGGCATGTAGCGGTGGGGAAAAGAAAGCTAGCTCAGATGTCTCAATTAAGGATCGGTATGAATTAGATGAAAAGACGCCTGCTTGGAAGTTAGATAAGAAGAAAGAACCGACCAAGATTAAATGGTATATTAACTCAGATTGGACGGCATTGCCTTTTGGAAAAGATGTGACCACTGCGCAGATTAAAAAAGATTTAAATGTGGATATTGAATTTATTTCCGGCGATGATTCAAAATTAAATGCCATGATTTCAAGTGGAGATATGCCTGATATCGTGACATTAACTGAAAAAACTGGACAAGCAGCATTGAAAGCAGATTCTTGGGCCTATTCTTTAAACGATTTAGCTAAAAAATATGACCCCTATTTAATGAAAGTTGTTAACCAAGATACGTTTAAATGGTATGCCTTAGAGGATGGAAAAACATATGGTTACCCTAATTACTCTAATACAAAAGCGGATTATGAAAGTGGAAATATCCCAGTAAATGATAATTTTGTTATTCGTGAAGATGTCTATAATGCATTAGGCAAGCCAGACGTTTCAACACCAGAAAATTTTGAAAAAGTCATGCAACAGATTAAAGAAAAATATCCTGAGATGACCCCAATGGGCTTCACCACAGTGGGCGATGGTGCAGGACCATTTTTAGACAAATTACAAGACTTCTTAGGTGTTCCTTTAGAGGATAAAAATGGGAAATACTATGATCGAAATTTAGATAAAGAATACTTAGAATGGTTAAAAACATTTAATGATGTTTACCGAGCAGGCAATATTAGTGATGATAGCTTCACAGATGATGGAGCGACGTTTGATGAAAAAGTGAAACAAGGAAATTATGCAACCATGCTCGTTGCTGGAACCAGTGGTCAAGGTGGGAACTTTACAGAATTTATGAAAAAATCTGGCACACGTTATATAGCCATTGATGGACCAAGTAGTACTTCTGGCCGAAAACCAACATTAAATCAAACCGGCATTTCAGGTTGGTTAAGTAATTACATTACGAAAGATGCGAAAGATCCAGCGAAAGTCACTCAACTATTCACATATTTAATTGATGAACCAGGACAAATTTTAACAAAATATGGCGTTGAAGGAGTTACTTATGCGTACAATGATCAAGGGAAAATTGATTATTTACCAGAAGTGAAAAAATTAGAACAAACAGACAATGATGCCTATAACAAAAAATATGGCATTAGTCGTTTCCTATACTTTAACAACGACCGTGTCAATAAACTAAAAGTGCCAATGGAAAGTGCTTTAACGCAAATGCAAGAATGGGGCAAAGGAAAATTAGTCCCACATTTCGTAATTGAAAATATTAATCCAGATGCAGGAACGCCGGAAGCTCGTGCGAATGAAGCGATTGAAACCAAACTAAATACAACCGTTATTTCAATGATTCGTGCGAAAGATGATAAAGCCTTTGACAAATCTTTAGAAGACTACAAAGCATTCTTAAAATCAAATAAATGGGATGCAATTGAAAAAATAAAATCTGAGAAAATGGCGGAAAACAGAGACAAACTTAAGTAAGAGAGGAGGAGAGAAAAGCGGATAAAGCAACGAGAAATCCGCTTTTCTCTTTTAATATGAATAAGCTATTTGCATATGAAGGTTGGTATTATCGGATTTTTTCTTTTATTGCCAACTTGATCATTATTAATTTTCTCTTTTTAATTACCTGTATAACAGGCATCTTTAGCGGTGTCGGCTTAATTGCGTTGTATCGAACGATCTATCGTTTGTATCGTGAAAAAGATATTCCTGTTTTGCGAACGTTTTGGACAGCATTAAAAAATAACATCATGCGAGGTTTTATTTTAACAGGTGTCTTGTTCGTTGCTTTTTTACTGGGCGGTATTGTCGTAACAAGTTTATTTAAAATAGCCACTAGTTTAGGTTTCTTAGCTATTTTTCTATTAAGTTTTGTTGCATTATTTTTGACGAGTTTTCTTTTTCTCTTTTCCGTTTTTAATTGGTCCGTTAAAAAGACACTAGGTGAGACGGTTTATGTGGTCTTAAGTAATAGTGCAAATGCGATTATTTTGTTTATTTTACCTCTTTTAACGTTTGTTTTTTTCTATAAGCTTAATTTGTTTTTATATATTGCGTTAGGATTCGGGACAACGGCTTTTCTTCAAGTTGCGTTTTTTCAGAAAGTGTTAGGTGTGGAACATGAATGAGTATTTTGAGTTTTGGCAAAAGACCAAGGAAGAACTTCAAAAAATACCGCTAGATATCCATCGGCGGGTCATTGACTATCCATTGGAAAATGTTCAAGTGGAACAGGTCGACTTTTTAAGTTTCCTAGGTGAGCGCATCTTTGGCTATTTGTTACTTCCTAAAACGGCGGGGAAACAGCCAATAGTGATTGACTGTTTAGGCTATATGAATCATATTCAAGAACCTTGGCAATTTGCTCATTGGACACAAATTGGTTGTGCTTGTTTTGTCATTGATAATCGAGGTCAAGGGGGATTAACCAAAGATCGCGTGCCATATCAAACAATTTGGCATGAAGCACCAATGGGACGAGGATTTCTAGACAAAGAAGATTGGTACCAACGCCGCTTGTTTGCCGACCATTTACGTAGCGTAGAAGTGGTGCGTACCTTTACTGAAATTAATCAGGACCAAATCATTCTTCGTGGTGGTTCCCAAGGGGGTGGCGTAGTGTTAATGGTGAACAGTTTAGTCGACTTCCCGATTTTAGCTACTTTTGCAGATGTTCCAAGTCATTCTTGTTTAGAAAATCGAGTAGCAGAAGGAACGGGGTCGTATCAAATTATTCATCAGTACTTACAAGAGCATCCTCAAGCGCATGAAAAAATTGCCGCGGTTCTTCCTTATTTTGATAGTCGTCACTTTGTTTCGCAAATTAAAAATCCAGTCTTTGCTTCTGTTGGGAGTCACGATCCGATATGTCCAATGAAAGATTTTTTCCCTTCTTATCATCAGATAAAGGCAAGAAAAGCAGTCAGAGTGTATTGGAAAAAAGGCCATGGTGGCGGTGAAACAACCCAGATCCGTCGAGAGATGCGTCAAATTCAACAACTATTGCAGGAGGTTAAAAATGAAAATAGCTACGTATAATGTCCGGGTAGATACAGAGTATGACCAAGATTGGCAATGGTCTTTTCGTAAAGAGGCTGTTTGTCAGTTAATCAATTTTCATGATTGGAGCCTTTGTTGTATTCAAGAAGTACGACCGAATCAAGTCAGGGATTTAAAGGCGTATACAACATTCACCTGTCTTTCTGCGGAAAGAGAAGGGGATGGTCAAGGAGAAGGACTAGCGATTCTCTATAACGAACAAAAAGTTCAGGCTATTGATACAGGGTATTTTTGGTTATCTGAAACACCTCAGCAGCCAAGTATCCATCCTGAAGCTGGCTGTCCAAGAATTGCTTTGTGGGGACTATTTAAGGAAACGACTCAAAATACGCCTTTTTTAGTCATCAATGTTCATTTGGATCATATTTCAGCTCATGCTCGTTTAGCAGGAATGACCGTTATCTTAGAGGAGTTACATGACAAAATTGCACAGTATCCAACTTTATTAATGGGCGATTTTAATGCAGAGTCGGGGGAAGAGGTTCATCAACTTGTTCAAAAAAAATTTCAAGATAGCAAAAATTTAGCTACTCATTATGGACCAAGAGGAACATTTCAAAATTTTACTTATACAAAACCTTGGGCGGAATTAGAAGAAATTGATTATATTTATGTAAAAGGTTGGCAAGTACAGCAAACCGCAAGTTTAACAGATAGTATCGATGGACGTTTTCCCTCCGACCATTTTCCTTTAGAAGCAGAAGTATGTATTGAAGAAAGGTGAGAGTATGAAAGAAAATCAACTGATTCAATTAGTCGAAGAAATGACAATTGATGAGAAAATTAATCAATTATTACAATTAGCAGCAGCGTTTTATTCAGATAAAGCAGAAGAAAAGACCGGCCCTATGTCAGAGCTAGGACTAAGTCAAGAAACGATTGATACGGCGGGGACAACATTGGGTGTTTCTGGTGCAAATGAAGCAAAACGTGTTCAAAAAGAATATATGCAAAATCATCGATTAAATATTCCAACACTTTTAATGGCGGATATTATTCATGGTTTCAGAACCATCTTTCCGATTCCTTTGGCTTTAGGAAGCACTTGGGATGAAGCAGCGGTTGAAAAAATGGCGGAGATTTCAGCAAAAGAAGCTGCTGTTTCAGGATTACATGTAACCTTTTCACCAATGGTTGATTTAGTGCGCGATCCACGTTGGGGACGTGTCATGGAGTCAACAGGTGAAGATCCATTACTCAACAGTCGCTTAGCTGCTGCAATGGTTAGAGGTTACCAAGGAGAAAATTTAAAAGAGGACAATTGGCGAGTAGCCGCGTGCGTGAAGCACTTTGCGGCATATGGTGGTGCCTTAGCTGGTCGGGATTATAATACGGTAGATATGTCTGAACGGCAGCTAAGAGAAATGTATTTACCTGGCTATAAAGCTGGATTAGATGCGGGTGCAAAACTTGTCATGACGTCCTTCAATACAGTGGATGGGATTCCTGCTACAGGCAACCAATGGCTGTTTAGAGACGTATTACGAAATGAATTTGGCTTTGAAGGAGTTGTGATTTCAGACTGGGGAGCGATTAAAGAATTAATTCCTCATGGTGTTGCCAAAGATGAAAAACAGGCAGCAGAATTGGCTATCAAAGCTGGTGTAGATATTGAAATGATGACCACGTGTTATCCAGATTATTTAAAAGAATTACTTGAAGAAGGCCGGATTGCTGAAACACTTATTGATGAAGCAGTTATGCGAATTTTAAAACTAAAAAATGAGCTAGGCTTATTTGAAAATCCCTATCGTGGTGCGGATGAACAAGCGGAAGCAGAAGTGATTTTAAGCAAAGAACATCGAGAAATAGCTAAAAAGATTGCTCAAAAATCAATGGTTCTTTTAAAAAATGAAAATATTTTGCCTTTTACACCGCAAGAAAAAATCGCGCTTGTCGGCCCAGGGGCCCAATCACAAGATATTTTAGGGGCTTGGTCATGGCAAGGAAAGAAAGAAGAAGCCATTTCCCTCATGGCTGGGGCCAAAAAATTAACCACAAATCTCCTAGTTGCCCAAGAACCCTTTGATTACTTTGAACCGACCGCGGCGGCCATTGAAGAGGCTTTAACGTTAGCTAGTCAAGCAGATAAAGTAGTAGTGGCACTAGGCGAAACAGATTGGATGAGTGGGGAAGCTGCCAGTCGCAGTGATATTCGTCTACCCGAAAAACAATTAGCAGTAGTGGCACAAATTATTGAGAAAAATCCCAATGTTGTTGTCACGGTCTACAGTGGCCGGCCCTTAGATTTACAAGGGATAGATGTTGCAAAAGGAATTGTGCAAGCTTGGCAACCTGGAACAGAAGGGGGCAATGCGCTAGCAGAAATTTTGTGGGGACAGTACAATCCAAGTGGTCGTTTAAGTATGTCGTTTCCAGAAACGGTTGGTCAAGTGCCAATTTTTTACAATGTCGACAATACGGGGCGTCCTTATGAGTCAGCACCAGAAGAAAAATATGTTTCTAAATATTTAGATGTCTCTAATTACGCTAAATATCCCTTTGGATTTGGCTTAAGTTATAGTCATTTCTCTTATCAACCAATTCAACTAAGTGCATTAACATTTACCAAAGAACAACCAATCACGGTCTCTGTTTTAGTAAGAAATGACAGTCCAATCGCTGGAGAGGAAACCGTGCAATTTTATGTACGTGATTTGGTGGGACAAGTGGTTCGCCCAATTAAAGAGTTAAAAGATTTCCAAAAAGTTTGGCTGGAACCAAAGGAAGAAAAAGAAGTTCAGTTTCTTCTTTCAGAGGATATGGTGCGCTATGTTCATTCAGACAATCAGGTAACCAGTGATGCAGGTGAATTTATCGTAATGATTGGTGGAAATAGTCGCGATGTACAAACCGCAACAGTCACGTTAAATGAATAAGATGGGAAGGATAAGTTATGCAGATAAAGAAGCTTAAGCAAGCAGACACAGTCGCTACATTTCTAGAGACAGGTGATTTAAAAGAATTGAACAGCTGTGGCATGATGATTAATCAATTAGAAGGCAATCCTTTAGACGGCAGTATGAATCAACTCTATTTGCGGATAATTACAGGTGACACAATTAATTATCGACCAATGATTGGTTCCAACAGTCAAAGTGATTTTTATCTTTCAGATAACCAATTGACATGGCGGGGTGAATTTGAAGCGGTTCGTTACCAAGTTGACTTTCGTTTGGGGCCAAGCAATCAATGGTTCTGGCGGGTTAATGTCACTGGAACTGGCTTAGTAGATATTGTTTATGGTCAAGATATTGGCTTAGCGACAAAAGGAGCCGTTCAGTCAAATGAAGCGTATGTGTCGCAGTATCTTGATCATCACATTTGGCAAGAGGGCGAAGAGCTTGTTGTTTTATCAAGACAAAATCAACCGCAAAATGAGAAGTTTCCAGCCCTTATTCAAGGGAGTTTTCAAAAATTAGTAGGCTACTCAACGGACGGCTATCAATTTTTCGGACGTTCATTTAAACATACAAACACACCAGAAGCATTGGGGAAAAGATATTTAGCAAATGAAGTCTATCAATATGAATTTGCTTACACCGCTTTACAAACGGAAGCCGTCCAATTAACGAATGAAAGTAAGGAATTTGTTTTTTATGGTGCGGTAACAGAAACACATCCGCAAGCATTAGCTGAACCTTTTTTATCGAAAGAAGACTTACAAGCTATTTATGAAACTGTGACATTCGATTCATTAGAAGAAACACAGGACTTTCCTCCGAAACTTTTAGGAGAACCTATCACAGGAAATCCATTAACAGAAGAAGAGTTGGCCGCACTTTATCCCATTCAGACACAAATTGAAAAAGTAGCAGGTCAGACGTATTCCTTTTTCACGGAAAATTACCATCACGTTGTTCTTCAAGAAAAAGAAATTGCCATGGAAAGAGCACATGGCCACATTTTATTAAGTGGTAAAGGCTTAACGGTTGACGAACCTTTGCTCAGTACGACAGTGTATATGTATGGCATTTTCAATTCACAAGTAGTTTTAGGAAATACGACCATGAACAAATTAATGAGTAATAGCCGAAACGCTTTAAACGTTATGAAACGCTCTGGTCAACGAATCTACATTTTAGAGAATGGCTTATGGCGCTTACTAACAATGCCTTCTGCTTTTGAAATGGGGTTGAACTCTGCTACGTGGTATTATAAGTTGCCAAAGGATACAATTCGAGTACGCACCTTCACTTCGCCTGATTCAAGAGTGATTCAATTGGAAGTGACCAGTCAAAAGGATGCATATATGTGGGCTGTTTCTAACCATTTGTTATTAGGACCTGAAGAAGTCCTAACCTATCAATTAGAACAAACTGGCAAAACACTTCGAGTGACGGGAAATCATTCTGCTACAGAAAATTATTACCCAGAACTAACCTATGCATTGACAGTTGATAAATCATTTCAAGTAACCGATAGCACATTATTTGGTGGAGCTGAAGCAGACTTATTAGTCTTGGCAATCGAAAAGACCCAAAAATTTTCACTACTTATTACGGGCAGTATAGAGGACCAATCATTAGTCAATTCACCATTAGATTTTGAAAAAGCAGAAAGTCAATATTTGGCATTCATTAATGGCTTGTTGCATCATTTTGAGTTAACACACACAGACTCAAGTGTGCAGCAAATGAATCAATTAACTCGTTGGTATACTCATAATATGCTCGTTCATTATTTGTCGCCACATGGCTTAGAACAATATGGTGGAGCAGCTTGGGGCACACGAGATGTGTCGCAAGGACCGACAGAATTTTTCTTTGCGACGCAACAGCCTAAGATCGTGGCCTCCATTATTCAGCATCTATTTGAAAATCAATTTGAGGACGACGGCAACTGGCCGCAATGGTTTATGTTTGACCGATACGAAGAACAAAAAGCCAGTGAAAGCCATGGCGATATTATCGTCTGGCCATTGAAAGTAGTGACTGATTATTTGGAACAAACCGCAGATTATTCAATCTTAGCTACGGAAATCCCTTATACAAGTCGCAAAGATAATCACAAAACAAAAGAAACAGCATCTTTATTTGAACATTTGAAAAAAGAAATAAATTATATTGAACAACATTTTTTACCAGAAACTTTTCTATCCTGTTATGGTGACGGCGATTGGGATGACACGTTACAACCTTACGATAATCGTCTTAAAGAGCAAATGGCTAGTAGTTGGACCGTTGCCTTAACGTATCAAGTGTTGAAAAAATTTGCGGCTTTAATTACGGAAATTGATGCTACTTATAGTCAGCACTTAACAATTTTAGTCGCAGGAATAAAGAACGATTTTCAAAAATATATGTTGGCGGATGAAACGATTCCAGGGTTTATTTATATGGAAACGCCAGAAACTTTTGAACAAATGATTCACCCAAATGACCAAAAAACAGGGATTCAATATCGATTATTGCCAATGACTCGTAGTATGTTAGCTGAATTATTAACACCGGAACAAGTAAGTCATCATTTAGAAATTATTGAAAAAGAATTAACGTTTCCTGATGGCGTGCGCTTAATGAACAAACCAGCGAACTATCGAGGCGGTGTGAGCACTAATTTTAAACGAGCAGAACAGGCGGCTAATTTTGGTCGCGAAATTGGTTTACAGTATGTTCATGCGCACATTCGCTATACAGAAGCGATGGCGAAAATTGGTCAGCGAGACAAAACCTGGCAAGCATTAATGCAAATCAATCCAGTTCAATTAAAAGAAGTGGTTCACAATGCAGAGTTACGTCAAGCCAATGCCTATTTTAGTAGTTCCGATGGCGATTTTAAAACAAGGTATGAATCACAAGAAAATTTTGGTAAACTAAAAGATGGAAGTATTGGGGTAAAAGGTGGCTGGCGAATTTATTCAAGCGGGCCGGGAATTTATTTAAATCAATTAATTACAGCTGTTTTAGGGATTCGGCAAAAGGCACAAAGCGTGGTTTTTGATCCCATGTTACCAGAAAAATTGTCTGGTTTAACACTAACTTACCAATTGTTTGATAAACCTGTCACATATAAATTTTATCCAAATCAGTCAGCGAAAATAGTTATCGATGGTCAAGAAGTTCCGTTTAAGTTTGAAGAAAACCCTTATCGAGAAGGGGGAATGGAAGTTCAAAAAGACGAGGTGCTTTCATTATTAAATGAAGCAAGTGTTATTGAAATTTACCATTAGAAAGGAGAGTAGTCCATGGTAGGAATTAAAGATATTGCAAAAAAAGCAGGCGTATCAATCTCGACCGTTTCTTACGCATTGAATGGTAGTTCAAAGGTAACTGAAGAAACACGAACGCGCATCCAAGCAATTGCTGAAGAGCTAAACTATGTTCCTAACATGGCCGCTCGCACATTAAAACGTCGTCAAACTAATATTATTGGTGTCTATTTGGCCGATTATGGCGGTAGTTTTTATGGTGAATTGTTGGAGGGAATTAAGAAAGGCTTAGCACTGTTTGATTATGAGATGATTGTCTGCAGCGGTAAAAAGTCACATCTTTTCATTCCTGAAAAAATGGTGGATGGGGCAATTATTTTAGATTGGACATTTCCAACAAAAGAAATTGAAAAGTTTGCTGAACGTGGCCATTCGATCGTTGTCCTTGATCGAACCACTGAGCATAGGAATATTCGGCAAGTTCTCTTGGATAATCGTGGCGGTGCCACGCAGGCAATTGAGCAATTTGTCAATGTGGGTTCAAAAAAGGTTCTTCTGCTTTCTGGACCAGAAAAAGGTTATGATAGCCAAGAAAGATTGGCTGTTAGTACACGAGAATTAACTCGTTTTGGGATACCTTATGAAATTATCCAAGGCGATTTTACCGAACCTTCTGGCTATGCGGCTGCTAAAAAAATTTTGAGTCAACCACAGACAGAACCAGTCGATGTTTTTGCTTTTAATGATGAAATGGCGATCGGTGTCTATAAATATGTTGCAGAAACAAATTACCAAATGGGGAAAGATATTCGGATGATTGGTTTTGATAATTCTGAACTAGGTGCGTTTGTGCAACCGCGATTAGCAACAATTGCCTATTCTAAACATCGATGGGGCATGGTGGCTGCAGAGAAAATTATTCATTTAATGCGGGGAGAAGCTGCTGAGAGCGAACACATTTACACACGTTTTATAGAAGGAGAATCTTTTCCATCTGAATAATAAATAAAAAGTTTGGTCCAATGCTAGCTAAGCTAGCGGACCAAACTTTTTTCTGTAATGGTAATTTCTTCTGATGCAATGGGTTCATCCAGACTGAGAAGGCGATCTCTAAATTTAAAATGGACCGGCTTGTTCTCATTAATAAATTCATACGGGTAAGCGCCTTGGATTGTTTCACCAGGATTGATTTCATCTGCTAAACGATCTAATTTGTCTTGGAAAGGTGAATCTGTTAAGACTGCATATTGTAAATTTTGGGCTTTTCCGTGGACAGTTTGACTAACTTCCATAAAACTTTGAATCATTAGCTGAATATTTTGTGTTTTTTCGGTTGTATTGGTTAATTCAAACAGGACATAAAACATTGGTTTGCCTTGATAATCTTTTCCTTTATGCAAGGCAGTTAAGGCTAAACGCCCATCTGGAACCAACAATGTTCGATTTTCATACGTCCCAATACTTGTCGCCAACACTTCATCAGGTGCGGGCGCACTTTGACTTGCTGGGCTGCCACTTACAGTTGAACAAGCACTTAATAAGGTACTTAGAACGAGTAAGCTCATTAAAATGTAGGGTTTCCTCATATAAAGTCCTCGCTTTGGTTGATTGACTATGTAAAAAATAAATTGCTTGTATCTGTATTAAAAAGAGTGCTACAAGCAATATTTTAATCGTACTTCTAGTAAATAGCAATACTTTTATCAAAATTCATGTTTGGAAATATAATTTGAAAAATATTTTTAACTAGCAGAAAAACATTTCTAACAAAAAGTATTGGCTCAAAGTAAAGAGATCGTTTTGTTAGAAATGAGAAATGGCAACATAAAAGTTTCCTATTTTTCTGCAATTAAGACAGTTTCAAAAGTGAATTCACTAGGAATATGATTCGCAATTGAGTATTCAAAAATATGCCCGTTGCCTAGGTAAGCAATTTGTTCTGCACGCATCAGGAAATCATTATCGGTTAAGTTTAAATATTTTTTTTCCAACGCAGAAGGACGAATCCCAGAAATGCTGACCCGCGCACTTTGAATTTTTTGATGCAATTGTTCCGAAATATATTGATAAATGGAGACTTTCAATTCTTTCATTGTCAAGTTCGGAATTAGGGCAACGGGCATCCAAGTATATTCAATAATTGAGGGCACATCTTCGATAATCCGTAAACGAATAATTTTGTAGACTAACTCTTCTTCTGTAATACTTAATTTTTCAGTCACCCAAGGCTCAGGTACTTCTGTTGCAAAGCCTAAAACCACGGATTCAACTTTTCCATCGTAGGTTGAGTAAGTGCCGGTTAACGGAGAAAATTTAGTAATGGTTCGATTTTGAAAGTCTTGAACAAAGCTGCCCGAGCCACGTCGTCTGACAACATAACCTTCTTGCACAAGCAAATGTAAGGCTTTTGTAATGGTTAGTTCGCTGACCTGATATTTTTCTGCAAGAAGACGACCTTGGGGTAACTTTTGATTAATGGGATAAACACCTGCTTCAATATCCTGTTTTATAGCTGCATAAATTTCTTTATAACGTGTATTTGTCCGCATCAGAGTCCTCCTTTATCACCAGTATTTCTTTCATTATACCATGAATTTAACATGTTAAAACTATATATTTATTTTTAACGTAACCACTTAATAATCAAGTACTTAAATAAAAGTAGTTGACTTATTCTTTTTAAAACTATATAGTTTTAAAAGTAAACAGAAGAACTTATTGATCTAATTGGTACTTTTTGTGAAAACCTTTTACAATAAAAAGGCAGCACAGAAAAGAGGGAGGAATGACAATGGAACATCATCAACTAAAAGCATTTCCGCAAGATTTTTTATGGGGCTCTGCTTCGGCAGCTTATCAAGTAGAAGGTGCTTGGAATGAAGACGGCAAAGGCGCATCTGTTTGGGATGAATTTGTTCGGCTACCAGGAAAAACGTTCAAAGAGACAACTGGCGATTTAGCCGTCGATCATTATCATCGTTTCAAAGAAGATGTGGCTTTAATGAAACAACAAGGTTTAAAAGCATATCGTTTCTCGATTGCATGGACACGAATTTTACCTGAAGGGCGTGGTCAAATAAATCAAGCAGGACTGAAATTTTATTCAGATTTAATTGATGAGTTATTAGCGGCAGGAATTGAACCAATGGTAACTTTATATCATTGGGATTTGCCAGCTGTTTTGCAAAAAGAATATGGTGGCTGGGAATCAAGAAAAATTATTGCTGATTTTGTGGCCTATGCGAAAATTTTATTTGACGCTTTCCGTGGCAAAGTTCGCTATTGGATTAGTTTAAACGAACAAAATGTGTTTACTTCGTTAGGTTATCAATTAGCCGTGCATCCTCCCGGCGTAACAGACAATAAACGGATGTATGAGGCCAATCATATTGCTAATTTAGCCAATGCAGCAGTGATTAATGCGTTTCATGAATTAGAAATGCCTGGCAAAATTGGCCCTAGCTTTGCTTATACGCCTGTTTATGCCGTTGATGCGCATCCTGCCAATGTTTTAGCGGCAGAAAATGCAGAAGATTTGTTGTCGCATTTTTGGTTAGATGTCTATCTTTGGGGAGAATACCCAATTGCCGCATTAAATTACTTACAGGAGCAAGGTGTGGCCCCAACGATAAAAGAGGGCGATTTAGCGTTACTACGTTCAGCCAAACCTGATTTTCTAGGTATAAATTATTATCGGACGGATACGGTTGCTGCTAATCCATTAGATGGTGTTGGAATAGGGAAGATGAATACAACGGGTGAAAAGGGTTCTGAAACGGAATCTGGGGTACCGGGTTTATTTAAAAAAGTAAATAATCCATATGTTGAACGAACGAATTGGGATTGGGCCATTGACCCGCAAGGTTTGAGAATTGCCTTACGACGATTAGCTAGTCGCTATCAAGTGCCTATTTTAATTACTGAAAATGGGTTAGGCGAATATGATACCTTAACAGAAGATAAACAAATTCACGATACGTATCGCATTGATTATTTGCGAAGCCATATCCAAGCGATTCAAGAGGCGATTACGGATGGCGTTTCAGTTATTGGTTATTGTACATGGAGTTACACCGATTTACTGTCGTGGCTTAACGGCTATCAAAAGCGTTATGGTTTTGTCTATGTGGATCAAGATGAAACACAAAAAGGTTCCTTAGAAAGAATCCCGAAGGACAGTTATTATTGGTATCAAAAAGTCATTGAAACAAATGGACTTATCTAATTATAAGAAAAGAGTGTGGAAAATATGACAGTAAAAATGGGGTTTATTGGATTTGGTAAAAGTGCCAACCGTTACCATTTACCTTACGTAATGATTCGAGAAACACTAGAAGTGAAAACGATTTTCGATTTACATGTTAATGAAAAAGCAGCAGCGCCCTTTAAAGAAAAAGGCGTAAATTTTACCACTGACCTTAATGAATTATTGACGGATCCAGAAATTGAATTGATCACAATCTGTACGCCTGCGCATACACATTATGATTTAGCCAAACAAGCCATTTTAGCTGGTAAATCAGTGATTGTGGAAAAACCATTTTGTGATACGTTAGAACATGCAGAGGAATTATTTGCTTTAGGGCAAGAAAAAGGGGTAGTAGTGATGCCTTATCAAAATCGACGTTTCGACGGCGATTACCTAGCGATGAAGCAAGTAGTAGAGCAAGGCTTTTTAGGAGAAATCAATGAAGTGGAAACACATATTGATTATTATCGACCAGGAAGTATCACGGAACAAGGACCTAAAGAAAATGGTTCGTTTTACGGACTAGGCATTCATTTAATGGATCGCATGATTGCTCTTTTCGGGCGTCCAGATCAAGTCACTTATGATATTCGTAATAATGAAGTGAGTGAGGCAGTCGATAATTATTTTGACGTTGATTTACATTATGGTTCAAAATTAAAAGTAAAAGTTAAAACGAATCATTCTGTCGCTAGTCCGTATCCACGTTTTATTGTTCATGGTAGCAATGGCTCGTTCATCAAATATGGCGAAGATCAACAAGAAAATGATTTAAAAGCCGGAATCATGCCGGATGCACCAGGCTTTGGAGAAGATTCACCAATGTATTATGGAGAAGTGACCTACCGTAATGGCAATGGCGACTGGATTAAAAAACAAATTAAAACGCCTGTAGGTGATTACGGTCGTTATTATGATGCCGTCTATGAAACGTTGAGAAATGGTGCACCGCAACTAGTAACTAAAGAGCAAGCATTAACTAACATCGAAATTTTAGAAGCAGGTTTCCTTAACCCAAGTCCAAGTGTTTATCGTTTGAAAGAAAACTAAAACGTATTTAAATGACTTGAAAAGTGCCTGCCCTACAGTCCAGACAACTGTGGGGCAGGCGCTTTTATTTATAAAGAGTTGTGAATTTTAATATAAGAAACGTATGTTGTTAGTGAAAATAAAAAAAGGAAAGACATCTTAGTAGCACTACTTCCCCAAGAATTGCTACTAAAATGTCTTTTGTGATGCTCGCTCAATTGAAGAGCCTTAAATAGGATATCGAATATCCAGTATAAATGCAAGTAAACTACTTTATAGTTAATATTAGTATACTTCATAAAATAATTTTTCAAAGAGAAAAAGGCTTGTTATGAGAAAAAATTAATTTTTAACTCGTTTTTTCTAAGCAAGATTCGGGTGAAAAAGACAATAATTACTGAAGCTGAATGGTAATTAAAGAGGTTCTTTGCTAAAATAGGAAAGACAAGAAAGTTTGGTTAACGAAAGAACCAAATCAGAAAGGAGGACAACCAGTGGAAAGTTGGCTTTTTTTACTACTGATTGCCTTGATTGCGTTTGTTGCAAAAAATCAAAGTTTATTAATTGCGTCAGTTGTTGTGCTTGCTTTAAAGGCTTTACCAAATAGTGCGAAAATCATGTCGTGGTTGTCAGATAAAGGCATTAATTTAGGCGTCACAATTATTTCAATTACCATTTTAGTCCCGATTGCTACAGGACAAATTGGCTTAAAGGATTTAATCCAATCATTCAAAACACCGATGGGATGGCTGGGGATACTTTGTGGAATTCTGGTGGCTGTTTTATCCTCAAAAGGAGTAGGTTTAATTAATCAATCGCCTGAGATTACGGTGGCCTTAGTTTTTGGAACGATTCTTGGCGTCGTTTTTTTAAAAGGAATTGCAGCTGGTCCGATTATTGCATCGGGCATGATGTACGTAATCATTACTACCTTTCAAGCCTTTCAACACTAAAAAAGCAAACAAAACGCGTAAACGTTTTGTTTGCTTTTTTAGTGTTGATAAATGTCCACATTACTATCTAATATGCCACTTTCATTTTTTAAAGTAATGGTTCCCGCATTCGGATGAATCACTAGCTGTAAATGCCCTGTTAAAAACATTTGGTCATACGTCGAAGTATAGACGTGAAAAGAATCATTAGCAATTGTTTCGGTATAAGGCGCTTCTGCTTGATCAACAGGAACGATAATGAAACGATCGCCAATCATACAACAACCTTCTGCGGAAGAATAAGGATTAGAGCCGTCATTTGCTACCAACAAGAAGGTGTTCGTTTCAGTTAAGAAAGGGGCTAAACGTTGTTTTACTTCTTCAGAAATAGTCAGAGACATTTGCCTCACTCCTTTAAATAGTATGTAAAAGGAAGAGGGTAGCTTGTCGCTATGCCGCTCTTCAAAGGTTTTGTTATTTGCTTGTTTCTTTACTGCTTTTTTTGAAAAGAGCAACAGAAAAGGCGACAACTAAGACAACTGTTGCAGCTAAAACAAATGGATTTTTTGTTGCTGATGTGAACCCTAGGACTGTTGAACCAATCGCACCTACGTAAGATAAAATAATCGCTGCTTTCTTTGGTGTTGAAAGTTCTGTAAAGCTATCGCGGAAGGCGACACCTAAACCTAAAGCGCCAATAAAGGCAAACATCCCAAAAATAATGTGTAAAAAGACCATGAATTTCACCTCCAACAGTCAGTATAGAGAGAAATAGCTAGTTTGTAAACTAATTGAGCTTACTTGTGTTATTTATCACTTGATAAATGTTTTTGCCAATGCAAAAAAACAACGTACGATCAATCGGCAGTACGTTGTTTTTTAGTTTAATATAATTAGGAAGTAGAATCCTTATTTTGCTGGATTTTTTTGATCGATTCTTCTGTTGGCGTCACATATAACGTTCGTTGGTTTTCATAAATCACATAACCTGGTTTTGCTCCATTGGGTTTATGCACATGTTTTACTTGGACATAGTCAACAGGCACTTGTGAAGAAAGTCGATATTTTGAAAAATAAGCTGCTAGAAGTGCGGCTTCAGTAAGGGTTTCTTCGCTAGGATGTGCGTCACGAATAATTACATGAGATCCAGGAATATCTTTGGCATGGAGCCAATAATCAGTTTTTTTAGCGGTTCGTAAAGTTAATTGATCATTTTGCAAATTGTTTTTTCCAACGAGAATAGGTGTGCCATCTGTGGCATAAAAAAGATCGGGTTGGCTTTTTTTCGGCTGTTTTTGTTTTTTATTTTTTTTACGTTTTAAATAGCCTTGCTCAATCAGTTCTTCACGAATCACTTCAATGTCCATTGGTGTCGCAATTTCAAGTTGTGCCACAACTGACTCTAAATAAGAAATTTCTTGTTGCGTTTGCTGAATTTGTGTCTTAACAACTCGGACAGCATTTTTCAATTTTTGATATTTTTGAAAATATTTTTGTGCATTTTGATTAGGTGAAAGTGCAGGATTTAGTGAGATACGCAACGGTGCATTTTCTTCATAATAATTTGGTAATTCCACCTCGGTGGCTCCTTTTGGGACTTGTGCCATGAAGGTTGTTAATAGTTCTCCGTCGCGACGGTAATTTTCAGCGTTTTCTGTATCGGCTAAGGTTTGCTGTAATTTTTTAAGTTTCTTTTGATTTCTTTTTAGTTCATTTTCAATTTTGCGAATTAGTTCGCCGCCTTGTTGTTTGACACGGTCTTTCTCTGCTTTACCAGAATAAAAGGCATCTAGTAATTCACTGAGTGTCGGATACGTTGTTTGTTCACCAGCTAATGATTGATAAGGAATGGGCGTAAAATATTCCTTTTTTTCAGTGACGGTTAATGTCGGTACAACAGCTTCAGTGACTGAGGACCAAAATTCCGTCCAGATGGCCATTTTTTCATTTGGTTGTGCAAGTAAACGGGCACTTAATTCGTCTGCTGTATCTTTGCCTAGACCTTGGAAATGCTGTTGTAAATAGCGTCCGTTTAATTCAGGAGCTGTAGAAAGAAGCGCAAAGACTTCTTCTTTTGAAGCCGTGAGCGGATTAAGTCCCATTGGTTTTGGCGGTTCAATATAAGTTGCTCCAGGAAGCAACGAACGATAACTATTTTGGCTCATTCCAATGTGTTTTATCGCATCTAAGATTTTTCCAGAAGATTGGTTAACTAAAACGATTGTACTGTGACGTCCCATTAATTCAACAATCAAAACAATATTTTGTAAGTCACCTAGTTCATCTCTTTTTGAAAAGGTGAAGTGAATCACGCGATCATTTTCTATTTGTTGAATCGTTTCTAAAATGGCACCGTCCAGAAATTTTCGTAACATCATCACAAAATTAGGAGGTGTTTCTGGATTGCTATAGGTAATTGTAGATAGTTGTATGCGCGCATAACTAGGATGTGCTGATAATAATAATTTATGGTTTTTACCTTTCGCACGAATGACTAAAACGACTTCGTTTTCATAAGGTTGATGGATTTTTGAAATCCGGCCACTTACGAGTGTTTCTGTCAACTCATGAACCATGCTATGAGTAAATACGCCATCAAATGACATAATAAATCCCTCGTTTCTTTCCGACTAATAGCTTTATTATAGCGGAGTTTTTGAATTTAAGAAAGAAGCTTGTTAAAAAGGAGTTGGGTTTTCCATAGAAAGCTGGGGAAGTTTGTTGATTTTTTTAGTAATTAAAGCGCAAGGGTAGGCAAGAAAGAAAATGATTAGTATAATAGATAAGAACTAAAAGCGAGGAGCGATTAGAAGTTGAATAATTTTATGGAAGAACTAAAAGAGGCATTTTATGAATTAAGACAAAGAAAACTGTTAATGATTACCGCTATTGTAGCATTAGTATTAATAATTGGCTCAATCATTTTTATTCCAACGATGCAGAAAAATATTCGAGCTGCTCAAGTTGAATCGTTAGTCGCAGGACCCATCAAATCAGAGAAAGTCAGTGTCTTAGATTACAAAACAGCAGACAAGAAAATCCAAGAAACAGGAGCCATGTCAGTCATGTTTGCTAAACCATCTGGCAAGCAATACGATCAAATGGTGAAGCTGTTTAATTCAGATAAAATGAATGAATTTCATCGTTCGCTGTATATCTATCCGTTAATTTATAATGCTGGCAAAGCACAAGAGCAATACAATGTTAGCGGCGATGAGATTACGCTTGTTTTCTTTGAAAATGGCAAAGAAAAGACACGGACGGTTGTCGAAAAATCTATGGATTTAAAAACACAATTAATACCAGAATTAAATCGATTACCGATGGCTGGCGTTTTGAAAGACCAACAAAAGGCAGCCCAAGAAGCTGAAAAAGAAGCAGCAAAGAACGCTGAAACACAGACGACGACCAGCACGACTGGCGTTGCTCAATCTACTAAAACGACGACAGAAAGCACTGATACAGTACCAGAAACTGGTGAATAATAGCTAGCTATGTTAAACTTAGATTGTAGAAAGTTTTAAGGAATTAGAAAGAGGGGATTTTCGATGGCATTAGTAATTTCAATGACGATTTTAGTAAGTTTATGGCTGATTCAATCGCAAAAACAAGCAGTTAAAGTTCCCGTGAAAATTGAAAGAAACCGAAACAATTAAGTGGTAAATATGCTGAAATAAAGAAAAACGAGCCTCTCATAAGAGTGGCTCGTTTTTTAGAAGTAAAAGAAATGCAAGAAAATAAAAACTTTTTCTTGACGAACAAAATCAATATAGTGTAGACTACCTTTAACAACATAACTAGGAGGGGAAATACATGACACAATTATCTAACGTAAAAGAAATGCACCAATCATGGCAAAACTGGCGTAGATAGTTGTATGTATGATTCTTTCATAGATACAACTTTAGAAGACTTATTCTAAAAAGTGTATCTATGCTGGTTATATTCAAGAAGAAAAAACGACCACATAGAGGACCCATCTATGTGGTTTTTGTTTTGCATAAAAACAACGACCACTCCTAAACACTTAGGATAAGTCGTTGTTTTTTTGCTACGAATCACTACGATTGGCACGAAGTGACAGAGTAGATGCAGGCTGCGTATACTCGCCGCAGTTTGGCCTTTAAGAGTGATGAGTAGCACAAGGTGAACGAAGAGAACGTTGTCCCATTCGTAGAAAAGTGCTCCTGCGATTCTCACCAAAGTTGCGATCCTCGTCGCAGTTAAATCCTGACAAGCACTACGATTGGCACGAAGTGACAGAGTAGATGCAGGCTGCGTATACTCGCCGCAGTTTGGCCTTCAAGAGTGATGAGTAGTACAAGGTGAGGGAAGAGAACGTTGTCACAATCGTAAAAAAAGTGCTCCTGCGATTCTCACCAAAGTTGCAATCCTCGTCGCAGCTAAATCCTGACATTTGTAAAAAAGTGTTCCTTAGATTTTGACTAAGCAGAGGATTACGAATCTCAGTTTCACTTTCAACGGAAGAAATGCCCTATAGATAATGGTTTTATTATTAAAAAGAAAAAGTTGCCAAACAAAAGGGCAGTTAGGAGAATGCAAAATGAAAAATAAACGTTTAACGTTTGTCGTGTCTTTATTAGCTATTTATTTAATTGGTGCTTTTTTTGTGAATCAAAAAGTGACGAATTCAAAGAAAGAAACCGTTACTGTAGGGGTTTTGCAGTTTGTCAGTCACCCCGCATTGGACGAAATTTATAAAGGTGTCGAAGAAGGGTTAAAGGAAAATGGCTATGACAAAGGCAAAAACTTAGAAATTATTTTTCAAAATGGTCAAGCCGACCAGAGTAAGTTAGCAATCATGAGTCAACAATTAGTACAAAAAAAGGCAGACGTTTTAATTGGTATCGCCACGCCAGCTGCGCAAGCGTTAGCCAACACTACCCAAGAAATCCCAATCATTTTAGGCGCCATTACGGACCCTGTTAGTGCTGGATTGGTGAAAGACAATCAAAAGCCAGGCGGTAACATCACGGGTGTTAGTGATCAATCACCTTTGTCAGCCCAGATGGATTTACTAAAAGAATTGGTACCAGCTGCCAAAAAAATAGGTATTCTCTATGCTTCCTCAGAAGAAAACTCTCGATACCAAGTAGCTGAAGCGCAGAAAGCAGCTGAAGACAAAGGATTGACAGTGAAAACATATGCTGTGCCATCAAGTAATGAAATTGCACAAACGGTTCAAGTAATGACTAAGGAAACAGATGTGATTTATATACCAACTGATAATACGATTGCTAACGCCATGCAAACGGTAGTTGGAGAAGCAAATCGAACCAAGACGCCGATTATTCCTTCGGTGGATACAATGGTAGAACAAGGCGGTTTAGCAACTGTTGGGATTAATCAACATGCGTTGGGGGTACAAGCCGGCAAAATGGCAGCAGAGGTTCTGTCTGGGAAAAGTCAACCAGCAACTACACCCATTTATACCTTTAATACAGGAGACACAATTATCAATGAAAAACAAGCTCAAAAGTTAGGAATTACGATTCCCGCAGAGCTAGCAAAAAAATCGAAATTGATTAACTAATTATCAAAGAAAGTAGGAGAAGCGATGATTGTTTCAGCAATTGGACAAGGAATGTTATGGGCCTTGTTAGGACTAGGTATTTTTATGACTTATCGTATTTTAAATTTTCCAGATATGACCACAGAAGGTTCATTTCCGTTAGGGGGGGCGGTTTGTGTAACTGCCATTACAACAGGGGTTTCACCATTTGTAGCGACTCTTTTAGGGGTCGGAGCAGGAATGCTTGCCGGTTTAGTGACTGGTTTACTATTTACAAAAGGAAAAATTCCAATTATTTTAGCAGGAATTTTAGTGATGTCTGGTTTAAATTCCGTGATTTTATTTGTGATGAAGTCGCCAAATAAGTCTTTATTAAACCAACCGAAGATTCAAGATGTTTTTCAAAAAATGGCCTTACCAGATTATTATGATACTATTTTTTTAGGGATTAGTGTTTTGGCTGTGGTAATGATTTTACTGTTATTTTTCTTTAATACTAGTTTAGGACAAGCCTATATTGCGACAGGTGACAATGAAGAAATGGCTCGCTCGATTGGCATTCAAACGGATCGCATGAAAATTTTAGGATTGGTTTTATCGAATGGCTTGATTGGCTTATCTGGCGCTTTGATTGCCCAAAATGATGGATATGCGGATGTAAGTAAAGGAACCGGCGTCATTGTGATTGGCTTGGCTTCACTCATTATTGGTGAAGTACTGTTTGGAGAATTAACGTTTGGTGAACGGTTGATGGCGATTGTTGTAGGGAGTATTATTTATCAACTATTGATTTTATTAGTGATTAAATTAGGCTTTGATACGACGTATTTGAAAATCTTCTCAGCAGTGATTTTAGCAATCTGTTTAATGATCCCACAATTGAAAAAAGCATTACGACTACACGGCTTTTCTGATAAGGGGGAAACGAAATGAAACCAGTTGTTGAATTAAAAAATGCGACAAAAATCATTGATAATGGGATGAATGAAAAAAAAGTGATTTTGGATCATGTGAACTTAGCCATTTATCCTGGGGACTTCATTACTGTTTTAGGTGGAAATGGCGCAGGCAAGAGTACGCTATTCAATAGTTTAGCAGGAACTTTGACACTAACAGAAGGACAATTTTTAATTGAAGGAGTCAATCGCACCAATCTTTCTGAAGTCAAACGGGCCAAATCTCTAGCGCGTGTTTTTCAAGATCCTAAAATGGGGACAGCACCAAGAATGACTGTGGCAGAAAATTTATTGCTTGCCATGAAACGCGGACAAAAACGTCCCTTAACATTACGGAAGATAAATGAGCAACGCGCCTTGTTTACAAAAATCTGTCAAGAAGTTGGCAATGGCTTGGAAAATCATCTGGATACACCGACAGGTAACCTTTCTGGCGGTCAGCGCCAAGCCTTAAGTTTATTAATGGCCACTATCACAAAACCAGAATTATTACTTTTAGATGAGCATACTGCTGCCTTAGATCCCAAAACATCCAAGCAGTTGATGCACTTAACGGAACAACGGATTGAAGAAGGGAACTTAACTTGTTTGATGATTACCCATCGAATGGAAGATGCTTTACGATATGGCAATCGTTTAATTGTTTTACAAAAAGGTAAAATTGTTCAAGATTTAAACGCTGCTGAAAAAGCACAATTAACGCTACAAGATTTGTTGCTGTTCTTTGAAGAAGTAGAATAAAAAAACAAGCTCGTTTTCTGAGCTTGTTTTTTTTATTTTTTGACCAATCGGAAGAGTCGCTTGGGGAAAAAACGTTTGACAATTCGTTCCAGTAACGATGTCACCATAAAGCCCGCTGCGATAGCTGCAGCAGTAAAGACAACTTTTAAAATCAACTGCAACCCGTCATCAATATTTCCTAATAAAATGCTCCGAACCGCTTGATAGGCAGGGCCTCCTGGCACTAAAGGAACCAAACTCGGAATATAAAAAATAATCATCGGCATTTTTTTGTAACGGGAAAAAAAGATACTAGCGATTCCTAACCCGACCGTTCCTAAAAAGTTTGCAAAGGTTTGACTAGTATCAAAAGTTTGCGTTAAGACATAATAAATCATCCAGCCTGTCATGCCAGTAATGCCACAAGCCACCAGTGCTTTACGAGGAATGTTCGTAATAATACCAAACGTCACAGTCGCTAAAAAACTAAAGAGAAGATGAAAAATTAGTTCCATTTGAACACTCCTTACATAAATAATTTAAAAATCAAGGCAATTCCCAGGCCAACAGACCCAGCAATAAAAATAGCTTCTGTCCCTCGCGCCGTCCCGCTGATGAGGTGGCCGGCTAAAATGTCGCGAAAAGAGTTCGTAATCGCCACACCTGGAACTAATGGCATCACCGCACCAATAATAATATTATCGATGTTGACCGCTAAGTGAAAATGCACAGCCAAATAGGCCAACAAACCAATGACAAAAGCGGCTGCGAATGAATCGAGGTAAGGAACTTGGAATAACTTTTGGGTAAAAAGATAACTGGTATACCCAATCACGCCAACAAAAAAAGTTGCAATAAAATCTTGCCAAGTGCCACCAAAAATGTACATCAACGTACAACTAACAATCCCGGCTGCTAACAAGCGTAACGAAATTGAAAAAGTGGGGGTATCTGTTTCTAATAGAGTTAAGCGCTGATAAAGCTCTGGCAAAGTAATCTCCTTTTGCGCAAATTCTCTTGATAATTGATTGACAAGGCTAACTTTTTCCAAATTAATCGAGCGCTGGGGGATGTTTTCTAATTGCGTATAATTACTGGAACGAAAGCCCACGAAAATCCCTGTAGCCGTCGTGTAACAAACGCTCTCTGGCTCGCCAGCATTTGCTGCAATCCGAGTAATTGTATCTTCGGTTCTATATACTTCAGATCCGCTTTCCAGCATAATTTTTCCAGCTAAAATGCATGTATCAATAATTAATTGTTTTCTTTTTTCGCTATTAACCAAAGGAATGGCTCCTTTCATTTCGAGTTCACTTTTAGTGTATCATTTTTTTTAAGAACTGTACGCAATTTAAAACAGAGATAGAAAAAAAGTGTGATTTTTTACAAAAATGAAACGAATCTTAAGAATAAATGAAAACAAATAAGGAATTAGTAAAAATTATGGGTTAGTTGTAAGAATCTAGGATCTTTCCTTGCATTTTAGTAGGAAACATCCTATCCTAAACATAGAAAAACAAAGGGGTCAATAAAAATGGACAACCAATGGTTACTCTACGGAATTAGCAGTGTCGTATTAATTATTTTAATCAGAAGAACAATCCTATCAGGAAACATCGTATTAAGTTGTTTGTTGGGAGCGATTTTGCTGATTCAAGTAGTGGGAGTAGCTCTCTGTGCACAGCAGAAAAAGAAAAATGAACATACAAAAGAACTACCTTCTTCTAAAGTACATCAATAGAAGAAGGTAGTTTTCTCTTATAGTAAATCAAATTTTTTCAAGCCATTAACAATGCCATTTTCAGTATTTTTAGTTGAAATAAAGGTGGCTTTTTCTTTTAATTCTTCACGCGCATTACCCATGGCAATTCCATAATCACAGGCCTCAAACAGCGCCAAATCATTGATGCCATCACCAAAGGCATAAGTGGGAATGCCGTTTAATCCCAAGGTGTTAAAAAGATTTTTGACACCAGAGCCTTTAGAGACCCCTTTACGAACAATATCTATTGAAAAAGGACCATTGCGATAAAAGGTCAATTCAGGAAACCGCTCATAGTAATATTCATCATCATCGCCATGTTGACTTAAGACCAACATCATGTTGACGGCATCATTCTCATAACCTGTGGGATCAATTTCTGGAACAGCTGAATGAATATAGTCATAGGCTTGTTTCACTGTGCCAGTATGCCCTGTACAAAAAATACGGCGCTCATTGTAAAAAGCCAATTCATGACCACGCTGTTTGACATGTTCATGCAGTGAAACACATTCCTCTGTTGTAAATTCATCTGAATAAATCGTTTTTCCTTCATAATGAATAAATTGCCCGTTCATTACAATCGCAGAATCAATGCCACTGGCTTTCATAATTGGCTGAATCTCACACAAGGTCCGTCCTGTCGCAATTAAAGGTAAAATTTGATTGTCTTTCAAGGCCGCCACTGCTGCGGTAATCTCAGGAGTAATTTGCGAGGTTCCATCTAACAAAGTTCCATCTAAATCAAAAAAAGCAATAGCTTTCATTTTATCCATACCCTAACATCCTCTCTACGCTTGTTATTTTAACAAACTTTTCTGAAAAGACAATGGGTTCCCTTCGTTTTCTTTAAAAGAGCAGGAAAAAAAGTGATTTTTGATGGTTCTGTAAAGGATTTTTGAAGAAATATAGAATCGGTTGGTACAAATTCAATTTTAGAGTATACTACAATAGAGCAGTTTTATGAAAAGTGAATAAGGAGTGAATGAAATGAATATATTAATGATTGAAGACAATGAATCCGTCTCAGAAATGATGCAAATGTTTTTCTTAAATGAAGGGTGGGAAGCTACCTTTAAAGATGATGGCAAAGAAGGATTGGCGACTTTTCTTGCTTCGCCAGAAAAATGGGACATGATTACGTTAGACTTAAACTTACCTAGTATGGATGGGATGGCTGTTTGTCGTGAAATTCGCAAAGTTTCAGCCAATGTTCCCATTATTATGTTGACTGCTCGTGATTCTGAAAGTGACCAAGTAATTGGCCTTGAAATGGGTGCGGATGATTATGTGACAAAACCATTTAGTCCATTAACTTTGATTGCACGGATGAAAGCTCTACATCGTCGTGCCGAGGTGGCAGAGGCTGCGCATGATACGTCTGAGAATACAGATGAAACGTTTGATGTGATTACGGATCATTTTAAAATGAATACGAAAACACGAGAAACATATTTAGATAATCAATTAATTGAAGGCTTAACACCTAAAGAATTTGATTTGCTATACACTTTAGCAAAAAAACCACGCCAAGTCTTTTCACGCGAACAACTACTAGAATTGGTTTGGGACTATCAATACTTTGGCGATGAACGGACAGTTGATGCCCATATCAAAAAATTACGACAAAAAATTGAAAAAGTGGGTCCTCAAGTCATCCAAACGGTTTGGGGCGTAGGGTATAAATTCGACGATTCAGGTGTTGCTTAATGAAGTATTTGTATCAACAATTACTTGCTTTTATAGGTGTGATTGCTCTGATTATTCTCATTGTCGGAACGTCTTTCACACAATTGACCAAGCGCACAATGCAAGAAAATAACTATGAACAGCTATATGGTTATGCAGAATCGGCTTTAGAAACACGTGACTTTTTTATTAATGTCGCAGGCGTTTCAGATCGAGATGTTTTATCCTATTCATTTCAGTTGACTGAGCGCGTACTCCAGAAGCAAGATGTGCAATTTGTGTTTATTAACAAGGACCGCGAAGTGCAGTACCCACCAGTTGATAGCACAAAAAAATTAGACTTTTCCTTAATCGATAAAAATTGGGATCAAATCATGAAAGGCAATCGTGTTTATGCAACAGAAAACATTGATATTTATGGGGCCCGAAATACTTCGTCCTATGTAATGTTACCGGTGTATGCATCAAATCAGTCTTCTGATAAAAAAGTGATTATTGGTTCACTCGTTATTACACAACCTGCCAAAAACGTTGACCGAAGTGTTCAGTCCGTGACACAAAACTTGATTAAAGGCTTTATTTTTTCTGGTGTGATTGCCTTGTTACTAAGCTATCTATTTGCGACTTTCCAAGTGAAACGAATTAATCGGATGCGTAAAGCCACCAAAGAAATTACTAGTGGAAATTTTGATATTCAATTACCGGTTCATGACAAAGATGAATTTGATGACCTAGCAGAAGATTTTAATAAAATGGCCGCGTCTTTAAAAGAATCACAAGAAGAAATCAATCGGCAAGAAGAGCGCCGTCGTCAATTTATGGCGGATGCTTCTCATGAAATGCGGACGCCTTTAACAACTATTAATGGCTTGTTAGAGGGATTGCAGTATAATGCTATTCCTGAAAATCAAAAAGAGAATGCGATTAAACTGATGCAAAATGAGACCGCTCGCTTGATTCGCTTAGTCAATGAAAATCTTGATTATGAAAAAATTCGGACCAACCAGATTCAAATTGTTGTGAAGAAGTTCAACGGAAAAGAAGCTTTAGAAAATATTGTGACTCAACTAACGGCCAAAGCTGAAGCCGCTGGTAATCAATTGTATTTAGACACCACCGAACCAATTGATGTGTATGCTGATTATGATCGTTTCGTGCAAGTTGTTGTCAATATTGTTCAAAATGCGATCCAATTTACTGAAAATGGCGAAATTCATCTTGCTTTAGAAAAAGGCTATTTAGAAACTATTGTCCGTATTTCTGATACAGGAATCGGCATGACGGAAGAGCAAATTCTGAATATCTGGGATCGTTATTACAAAGTAGATCCATCCCGTAAAAATACGAAATATGGAGAATCAGGATTAGGCTTACCAATCGTTCAACAATTGGTCCGTTTGCATAAAGGAAAAATCAATGTTGAAAGTGAACTTGGTAAAGGCACCACGTTTATTATTTCATTTCCTGATGTTGAAATCACTGAAAACTAAAGAAAACGTCTGGTCACAATCAGTGTCAGACGTTTTCTTTAGTTTAATAACGCATGTAGAGACAGGGGGTGCACATAGGGACTATCAATAATTTGTGGATCTTTTGTCAGAAATAGCAAGCGCTTGTTTCTTTTTTGAACTGCTATTTTTAATTGAGGTAAAATTTCTTGACGTTGTCCAATCGTTAATGAAGAAAAGATGTCATCAATCACTAACGTACTTGTTTTTGAAAGCAAAAGTTGTATTATGCGCATTTTAATTTTTTCAAAAGTCGTAAAAGAAGTAAAGGAACGACCAAGTAAGGCTGGTTCTAATTGGAACACCTGGAAAGCTTCGGTTAGAACTACTTTTCGATCCCGTTCTTTGATTGTACTAGCAATAAATAAATTTTCTTCTAATGGCAAGTAGGGCAGAAAGGTTTCACTAGAAGAAAGCCTAGTAATGGTTAATTGGTTTGTTTGGAAAAAATCGGCCAATGCGAGTTCTTGTTCTGGAGCAGAATAAATGATTCCATAAACTTCTCGCAAAGCTAACGCGTCGAATGAGGATTTTTTTTCGGTTGTTTTTTTGAATGATGGTGTGACATTCATAGAAAATCCCTCCCTTATTTCTGATGTGTACGTAAATAAATCAACGTGAAAGGAGTCCCGCAAACAAGAGGAATACCAAGCAAGATTAAGCAGTTAACAAAGCAGTTACGAATTGTATAAAGTGACTGCATACTTTTAAAATCAAAAGAAAACGCTTGGATCGTTTGAATCCCTAAATGCTGGATATTTGTAATTGTGACATCCTGGTCGGTACTTTTAGCTAAAAATGCTGGAGTTTCCAAATGAGACCACTGTAAAATAGCATCACGGGCAGCCCAAAGAACAGTATTATACGTTTCTTGAAACATTAAAGTGAAAAGTAAAAAACTGAAAATTCCTAATAGAGCCGGTAAACACAACTCTAGTAAGAGCTGTTTGGTGACATACATATTTGAAAAGTGCATGTGATACCATGTATGTATTTCTTCCTTTTTTATGCGTAATGTCACATACATCAACAGAAGAAAAGTAACACCAAAGAAAATGACACTACCTAGATAGAGGTACCAATAGTATTGAATCAGTTGGTAATGGTAACTAGTTTGTTTTTCAATATCGACAAAGTCTGGCATCGTTCGTAAAAACTCTTTTTCAAAATCAATTAAGTTAAACAGCCCAGTCAATAAGAAAGAGAACAGGAAGAAGAAGAGTGCGGTGATTAACGTGATTTTTTTATGATAAAAACTACTAGCTGTAGCGTAACGGACACTTCTCATCAACTTTCACCTCTCTAAACTATCTTTAGTATAGTGAAATAATATGAATTAATTATGAAAAAGTAGCAAAAAAGCTTGAGCAAATTGCTCAAGCTTTTTGAAGATTTATTTACCCGTTTTTTGATAGCCTTGATAACTGTCAGTGTGATATTCATCAACGGTTGATTTATTATTGTTTTTACTGTAAACACTCGTTGATTTTTCACCTTTTTCTTTTTCAATTGCTTCCAGTTGTTGCAATTGGTTCTTGTAATCATAGTCTTCTGGGTTAACTGGTTTTAAGCCGCTATTGGTATAGAAACGAAGCAAGTCACCGTTAGTAATTTGGTCAGACGTTTCTAATTGTTTCGTCGCTTTGGCTTTTAAATCAGCGACTTCTTTCTTAACTTCTTCGGTTGGCTCTGTAATTAAAGTGCCTGTTTTAGTATCGTAAATGCTAGAACCTAAAATAGTATATTTAGGTGTTACAACATTACCGTTGCGGAAAGCAACGATTTGATTGTGTTGTTTAGAGAATAAATCTTGGCCTAACTGAATGTAGTTTTTCGTATCGACACCAAGCAAGTGTAGAAGGGTTGGTAAGGCATCAACTTGGCCGCCATACGTATGGTTCACACCGCCATTTTCTTGACCAGGAACGTGAATCATATAAGGAACACGTTGCATATTGGCGTTGTCAAAATCGTTCCAATCTGCTTTGGTTTTACCTACTAACTCTGCTAAGTTTTGGTTTCTTGAATTAGAAACCCCATAGTGATCGCCATAAAGAACAATGACTGAGTTTTCATAGAGACCTGAAGATTTCAAGTAGTTAAAGAATTCTTCGACCGCTTTATCTAAATAATTCGCTGTTGCAAAGTAACCATTAATTGTTTCGTCAGAGGTTTTTGCAATTGGGAATCCTGCTTCATCGTTTGTAAATTGAGAATAAGGATAATGATTGGATACAGCAATAAATTTAGAATAGAACGGTTGTTGTAAATGCTCTAAATATTGAACGGATTGATTAAAGAATGGTTTATCGTGTAACCCATATTGGAATGAGTTATCTGAATTAACATCATAATAACTAGCATCAAAGAAATAGTCATAGCCTAAACGTTTATAGGTTTCATTTCGATTCCAGAAGTTACCGGCATTTCCGTGGAAAGCAGCGCTAGTGTAACCTTGGGTTTGTTTTAAAATATCGGGTGCTGCTTCAAACGTATTTTTCCCACCAACTTGTGTAAAGAGTGAACCTTGGTCTAAACCAAATAGTGAATTTTCAAGTAACGTTTCGGCATCACTTGTTTTTCCTTGACCAACTTGGTGGAAGAAGTTATCAAAGCTAAAGGTACTTTTACTATTGTAAAGACTATTGATAAATGGTGTGACTTCGTGTTCTACGCCATTTTCATCTTTTAATTTGTAATTAACTAAAAATTGTTGGAAACTTTCTAAATGGATATAAATTACATTTTTGCCTTTTGCAATACCAAACTTACTATCATCGGGTGCCGCATATTGTTGTTTCACGTAATCTTCAACTTGTTTCATATCGTTAGCACTAGCTTCGGCACGGACTTGGTTTGTTTGGTAAGTTGTAATGCCATCGTATACGGTAAAGGCATTTAAGCCTAAGAATTTCACGATATAGTCACGAGAGAATTGACGTCCTAATAATTGGGGACGTTCTGTTTCAGCCATAAATAGATTGAATAAGAAAAAGACAACAGAAAGGAGTGTGACAGAGACTGCTACACGTGCGCGGACTGGACGCGCATCTGTTTTAATTTTTTTCGTTAATAATAATACGCCAATAATAATGAAGTCTAAGAAATAAATGACGTCATAAGGTCTAAAGAGACGTAAGGCACTTTCGCCAAGACCGCTAGCTACTTTGCCAGCACCAAGCATCGTATTAACTGTGATGAAGTCAGTAAATTCTCGATAATACACGACATTTGAGAAGAGCAGTAAACTCATCAAGAAGTAAATAATCATCATTGTAATATAAGAAGCTTTTTTACGGCGAACATACAAAGCGATGGCTAATAAAAAGACCGTTGTGGCAATTGGATTAATTAAGAGTATGAAGTACTCGTTAATATTTTCCAAACGTAAATGGAAATCAACGGCGTACGCAAAGAGGTTTTTTAGCCACAGTAAGATGGCGATTAGTGAGAATAACCCCAGTCGCGTGTTCAAAATATTTGTTTTAAATAATTTTTTCAAAATAAACGTCCTTTCTAAACGATGATTCTATAAAAGTAAAATTAGGTAAATTTCGTATTTTACAATATCGCTTTAATTTTACTCTTTCACAAATTTTATGTCAATTCTGACCGAAGTGAGGAATGGTGATGTTAAAGAAAACTTACTATTTCCTTAAACTTTTTAGTTCGTTAAATGACGTGAAGCTTGAATCCTTTAAAGACAGATGGGCCTTTTTTTGCTATACTAGATAGGACTTTGAAAAGTAGGTGTACAGAATGAAACTTCAAGTAACTAAAAAAGCAGAACATAAATTTAAAAAAGGATATCCTTTAATTCAGAAAGAAGATTTGCAACAAGTGCCAGCACCGTTGCCAACAGATTGGCTTACTTTGATTGATAGTAAAGGCCAGCATTTAGCCGAAGGATATTTAGGCGAACAAAATAAAGGAATTGGTTGGTTGCTGTCATGGCATGGACCAATTAATCAATCTTTTTTTCAACAACTTTTTGAAATAAGTCGTGAGAAGCGGACATCTTTTAAAAAGGATTCGCTGACAACCGCTTATAGATTATTTAATGGAGAAGGAGATGGCATTGGGGGTCTAATCATCGATCGCTATGCAGATTACGCCGTTTTTTCATGGTATAATGAAACCCTTTATCAGAAAAAAGCCGAACTTTTGACGGCGTTTCGCACAGTTTACCCTGACATTATTGGTGCCTACGAAAAGATTCGTTTTTCCACAAAAAATTTACCCGAATCACAGTTTTTGTATGGCGAACAAGCACCCGAGCCATTACTTGTCACTGAAAATGGCGTTCAATTTGCTACCTATTTAAACGAAGGATTAATGACAGGCATCTTTTTAGATCAAAAAGAAGTTCGTGGTCGATTAGTAGATGGTTTTGCAGTAGGTAAAACAGTCTTAAATATGTTTAGTTATACAGGTGCTTTTTCAGTAGCTGCCGCTATGGGAGGTGCCGTAGCCACCACTAGTGTGGATTTAGCTAAACGAAGCTTACCGAAAACGACTGAGCAATTTGAAGTCAATCATTTAAATCTTGCCGCGCAAAAGATTATTGTCATGGATGTTTTTGACTACTTTAAATATGCTTCACGTAAAGGTTTGAGTTATGACATGATCATTTTGGATCCGCCAAGTTTTGCTCGCAACAAAAAGAAAGTTTTTTCCGTTGCTAAAAATTATGGGGAGCTAGTGAAAGATTCTATTGATATTTTAACGGATAAGGGAACGCTTATTGCCTCAACCAATGCGGCAAATTTATCCTTGGCCAAATATCAAAAAATGGTGATTACTGCCTTGCAAGAGAAAAATGTCCGTTACAAGATTACGGACACGTATCAATTACCGGCAGACTTTCAAGTGAATCCTAATTTTCCAGAAGGTAATTACTTAAAAGTCCTGTTTATCGAAATTGAAAAATAATTTTTTACACCAAGCAAAAGTCCCAGCGCCGCTAATCGGCATTGGGACTTTTGCTTGGTGTTTATTTTATAGTAACTTTTGGGCTTTTTGGGTGTTTGCAAAATGCAGCTTCGCGTAATTCGCTAATAAGTCTAGGCCGCCTTTTTTCAAAATACGGGCGGCTACTTGGTCTGATTTGCTGCCAGCACCAGAGGGCACAGAGAAACCCAATTCTGCAGATTCTTTGTCTAACTCTTCTAAAAAAGCAGCGCGGCTAATAATAGAGGCGGCAGCAACGGCAACATGATACTGCTCTCCTTTAGTGACGAAGAACAATTTTTCAGTGACTTGATTTTTTTCATTACGAACATATTTCCGATAGTTATTTTCAGGGGTGAATTGGTCAATTAAAATCCCTTCTGGCTTTGTGGGAGCCAATTCTTGTAGCAACAGATAAATCGCTTGGTTATGCAAAGCGACTTTCATGTGTACAGCATTGTAGTTTGGTTGGATCTCATTGTATTTTTTTGGTTCAACGATTAATAACTTGTAAGGAATCAGTTCTTTAATGACATGTGACAATTGAATAATTTGTGGGTCGGTTAATTCTTTGGAATCACGAACACCCAATGCTTTTAGTTTGCTAATCATGCTTTTGTCAACATAGGCAGCACAGACAGTTACAGGACCAAAATAGCTACCATTACCGACTTCATCGGAACCTATCACAGACCAGTTGCCAAAATCAGCAGGCAGTGTAGTAGTCTGGGCAGAAACTTTTTTCTGTGGTGTGGTACTCGTTCCTTCCCAACGAGCGGCCTCTTTTTCAGCTTGAGGTCCCTGAAACATGACTTTACCTGATTGATAAGCAGTGATGGTAGTGGTGCCAACCTTGGCCACAAAGACAGTATAAGGGACCGTTTTATTTAAACGATTGGGTTGATAAACAGTGGTCATCTCTGCTAATGTTTTTTTACTAACTTTAATTACGTGATTCTGTGCCATCAATTGTTCCTCATTTCTTGATATTTCTTCTTTACTATAGTAAAGGAAAAACAAGTAAATGAAAAGGTTTTGCGTTAGCTTGTTCCTGAAAATGACAATGTTTAGGAAATGTATAATTTTTTTCTATAGTTGGACGCTAGTTGTTATCTAAATTTTTATTCAGTGCTATACTGTGGGAGAGAAGGAGACGATGAAAGAGTCGACTAGAACAAGGGGTGATGTGTTTGAGAAGAAAAAAAGAAATGCAAGAAAATGAACCAATAGCAGTGACTGCTAACGCGGAACGCTATTATCCAGAAGATAAACAAGGCTTGACGGCCGCACAAGTTGAAGAAAGAAAGCGAAAAGGCTTAGTCAATGCTGCCGTCGATACAGAGTTTATCACAACGAAACAGATTGTTATTAATAACGTATTTACGTATTTCAACTTAATTTTTGTGGTACTAGGTGTGTTATTAATGCTGGTACAATCTTATAAAAATATGACCTTTTTGCCAGTAGTAATCATTAATACGGTCATTGGAATTTACCAAGAAATTAAGTCGAAGAAAGTATTAGATAGCTTAAATATTCTAAACGCTACAAAAGTAACCGTTGTGAGGGATGGCCAAGAACAAGAAATTTCGCCAGATGAACTGGTTTTGGACGATGTGGTGCTCTTTAAATCTGGTGAACAGATTTCTGGGGATGCAATTGTCTTATCTGGTGAAGTCCGTGTGAATGAATCCTTGTTAACTGGGGAATCTGATGAGATTACCAAAGTAGCAGATAGCCAACTTTTGTCAGGTAGCTTTATTGTGTCAGGTTCTTGTTATGCAAGAATTGATAAAATTGGCGCTGAGGCCTATGTTCATCAATTGACGCTTGAAGCGAAATCAATTAAAAAAGGGGAACAATCAGAGATGGTCGGTTCCATTAACCGTTTGGTGAAATGGGTAGGGATTATTATTATCCCGATCGGCTGTGTTCTATTTTTCCAAAGTTATTTCATCAACCATCAAGGGCTTCATGACAGCATTGTCTCCATGGAAGCTGCTTTGATTGGGATGATCCCGGAAGGGTTATACCTTTTAACAACCGTTGCATTAGCTGCCAGCACAATGCGCTTAGCGAAGCGCGGCGTTTTATTGCACAACATGAAAAGTATCGAATCTTTAGCGCGTGTTGATGTGTTATGTGTAGATAAAACAGGAACAATTACTGAAAACACGATGGAAGTCCAAGAGTTGGTTCCTGTGGTGAGTATCGAAAATGATGGTACAGACTTAACCAATGTCGAAAAATTAATTGGCGATTTTTGTCGAACAATGTCAGCTGACAACGATACGATGAAAGCTATGAAAGAATTTTTTGTTACTAATAATCAGAGGGAAGCCGTTAGCTATACCTCGTTTTCGTCTGTCGAAAAATTTAGTAGCGTGACTTTCCCGGAAGCGACGTATATTCTTGGGGCGCCAGAGATGATTTTGAGAGACAATTATGAAATGTATCAATCTGAAGTGGAACATTATACAAGTCAAGGCTATCGCTTATTGGTGTTCGGAAAGTATTTAGGAGAATTTCAGGAAACGTTGGCAGCAGAGGTTCAACCTCTAGGCTACATTCTTCTTTGGAATCCGATTCGTAAAGAAGCCAAAGCAACTTTTGAATATTTCGCTGAACAAAATGTGGCCATTAAGGTCATTTCTGGCGATAATCCTTTAACAGTATCCAATGTAGCACAAGCGGCAGGCATTATTGGTGCTGAAAATTATGTGGACGCGCGAACATTAACTACAATGGAAGCCCAGACAGAAGCTTTAGAAAAATACACCGTTTTTGGTCGTGTCACGCCAGAACAAAAGAAACAATTTGTACTATTGTTGAAAAAATTAGATCATACAGTGGCGATGACAGGGGATGGAGTCAATGATATTTTAGCCATGAAAGAAGCAGATTGTAGTATTGCCATGGCTTCAGGAAATCAAGCTACAGCACAAGCCTCGCAAGTTGTGTTGTTGGATTCTGATTTTTCAACGATGCCGGAGGTTGTCTTTGAAGGCCGCCAAGTAGTTAATAACATTGAACGCTCTTCAAGTTTATTCCTTGTAAAAAATATTTTCTCCTTGCTAATGTCTGTCTTTGCTATGATTTTTGCCGTGACATATCCTTTACAACCGACACAAGTCACATTGATTAGTTTATTTACAATTGGTATTCCTTCGACATTTCTAGCTTTGGAACCAAATCATCGTCGCATTGAAGGAAAATTTCTTTTCAATGTGTTATCAAAAGCAATTCCTGGTGGGTTAACGGATATGTTGGTAGTCGGTGCCTTACTAATTTGTGGTGATATTCTTGCACTTCAAAAAACGGACATTTCAACGACTGCAACATTGTTGCTAGTTTCAGTCGGCTTTATGGTTCTTTATAAAATTAGTTCACCAATGAATCGTTACCGCAAGCGCGTAATGATTGGCTGTTTAATCGGAATGGTTCTTACAAGTATTTCCATGAAAAACTTGTTCTCGTTAACTTCGGTATCGCCAACAGCCTTGTTACTTTTAGCCATTCTTTTCTTTGCAGCAGACTCAACTTTCCAACATTTATCAACCATTTCTGAAAAAGTTCAATTATGGTTTTATAAGAAAAGACATTAGAAGCAAAACACCGAACCAAAATTATTTTGGTTCGGTGTTTTTTGTTTTTTATTGTTGGGAAAAATAAAAACACTTGTACCTAGTTAATCCTTGATAGTATAAACCTAACCAATTATTTTAGATAGGAAGGATTGAATAAAAATGAAAAAAAGAAGTTTTGTCTATTGGGGAATGTTTTTCATTCTTTTGTCGACGCTGATAACGCCTTTTCTGAAACTTGAAACAGGATATGCGCAAACGGAACCAACTAGTACCAGTGAAACCAATCAAATTTCTGCTACGCCAAACGTAGTGCCGCGTAAGCAAGTGGGCAACATTGTGACAGCGATTCAGCTAACGGATAAAGAGGGAAACCCACTTGGGACCATTAATCAATATACAGACATCTACCTCCGAATTGAGTTCAACTTACCGGATAATACCGTTAATAATGGGGATACGAGTGTGATTACTTTACCCGAAGAGCTACGTCTCGAGAAAAATATGACCTTTAATGTAGTAGATGATACAGGTGCTGTGGTTGCAATCGCACAGACCGATGTAGCAAATAAAACGGTCACGTTAACGTATACAGATTACGTAGAAAACCATGCCAATATTAGTGGGTCTTTATATTTTACAAGTTTGATTGATTTCGAAAATGTCGAAAATGAATCCAAGATTCCTATTTACGTCACGGTTGAAGGGGAAAAAATATTTGCTGGCGATCTTGATTACCAAGGTGAAGGCGATGATGTTAACGAAAAATTTAGCAAGTATTCATGGTTTATCGAAGATGATCCAACCGAAATTTACAATGTACTACGGATTAATCCAACAGGGCAAACGTATACTGATTTAGAAGTGGAAGATGTGCTAAAAACAGAAAGTTTAAGTTATATGAAAGATACTATGAAAATTGAACGAGGACAATGGACACTGGATGGAAATGCTATTTGGCAGTTCACGCCAGAGGAAGATATAACTGGTCAGTTGGCTGTCCAGTATGGTCCTGATGACCGTAATTTTTCGGTGCATTTTGGTAATATTGGGACTAATGAATATCGTATCACCTATAAAACCAAAATCGATCATCTTCCCGAAAAAGGTGAAACCTTCACAAATTATGCAAAATTAACAGAAAATCAAACGGTGTTGGAAGAAGTCGAAGTGAGTCGTGTCTCACAAACGGGTGGTGGAGAAGCCAATGGTGAGCAATATGTTGTTGAAATCCATAAAGAAGATGAAGCGGGCCAGCGTTTAGCAGGTGCAGAGTTTGAACTCATTCGTAACTCAACCAATCAAACAGTGGCCAAAATCACAACAGATCAAAACGGAACAGCGATTGTTAAAGGCTTGTTAAAAGATAACTATACTTTAGTAGAAACCAAAGCACCTATTGGTTACCAACTTTCGCAAAACAAGATTCCAATAACACCTGAAGACTTTGGTAAAAACTTAGTTGCACTGAAAACTGTTGTGAATCATAAGATTTCATATCAACCAGTCGCTGCTTCATTTTTAGCTGAAAAAGTTCTTTTAGGAAAACCACTGAAGGATGCTGAATTTCAATTTGAATTGTTAGATGAGAAAGGCACAGTACTAGAAACGGTTAGTAACGATACTTTAGGGAAAATTCAATTTTCACCATTAACCTTTGAAACTCCCGGAAACTATCAATACACCATTCGGGAAGTAAACACGCAACAGACAGGTGTTTCCTACGATACGCATAATCTTCAAGTTCAAGTAACCGTCGAGGTACTTTTAGGAAATCTCGTGGCGACTATTCAGTATGATGGAGGTCAAGTATTTACTAATCACTATACGCCAGAAAAACCTATAGAAAGTACCACGCCACCAACGAGTGGGACAACAGATACTACCACGAATTCAACCACAGAAACTACTTCGATAACCATTGAAAAACAGGCGATTCGTAATAAAGAATTGCCAAAAACAGGAGAAACAAAAGAAAACGCGTTTCTTTTCTTAGGTAGCCTTCTTTTGATTCAAGGAGTATTTATCTATTTTAAAACGAAAAAATAATCGCTTAGATAGTTTCAGTAATCGAGACAAAATGTGCAAATTTCGAGAGATTTAGCTTGTTCATTTGAGTTTGGAATGGTTCTGTGCTATACTATCTTTAGCGTAATGATACTAGTTGGGAGTGAGCGGATTTCTGCTCACTCTTTTTGATGGAAAAGTCATCAGGACACGGTTCGTTACATCAATCTCGAAGGAGGCGAAAATTTTGAGTAGTGCTGTGGAAACTGTAACAAAGTTAGTCACACCAATCTTAGAAGAACAAAATTTTGAACTTGTGGAAGTAGAGTTTGTTAAGGAAGGAAAAAATTGGTTTTTACGAGTATTTATCGATAAAGAAGGTGGCATTGATATTGAGGAATGTGCCTTTGTCAGCGAAAAATTAAGTGAAAAACTAGATGCAATGGATCCAGATCCAATTCCGCAAGCGTACTTTCTGGAAGTTTCTTCTCCGGGAGCAGAACGTCCGTTAAAGAAAGAAAGCGATTATGAACAAGCGGTAGGCAAGTACATTCATATTTCTCTTTATCAAGCAGTTGATGGAGAAAAACAGATTGAGGGTACCTTAGTCCATCTTGATTCAGAACAATTAACATTAAGTGTAAAAATTAAAACCAGAGTGAAGGAAATGACTTTTGAACGTAAAAATATCGCAAAAGCTCGTTTAGCCATTCAATTTTAATCAACAGACTCGAATGTAAAAAAGGGTCCACTAAAAGTTTTACTTTTAGCCGGGCCTGTGACAAGTTTTAACGAGAAGTTTTTCCCTTGGAAGAAGAACCACTCGTTCAGCTTTAACGAATCCATAGGAGGAAAAGAAAAACAATGAGCAAAGAAATGTTAAATGCATTAGACGTATTAGAAGCTGAAAAAGGGATTCCTAAAGATACGGTGATTGAAGCGTTACAAGCAGCTTTAGTTTCTGCATATAAAAGACATTATGGACAAGCAAGCAACGTCGAAGTTGAATTTGAACCAAAAAAAGGCAATATTCACGTGTATGCTGTCAAAGAAGTAACAGAAGAAGTATTTGATTCACAATTGGAAGTTTCATTAAAAGATGCCGTTGCATTAAATGGTGCATATGAAATCGGCGACAAAATTCGTTTTGAAGTTACGCCAAAAGACTTTGGCCGCATTGCTGCCCAAACAGCAAAGCAAGTAATTTTACAACGTGTCCGTGAAGCAGAAAGAACAATTATTTATAATGAATTTAGCGAATACGAAAATGACATCATGCAAGGAATTGTTGAACGTCAAGATCGTCGTTATATTTATGTAAACTTGGGTAAAATCGAAGCAGTCTTATCAAAACAAGATCAAATGCCAAATGAATTTTACCAACCGCATGATCGGATTAAAGTTTACGTATCACGTGTTGAAAACACATCAAAAGGCCCACAAGTTTTTGTAAGCCGTAGTCACCCAGATTTATTAAAACGTCTTTTTGAACAAGAAATTCCAGAAGTTTATGATGGAATTGTTGAAATCGTAAGTGTCGCTCGTGAAGCTGGCGATCGTTCAAAAGTAGCTGTTCGTTCAACAGATCCTAATATTGATCCAGTGGGTACCTGTGTCGGTCCAAAAGGCCAACGTGTCCAAGCGATTGTGAATGAATTAAAAGGCGAAAATATGGATATTGTGGAATGGAACGAAGATCCAGCTATTTATATTAGTAATGCCTTGAATCCAGCTCAAGTATTAGATGTTATTTTTGATCCAGAAAATAGCAAAGCATGTACAGTCGTTGTACCTGATTATCAATTGTCATTAGCAATTGGTAAACGTGGTCAAAATGCGCGCTTAGCTGCTAAATTAACGGGCCATAAAATTGATATCAAATCAGAATCTGATATGGCTGAATTTTATGAACAACAAGCCAATCAAGAAGTTGCCGAAGTGGCAGAAGAAATGGATGAAGCAATTATCCATTCAGATATGACGGCAGATGATTACGAAAACTTGGCTACTGAAGAAGCAGTTGTTGAAGCAGAAATTACAGAAGAATTACCTGAACAAGAATAACGTTTTTGGAGGGTGAAAAAATGAAAAAGAGAAAAATTCCAATGCGTAAATCGGTTGTTTCAGGCGAAATGAAACCGAAAAAAGAATTAGTCAGAATTACTCGCTCCAAAGAAGGTGAAGTGGCCTTAGATCCAACTGGTAAATTACCTGGACGTGGCGCTTACGTTGATTTGGATCCTGCGGAAGTCCAAAAAGCTTGGGATAAAAAAATTCTTGATCGTGTCTTAGAAACAAAATTAAGTGATGAATTTTATCAAGAACTATTGGATTATGTAACACATCAAAAAGCCCGCAAAGAGTTGTTTGGCGATGGAAAATAAAACCAAAATTTTGAACCTTTTAGGTTTAGCAATGCGCGCCGGTAAATTAGTCACAGGTGAGGAATTAACCCTTAAAGATATTCGTGCAAACAAAGCGAAATTTGTGTTTGTTGCACAAGATGCCAGTGAGAATACTAGAAAGAAAATCAAGGACAAAAGTTCTTATTATAATGTTCCTGTTAGCGAACTGTTCAGTCAATTCGAGCTCAGCCAAGCGATTGGGCGACCACGAATGGTTATCGGAGTAACTGATGCAGGATTTGCCACCAAAATCAAGGAATTACTAAAAGGTTAGGAAGGTGATTGCATGGGAAAAAAAAGAATTTATGAACTAGCAAAAGAAATGAATAAAGCAAGCAAAGACGTTGTCGATAAAGCGCATCAATTAGGTATGGATGTTAAAAACCATATGGGCGCAATTAGTTCCGAGCAAGAAACAAAGCTTCGTCAAGCATTCGGAGGAGGAAGTACCGTAAATACTCAATCAAAAGCAACAAACAACCAAAAGCAACAAACAACACAAAATAAACCAGCCAATAAGAAACCAATGAACAATAAACCTGGTGAACAAAGAAATAACCAAAATCGTCCAAAAAACCAATCAACGAATGGACAACAAAGAAACAACAACAACCAAAATCGTCACGGCCAAAGCAACACACAAAACCGTAGCAATCAAACAAATACAAACAATCAAAACCGCAATACCCAAAACAATAACGGTTCTACAACGAATCAAAATCGGACCAGCCAAAATAACAATGGCGGGAACAACCAAAATCGTGGCGGCCAAAACCGTAACAACAATTTTGGTGGCGGTCAAAATCGTAATAACCGGAATAACTTTAATAACCAAAACCGCAATCGTTTCAACAAAAAAGGGAAAAAAGGCAAACATCAACAAGAATCAGCGAAGCCAGCAGTACCAGCACGTAAATTCCGTGAATTACCAGATGTTTTAGAATATACAGAAGGTATGAACGTGGCGGATATTGCGAAAAAAATCCACCGCGAACCAGCGGAAATCATCAAAAAATTATTTATGATGGGTGTCATGGTTAACCAAAACCAAGCCTTAGATAAAGATACAATTGAATTATTAGCTGTGGACTATGGCATGGAACCGCAAGAAAAAGTCCAAGTTGATATTGCGGACATTGATAAATTCTTCGAACCGGAAGCAGTTGTTGAAGAAAACTTAACCACACGTCCCCCTGTTGTCACAATCATGGGACACGTAGACCACGGGAAAACAACATTATTAGATACATTGCGCCATTCTCGTGTGACTTCAGGTGAAGCGGGCGGAATCACGCAGCATATTGGTGCCTATCAGTTAGATATTGATGGCAAACCAATTACGTTCTTAGATACACCAGGACATGCGGCCTTTACTAGTATGCGCGCGCGTGGTGCCAGCATCACTGATATTACCATCTTAGTTGTTGCAGCGGACGATGGAGTAATGCCACAAACAATCGAGGCGATTAACCATGCGAAAGCGGCAAAAGTGCCAATTATTGTAGCAGTTAACAAAATTGATAAGCCTGGTGCGAACCCTGATCATGTGAAACAAGAATTAAGTGAACATGAATTAATTCCTGAAGAGTGGGGCGGAGATACGATTTTCGTCAATATTTCAGCGAAATTCAATCAAAACATTGATGAGCTATTGGAAAATATTTTATTGATTGCTGAAGTAGAAGACTTAAAAGCTGATCCAACGCAAAAAGCAATTGGAACAGTGATTGAAGCGCGCTTAGATAAAGGTAAAGGTCCGGTTGCGACATTACTCGTTCAACAAGGAACTTTACATGTTGGTGATCCAATCGTTGTTGGTAATACTTATGGACGTGTTCGTGTGATGACCAATGACATGGGCCGCCGTGATAAAGAAGCAGGACCCGCAACTCCTGTGGAAATTACCGGATTAAATGATGTTCCTCAAGCGGGTGATCGTTTTGTGGTCTTTGAAGATGAAAAAACAGCACGTCAAGCAGGGGAAGAACGGGCTAAACGTGCGTTGCTTGAACAACGTTCAGCAAGTAGCCGTGTGACATTGGATAACTTATTTGAAAGCCTAAAAGAAGGCGAATTAAAAGAAGTTAATATCATTGTCAAAGCAGACGTACAAGGATCTGCCGAAGCCGTTTCAGCAAGTTTACAAAAAATTGATGTAGAAGGCGTTCGTGTGAAAATTGTTCACGCGGCAGTTGGGGCCATCAATGAAAGCGACGTAACTTTAGCCGCAGCAAGTAATGCGATTATTATCGGCTTTAACGTTCGCCCAACACCACAAGCGAAACAACAAGCAGAACAAGAAGAAGTTGATATTCGTTTACACCGTATTATCTATAAAGCCCTAGAAGAAATCGAAACAGCGATGAAAGGGTTATTAGATCCAGAATTTGAAGAAAAAATTACGGGTCAAATGACGGTTCGTGAATTGTACAAAGTATCTAAAGTTGGCACAATCGCTGGCTGTTATGTTACAGAAGGCTTTATTCGCCGCGATAGTGGCGTGCGTGTCATTCGTGATGGTATTGTTATTTATGAAGGTAAATTAGCAAGCTTGAAACGCTTTAAAGATGACGTGAAAGAAGTCAAACTTGGTTTTGAATGTGGCGCTATGATTGAAAACTTCAATGATTTACGTGTAGATGATGCGATTGAAGGCTTCATTATGGAAGAAATCAAACAATAATTTTAGTAATTGGAGGAAGACACTATGGCAAATTATCGTGACCGTCGTGTAGGTCAAGAAATCATGCGTGAAGTGAATGATATCTTGAACAAACGCATCAGAGATCCACGCGTCCAAGGCATCACTATTACAGATGTTCGTGTGACCGGTGATTTACAACAAGCAACGATTTATTACAGCTTGTTATCTGATTTAGCTTCCGAACAACAAAAAGCTCAACAAGGCTTAGACAAAGCCAAAGGACTGATTCGTAAAGAATTAGGACAACGGTTAACCTTGTATAAAACACCAGAGTTGATTTTTGAAAGAGACGAATCTGTCCAATACGGAAATCACATTGATGAGTTGATTCGTAAGTTGAATCAAGGTGAATAATTAAAAAGAAAAAGCACACCAGACGAATGGTGTGCTTTTTCTTTTCATGATTTCTTGATAAAATAGTCATGGAGGTGCAAAGATGAAAAGAATTGTTGTTTTCTATAAAAATGGAGATCGTTATTTAAAAGAAATGGGTTCAGGCAAGAGTTCCCTGTACTTTTTTCTTTTCTTCTTTGTACTACATAGTATGCGGGAACATATTATTCAGTTCATCGGATTTTGGCCGTCATTTATATTCGTCCTCATACTTGTCCCAAATCTTATGCTTGGCGTCGGACATATTAACCATTGGTACAAAAACCGCTCTTGAATTTTCCAGAATACTTTTAAGCATGGAACAAAATCCTTATTGATTTTGTTCCATGCTTTTTAAGTTAACCCAGTATTTAATACCATCACAGAATAATCCCTAAATTCAAAAATCCGTCCTTTATAAAGATAAGTGGCGCCATACTTTTGTCGATAGTACGTAATCACATTTTTTAATGTTTCAACATCGATTTCCAAAAATTCAGCACAAGAATAATGGTTACTTAAGCCAGCTTCAGAGCAACGAATTAAATCGTCTAATGTAACTAATTGCTCTAAGGCCACATTGCGAGCTTTCAACTCTTGCTTCCGATTTTCTGTACAATTTTGATTTAAAATAGTGCCAACGGATGTTTGATAATGCCCGTATTCCTCGGCTAAAATGTTCTTCTTTTGACGGGTACTCAATGTTTTTTCAATATAAATTTTGCCATTTCGATACAACCCATAACAACCTGTTTGATTGTATAAATCAATTTCTAAAACCGTCACATCCTTTTGAATGGAACTGACGAGTTTTTCATAATCATTCACTTTACCATTCACCTGCCATTACTTAATAAAAAGAGTAGATGGGAAGTTAATCCTCTTTTTTGTCAGAAGAAATCGATTGTTGATATTTGACATCAATTTCATCCAAGTAATCGTGAATTTTCTCGATTTCTTCTTTTGAAAATATCTTTTCTGGATCCCCAGCGTGGGCAGCCAGTGTCATTTCGTCACGGCGAGGGAATGAGAGAATTTCTGCTTGCGTTTGTTGTTCGTGTAATTGTTGTTCGGCAAATTGATAAACGATGGCTTGTCGTTGGGGCTCTAATTTTTTATAAATGCGGTCGATAGTTGAGGCATTTTTTTCCATGGGAACTTCTTGCCCCATCAACCAGGCCTCATTAATGTCTAATGCATCTGCAATGCGATAAACTTTGTCTTGTTTTGCTTCGTAACGACCAGCTAGCCAATCGCTGATTGAAGATTTACCGATGCCAGTTTTTTTCGCTAAATCACTAGGTTTGATGTTCTTGGCTGTTAAAGCCTCTTTTAAACGGATAGCAAAAATGTTCATATTTCCGAACCTCCTATTGCCTCAAAGTATACTATACCTGTTTAGAGAAGGCAAGTAACAATCGCAATTAAAATCACCGGTTCATAAAACCGAACTTACGAGTTGACAGTGAAAATATTTGGTGCTAAGATAGAGCCATTCAAATGTTCGGTTAACTGAACAAATTTTTTCAAGCAATTTGTTCGGAAAACCGTATCTTTGTAGAAAGGGTGAAGAAATGAGTCGGAACTATAAAAAAACGTTGTCGGATATGTTACTTTTAGCAATTATTTTATTAATAAGCAGTGTCTCAATAAAAATTGGGGCCATCGTGATTGGTATGATTGGCCTCATGGAATTACTGACAGAGTAACAATAATTTAGTTAAAAGGAGAGAAGCGGATTGGCAGAACGACGCATGTTTGCAAAAACGATTATTGATAGTGATGCGTTTTTAGATATGCCCTTATCAAGTCAGGCTCTGTATTTTCATTTAGCGATGCGTGCCGATGATGATGGATTTATCAATAATCCCAAAAAATTGCAGCGAATGGTCGGTTGTGGGGAAGACGATCTAAAATTGCTAATGGTTAAAAAATTTATTCTAGTATTTGAAAGTGGTGTGATCGTTATCAAACATTGGAAAATTCATAATTATATTCGCAGTGATCGTTACAAACCAACCTTGTATCAAGAAGAGAAAAATCAGATTGTTGAAAAAAATAGCAAAGCTTATACGTTTAAAGCAGAATCGTCTGTCAGTGGTCAACCAGCTGACTACCAACGGTTACCACAGGAAAGCATAGGCCAGTCTAAGTTAGGTCAGAGTCAAGGTAGTAGTTCGGAAAACGATTGTTTAAAGACGATTTATCATTTTTATGAGGAAAACGGCTTTGGCACACTGGCCTCAAAAACAAGCCAAGATTTTAAGTATTGGTTGCAAGATTTTATACAAAAAGGGGCTAGCCAAGAGGAAGCATGCCAATTAATCTTGCATGCTTTAGGAATTGCCATCGATCGAAATAAACGGAATTATGGCTATGTAAATGCTATTTTGAAAAGTTGGGAGCAACAAAATTATTTATCCGTACATGAAGTTCTAGTAAATGATAAAAAACAAGTGTCGGAGCATGCGCTGCAAATGACAGAAGAATATCAAGAGTTAGGTTTTTAAAGAAAGGAGGAAATCAGTATGCATGCGACAGATCAAACTTTTCAAATACTATTGAGTCAATTGTTAGAAAAAGTTGAAGACCGTTGTCCTGAATGTGGCAGTGAACAATATGTTTGGCAACAAAAAAATAAAGATGGCACAGAACGTTGTGCCCCAACTTGTTGGTCGTGTGGGTATAAAATGCTAAAAAAACATGAACACGAAGCCACTCAGCAACGTTCTCAAGAGAGTTTTATGGCGCGTACACAAAAATTTTTTCATCAAGGGTCCTTAATTGCTGATGATGCGCTACGGCAATGTCGCTTAACCAATTACCAAACCACTGAATTAGAAACAAGACAAGCAAAAGAACGGGCCTTAGCAGCAGTTTCAGCGATTGTTGAAGGAAAGCCAATCCATGTTATTTTTTCAGGGAAACCTGGTGTTGGTAAAAGTCATTTGGCTATCAGTATTTTAGTTGAAGTCTTAGAACGCTCTGCATATCAAAAGTATTGTTTATTTGTCAGCTACTCTGAGTTATTAGAAAAACTAAAAATGTCCATGAATGAGTCGGCCAAAAGTCAAGCAAAGGCTCAAGCGTATATTACTAGAATGAAAAAAGCAGACGTTTTGGTTTTAGATGATTTAGGTGCTGAATTAGGAATTAAAAATAAAGTTAGTACGGATTTTAACAATGACATCTTAAACCGAATTTTAGAAGCTAGACAGAATAAAGCAACTATTTTTACTACTAATTTTTCTGGAAAACAACTGGTGGAGGCCTATGGAACACGCATTATTTCTCGTCTAATGAAGCATGCCAGTGGTTATGTTTTCCAATATAAAGACACAACAGACAAACGAATGAGGAGTGTGAAATAAATATGTTAACAATTATTATTGGGTTTATCTTTTGGACAATGACACTGATGTTAGGTTATCTAATTGGTGAAAGAGAAGGCCGTAAACATGAGTAATTTAACAAAACGTAAAAAAGATTTATTTGAAATGAAAAGCGTTGTATTTAAAGATATTTCAAAGCAACAAAGCGAAAAAGCACAAAAAAGAAAACGACTCTTACAACTAATGAATCAATATCCCGATTGGGCAAGTCAAAAAAATAAACTTATTATGCAGGAAATTCAAGAATTAGGACAAGCAATCGGTAATTGGTCGATGGATCAATCAAGACCCATCCAATCCATCAAGGCCGCATCGTTTACAAAAAGCGAGTATCTCTATTTAATTTGGCTCGGTTATTCAGATGAAGCGATTCGTCACGGCTTAGACATGTCGAAAGAGTGTTATTTTATTTATCGATTAACACTTTTAAATGAATAAAAGTAAAGGAGATTAACCAATGCGTACGTCAACATTTAATTATATCAAAGATATTTTAGCAGACTTTTATAAAACAGATGAATATATCCGTCAACGGGAAGAAGAACTACGGCACCCTTATCAAGAAGCAGATTTAAATGCTGGTATTAGAGGACAAGGACTTCACTCTGTAGTGACCGAACGAATGGCGATTACGATAGCTATGGATCGTCGTCTGTGGAATTTAGAGAGAAATCGAGACATTATCAAAAATTGTTTAGCTGAAGCGGATGAACAAACGCGCGTGATTATTGAAGAACTATATATGAAAAAACGGCCCTCTTTAACATTAATTGGACTTGCCCAGCAATTATTTATTAGTAAAAGCCAAGCCTATAAATTAAGAAATCATTTCTTTGAAGCGGTGGCGGATGAACTAGGGATGTAAACATGGAAAAAGCGTGGAATTTTTTCAGGTGTCAACATGGTAAATTAATAGTGTCGAAAGAGATAGATAAACGTGAGGCAATCAAAAAAATGAAGACACGGAATTCTATGATTTTGACTGCTTTCTTGTGTCAGCTATGAAGGAGCAGAAAATGCCGGCTACTTTCAAGATCCTTCATTTTGACTAGAAGAGAGCCAATTTGTTAACCAATCCTGAATTTTTTGAATGGAAAGGTGGCGCTAAAAATGAATGAAGCGGAACAAGAGTTATATGAAGCCCTTGTTGCAATCTGCCAGACGTCAGGATTTTTGTTGCTAGAGGAACTGCCGACAGATTTACCAGATCAGCCATTTGTTTACTTAGGTGATAGTAAAGAATTACCTAAGCCAACTAAATCAGCTATTTTGGGAGAGATTGAATTAATAATGCATGTTTATGGTGCGTTATCTGAACGACAACAAATTTCTACAATTAAAGGAACGATTTTACGGCAGGCAACTAGTAACTTAAAACGAACGGCTCATTTTAATTGGGGTATCAAACATCAAGAAGTCAAAGCACAAATGGTAAAAGATACCAAACAAATGAAAAAAACAATTTGGCATGCTGTACTACCATTACACATGCAATTTTACTAGGAGGAATTATCAATGGGAGAAGTTATGCAAGGAAAAGACCGTATTTTATTAGTTCGTCGCTTGGATGAAGCAGCGACAAAGAAAGCAATGAAACCCTTATTTCAGATTGAACATGAATGGGAATTCTCACGTGAATCGAGTGGTACGCAAACAAAAGATGGCGTTGCGAATGCTGTTTCTGGTTTAGAAGTTACGTTATCGTTAAGCGGTTTAGCCTCTCGAGATGATGAAAATTTATACATGAAAGACGCAGTTGAAGATGGCATCTTAATGGAATTTTGGGATGTTGATTTAAAAGGTGAAAAAAATGCGGAAGGTAAATATCCAGCAATTTATGCCCAAGGTTATGTAAATTCATGGAGTTTACCAGCCAATGTAGAAGAATTAGTAGAAATCGAAACAGAAGCCTCTATTAATGGCAAGCCACAAGATGGCTTTGCAACAGTAGAAGCAGATATTATTGCGGAAGCACAATATGCGTTCCAAGATACCGTTCCAGAGAAAGCAGCACAACCTGGCGCATAATCAAAAAAAGTGTTGAATTTTAGGAGGATAAAAAATGAATTTAGAGATTAACGGAAAAACAATTGAAGTGAAATTTACGATTGGCGCGATTCGCGAATTAGATAAACGTTACCAAATTGAAAATGGCGCTGCCAAATTCGGCATGGGCATCAGTTCAGCAATGATTTATTTACGCCAATACAATCCAGTAATCTTAGTTGACATCATGGAAGCTTTACAAAGTGGGCAATTAAAAATAGGTAAGTCGGAAATTGAAGCATGGTTAATGACCCAAGATGTCAAAAAACTTTCAGATGATTTGCTTAAAGAAATGGGAAAGCAACCTCTTACAAAACCAATGATCGATCAGTTCAGCAAAGAAGCGAAGAAAGCAGAAGCGCAAGCGACCAACTAATTAAAACGAGCGATGACGTGTATCACGACATCGCTCTTTCTGCTTTTCGCTACTTAGGCTGTCGCTCATTTGAAGAAGTGGATCGGATGACCATGTCTGAATTTGAATTACGAATGATTGCTTTTAATTTAGCAGAAGTAGATGAAGAGCGGAAAAGGCACGAGCTTGCCTACTTAAATGTTAAAGCGCAAGCGACAAACAAAAAAGGAAAACCCGTTTTTGAAAGCTTTAAAAGTTTTTATGATTATGAAAAACGAGTTGCTGAAGTTCTGGCAGCTAACCAGCCACAACGAACAAAATTAAATGAGCGGAAAAAAACGCAACTTGCCACTGTGGCAGAGCGTCTACGCCGCTATCGAGAAGGGAGGAGAGTAGATGGAGAATGACAAAGAAAAAACGCCGTTATCGGAGGCAAAGAAAAGCCTTGCAGGTGTCCAACAAGCATTAAAAAGTATGAGCGGTGAGTATGCCTTATTAAGTGGATATTTAGGGAAAATTAGTGCGGGTGTCAATCAGTCAGCCACTGTCATGAACACATTTAAAACCGTCATGCAACAATCTGGAGAAACAGTGAAAAAAACAGGAGACGAAACAGCAAAGGCAGCAGATCAAATGAACACAGCGTTAACAGATTCTGCTGAACAAGCTGGTGAAGCAGCTAAAAAAGTGGGGAAAGAAACCTCTGATGGCTTTACTAATGCACAAAATAATATGCTGAGCTTTGGGACGGCCATGACTAGTGCCGTTTCCTTACCTATGCTGAACGTTTTAAAAACAGCTATGGGCGTCGGTGCTGGGGTCAGTGGCGAATTTCAAGGAATGCAAGGACTGATTATGGCTAGTGCAGGAGGGATTTCTGATTCATTGCAAGGCGAGTTGCAAGGGGCATTGACTCAGATGAATCAATCATTTGAAGCGGCGGCACAAGTGATTCAAAGCGTGATGGCTCCAGGAATGGAAATTTTGGTTCAAGTGGTTATCACAGTCGTCAAAGGCATTACAGCTTTGGTGAATTTATTTATCAAATTACCAAAACCCGTCCAAGTTTTTATTGTTGCCATTATGGGCATTTTAGCCGCCATTGGGCCCATGCTGATTATGGTAACGATGGCTCAGCAAAAATTTCAACAGTTTAGTGCTGGTTTGGCTCTTGTACAAGGAAACATTGGGAAGTTAGGTGGTGGCTTATCAAAACTAAGTGCTAGTTTTAGTGCCTTAAGTGGAGGACCATTAATTTTAATTGTAGCAGCCGTTTTAGCAGCTGTAGCAGCGTTTGTTTATTTCTATAAAACCAATGAAACATTTAGAAATAGTATCAATCGCTTAGCTAGTGCCATTCAAGGAGCTGTTTCAGCGGCGTTTGGCAAATTGGTAGGATTGCTACAACAGATCCAGCCGGCCTTTCAGCAAGTAATGGCAGTTTTTAAACAATTTTTTGCAGTAGGCTTAGAGAAAATGGCGACTATTTTTTCAACAATTGGTCGTGTGCTAACGGGCGTTTTTGCCAGCGGTTTGCAATTAGGTAGTAACTTATTAGGGCAATTTGGTGGTACCTTTGACAAAGCTGGTTTAGCGGTTGGTCTTTTGGTAAAAGTTCTGACAAAAGTTGCACTGGCTGCATTAGGAATTTCTGGGCCGTTTGGTCTAATTATTTCCTTGATTGTTTCATTCGTGACGGCCTGGATGAAAACCGGTGATTTGAGTGCGGGTGGTATTACCCAAGTCTTTGATAATTTAGGTAACACGATTACATCGGTTACAACAATGCTTGCGGCTAATCTACCGAAAGTTATACAACTTTTTACAACCGTCTTAACCAGTATTCTCGGGAAAATAACAGAAGCTATTCCAAGCATCGTAACCGCGTTATCTAGTTTAATTACGTTAATTGTTGGTGCGATCGTTGCCAATTTGCCCGTCTTAATTGAAGCGGCAACACAAATTATTACTACGTTGATTCAGGGGATTACAACAGTCTTACCAATGTTGATAGAAGTTGGTTTGAGCTTATTAATGACTTTAGTTAATGCGATTGTCACCGCCTTGCCAACAATTACAACTGCAGCGATTAATATCATCACTACATTAGTGACAGCTTTTGTCACAGCGTTACCAATGCTAGTTACAGCAGGTGTTTCAATTATCACGGCCTTAGTTAATGCATTTGTTACTATGTTACCGTTGATTTTGACTGCTGGTTTACAAATTTTGATGGCATTAATCACTGGGATTATGACGATTTTACCTCAGTTAATTCAATCAGCACTGACGATTATTCTAGCGTTAGTGACTGCGTTGATAGGTGCCTTACCACAGATTATCAGCGCAGGTGTCAAATTGTTAATGGCGTTAATTCAAGGGATTATTTCGATTTTACCAACCTTAGTTGCGGCAGCTATTACCTTAATTTTGACATTGGTAAATGCCTTAATTGGTGCCTTACCACAAATCATCAGCGCAGGCGTCAAATTGCTAATGGCTTTGATCCAAGGGATTATTTCAATTTTACCGCAACTGGTTACTGCAGCAATTACGCTAATTACCGCTTTAATGGGTGCGTTAATCAATGCGTTGCCACAGTTGTTAAGTGCTGGGATTCAACTGATTCAAGCCTTAATTAATGGTGTACTCAGTCTATTGGGTGCCTTGCTGTCCGCAGCAGGAACATTAATCTCACAAATGATCACGAAGATTGGTTCTTATTTTGGTCAACTGTTAGCTTCGGGCGGACAGTTAGTTGAAAATATCAAAAATGGGGTTACCAATGCAGCCGATCAGGTAAAAACTGCCATTGGTTCTGTAATTGAAGGCGCTTGGCAAGCAATCCAAGGTTGGTTTTCAAAATTCACCGATGCCGGTGCGAATATTGTCGGCATGATTGCTGATGGGATTACAGGCGCAATTGGAAAAGCCAAAGAAGCAATTGATGGGGTCGTCAGTAAAATTCGTAACTTTTTACCATTTTCACCAGCAAAAGAAGGTCCCTTATCTGATTTGCATAAATTGAATTTCGGCGGCACGATTGCCACGGGGATTTATGCAGGCGAAACAGCCGTTAGTAGAGCAATGGCTTCTATTTTAGATTTACCGCTGTTAAATGATTTTGCCTTGGACTTAGCTGGTCGAGGAAACTTCACGGCAACGATTGACCATCGTTTAGAAAATGATGCATACAATCGACCATTATTTGTGACAGTAGAGTCAACGTTAGATGGAAAAGTTGTCGCAGCAACTACGGCGCCTTATTTAGCAACGGAGTTACAACGACAACAAGTGAAACAAAATAACCGCTTAGGAAGGAGAGGATAATATGTATAAATTTGTTGATACCAATCAAGCAACTCATTCAACGCCTCTTCCTTCAGAAGCGTTGAATTTTAACGGCCAATTTTTAGAAAAAGTCATCCCTGGTTATCAAACATTATCAGTTTCAGGACGAGAATTAGTTCCAAGCGAAATTGAAAGCTATCAATTAGGGATTCGTGATGGTAAACGTCACGTTTATGCGCGGATTCCAGAACGAGAATTAACAGTCAAATATCGGCTTTCATCTGTGAATAATGAAGCGTTTCGAGATGCATTTAATCATTTAAACGTTGCTTTGTTTACGGAAAAAGACGTTTCTATTTGGTTTAACGATGAACCGGAAATGCTGTGGTTTGGCAGTAAGTCTTCAGTGAGTGATGTACCCGAAGGTGTTAACCAAGTAACAGGCACCTTTACTTTATTGCTTTCTGATCCGTATAAATACACACGGAGTGATGCGACTAGTGTGATGTGGGGTTCGCCAACCATTACATTTCAAGCGAATTACTTAATGGGGAATACAGGCTCGGGAGCAGTTGATTTTCCAATTTTAATTGAAGGTGGAGCCTATTGGGGATCAACAATGATTACCTTTCAAAATCGGGCTTACACGATGGGGGACTTAGGCAAAGAAGTTCGGCCAATTGAAATTTATCCTACGGTTGAAGGATTAAAAGTCAAACCGACCATTATTTTAACAGGAACCGGACGTGGTGTTTGGATTAAAACACGGAACGATACAATTAACTTAGGAGATTTTGATCGTTCGGAAATTATCATTGATACTGAAAATTTTTATCTGACAAAAAATGGTGCACCGATGATTCGACCAATGAACGATTTTTATCTATATCCTAATGAACCGCTGTATATTCAAGCCAAAGATAGCGACTTCCGCTTGACGATTCGCTATCCTAACCGATTTGTGTAGGAGGGTGATTAAATGTTAATGGCGCTGGATTTGAAAAGAACATATACGGCAATTTTGGACAATGCCTATCAAGTCAGTTATGAAAAAATAGAGAATAAAATTGGCAGTTTAGATTTTACCATGCCACTAGATGATCCTAAAAATGAATTTATTGCAGAAATGCAATGGGTGGAACTGACCGACAATGAGAATGAATATATTGGTTTATATCGCGTGATGCCAACCACAATTAAGAAAGATGCGAACAATAATCAAATTCACTACTCTGCCACAGAAGCATTATGTACCTTAGGTGATACTGTCCTTTTTGGTTGTCACGAAATTAAAAACAAAACAACGAAAGAGGCCATTCAATTTCTATTAAATAAACAAAAAACAAAACATTGGGTCTTAAAAAAATGTGATTTTTCAAGGAGATTAACCTATAAATGGGAGAATGAAAATGGGCTAGTCGAGCCTTTGTTTAGCATCCCAGCCGATTTCGAAGAGGAATATCTTTGGCAATGGAATACAGAGGTCTATCCTTTTGAACTTTCATTAGTCAAACCACCAACAGAAGCAGTTGCGCGAATTCAAGAAGGTTACAACATGCAAGGATTTGAAATAGAACGTAATCCCAAGATGCTAATCAATCGGATTTATCCATTAGGTTCAGGCGAAGGTGTTAACAAAGTCAATATTCGCTCGGTCAATCAAGGGGTTCCGTATTTAGAGAACAAGGCCGCAATTGACCGCTATGGTTTATTGGAGTCAATTTGGGTAGAACAGCGTTTTTCTGATCCCAAGGCATTAAAGGAAAATGCTTTGCGAATGTTAGAAGAATGGACCAAACCACAAGTTTCTTGGGTAGTGACTGCAGCTGATTTAATTAAATTAACAGATCAACCTTTGGCAATCGATCGTTTGCGGTTGGGTACGGTTATCATGATTAATACGAATGAATTTGGGAGTGTCAACCTTCGTATCAAAAAAGAAAGTAAAAAAGATGTCTTTGGTGCCCCCCAAGACATTCAGCTAGAGTTGGGAAATCTGCAAGAAACAATTCATAGTACCATGACAGCTTTCAGTCGGAAACAAGAGATTAGCGAAACTTACGCACAAGGGGCGACGACACTTTTAAATCGTTCAATACAAGGAGAACTTAGCAAGACACAGCCAGTGGAGCTGAATTTATACTTTGACGAGGACATTCTTTATGTAAACACCGCAGAATTAACGTTCAAGGCAACTGCTAAAGGACCTTCGCATTCTGTAACGAACATTGATTTGGTAGTGGATGGCAAAAAATTACCCCAACTATCATTGAAACAACAACGGCTAAACATTTTGAGTTATTTACGAAAAACAACAGATGGAAAAATCGAACGCGGCAATCACACGCTTCAATTTTTCTCTCATCAGCCACTATGGTTGGATGCTTCGGTCATCTGTCGTGTGTATATTCAATCCCAATTGGGTGGCCAGTTTTAATAAAATAATGAAAACTAGAGGAGTGTGACGAAATGTCAGTAGAACATATTGAAGAATTAGATACCCTGAATCAAGGTCGCCTTAAAATCAATGCAATCTTGGATCAGTCGAATGCATCAGCTGAGAAAGTTGATGCTTACCAAGTCCAGTTAACGAATGGAATTTCTGAAGCGAAAAACATCGCAGATGAAGCTGGCAAAGAAGCCGTACAAATTGCCACCGATGCAGGCAATCAAGCAAATGAAACAGCTAACCAAGCGATGAACAATGCCAAAACAGCCATCACGATTGCAGGAAATGCAGTTTCAACGGCAAATAATAATAAACAAGAATTTGATACTTTGCGAAATGATTTCGATCAATTAGTAGCAGAAGCAGGTGATAGTAATCCAGAAATTGTCCAAGCACGCACAGATACACAAGGCATCAAACAAGCTACCTTAGCGAATCGTCTTCAAATTGATTTGAATGACCGTATGACAAAAGCAGATGGCATTTCTTTGTTGGCTAAGCCAACCACTGTCAAATTGAAGTTAGACTTTAACGGTAAAACGGCCGGCAATACAGCCACCAATGCAAACAGTTATTCCACTGATTTTACGGCAAAAATTCTTAAGAAGCCAACAGATGTTTGGGAGGAAGTTTCCCAAGCGGACTACAATAAAATGGCCAGCCGTGATGATGAGGGTGTGAAAACAGGCTCCACCCAAAGTGGTGTAATTCCACAACAGTTAGCGGCCTTCAATCTCGTTGAAGCCGCTAAAAAATTAATTCCACAAATGTTTGAAACATTCACAACTGACGAGGCGGTGGCATTTATTCGCCAGAACGTTCAATTTTTTACGATTAATCAACGTGTGAAAGCCGCTGCGCCCAATAATCAAACGATTAAAATCGCTACGTATTTACCAACTACGGATAATTGGGTAACTCAAATCCAAGAATCAGCAAAAGAGTTCGGCGATTTTTCAATTCAAATCAATGATCAGAATTTTATCACAGATGAAGGGTTCATTTATTTAATGAGCTATACAGATTCATCGAATGGGGTGACGCCAGCCAGCGTAGAAGTTGATTACGTGGGACTTCATATTGGTCTGTCTGTTGATGCCCAAGCGGTTTTAGCGAAGAGTGGTTTTGTTCAAGCAGAGCAACTCAATACCCATGTGGAAAATCAGGATAATCCGCACCAAGTAACCGCTGAACAAGTAGGGCTAGGCAATGTAGAAAATTATGGCTTCGCATCAGACAGCGAAGCAGTCGCGGGAACTTTAATGAGTAAATATATGCACCCGAAAAACGTTGCGGAAGCGATTAAAGGTCAAGCTGTGACACAAACAGGTGATCAAGAGATTGCTGGGGTGAAGAATTTTGTGACTATGCCAACCGTCAATGGTGTGCCTTTGGAATCCTCTAAAATGGCCATTTATGAAGCTAGTGGAGTCGGTGAAGTCGGGGCAAAATATCAGGCGGCCTTTAATAAGGATAATATGAAATTTGTATTAATTAGGGTAGGAAATCGTGTCGATGCATTCGTAAGATGTAATTTGAGTGATCCGACGAAATTGAATAATAATTTGGTTAAAGTGTTTACTGTTCCAACAGGATATACATTATCGACGAAGATTACAAAGGGAATATGGAATTTGGCGTTAACTGCTATGCAATATACCTTCCCTCAACCGAATTGTGCAGGTTTATATGAGATGGGAAATCAAGGAATTCTTTTTGGTGCTAACCGTGCTGGAAATATTTACCTCCAAGGAAGTTGGTATACGGACGATCCGTTTCCGACAAAATAACAAACTAGTTTAGGAGACTTTTTATGGAACGTTATATCAACACAATAACAATGCTTTTAAGCATTTTCGGTGGGATTGTCGTACGTTTATTAGGCGGATTAGATCAATTGTTGGATGTCTTCCTCTTTTTAATTATTGTCGATTTCATCACAGGTTGGATTAAGGCAATCGCCACAAAAGAATTGTCCAGTCGGATTGGTATGCTCGGAATTGCGAAAAAAGTGACGATGTTATTTGTGGTTGCCGTAGCGGTTCGTGTTGAAAAAGTTGTGGGGAACAATTTGCCAATTCGGGAAATGGTTCTGATTTTTTACATTGCGAACGAAGGACTTTCTTTTTTTGAAAACATTGCGACCTTTATTCCTATGCCGAAAAAGTTAAAAGAGTTATTTATTCAGTTAAAAAATAAAGATGATTAAGTAGAAGTGGTCGGGACAAACGTAGAACTTTCGGCTGATTGCCGAAGAAATTACTTCTGTCTCGCCATTTATCTGCAGGGTTAAGCCATGAAAGGGAAGTTATTTTGACTTTCCTTTCATGGCTTTTTTAAGAAAGGAGCATGCTATGTTTAAAAAATTAATGATTCAACTTGCTTTAGTGATTGGCTTAAGTTTAACGATTCCGATGACAGCTTGCGCTTACACCATCGAAGCGGATCCAATCAACTTTACTTATTTTCCAGGCTCTGCAACCAATGAATTAATTGTTTTACATGAATCAGGAAACGAGCGGAACCTAGGACCACACAGTTTAGACAATGAAGTAGCCTATATGAAACGAAATTGGTCAAATGCTTATGTCTCATATTTTGTCGGATCTGGTGGACGAGTGAAACAATTAGCTCCTGCTGGTCAAATTCAATATGGCGCAGGTGCTTTAGCTAACCAAAAAGCATATGCGCAAATCGAATTGGCTCGAACGAATAATGCGGCGACGTTTAAAAAAGATTATGCTGCCTATGTTAATTTGGCCCGTGATTTAGCTCAGAACATTGGTGCTGATTTTTCGCTGGACGATGGAACAGGTTATGGAATAGTCACTCATGATTGGATTACAAAAAATTGGTGGGGAGATCATACAGATCCTTATGGTTATTTAGCGCGTTGGGGGATTAGTAAAGCGCAGTTGGCACAAGATTTACAAACGGGCGTTTCTGAAACAGGTGAGACTGTCATTGTTCAGCCGGGTAAACCTAATGCACCAAAATATCAAGTAGGACAAGCAATTCGTTTCACTTCAATCTATCCAACACCAGATGCTTTAATCAATGAACATCTATCAGCAGAGGCACTTTGGACACAGGTAGGAACAATTACAGCGAAATTACCGGACCGACAAAACCTTTACCGTATTGAAAATAGCGGACATTTGTTAGGTTATGTGAACGACGGCGACATTGCTGAACTTTGGCGCCCGCAAACGAAGAAATCATTTCTAATTGGTGTGGACGAAGGCATTGTTTTAAGAGCAGGACAACCTAGTTTGTCAGCACCCATTTATGGTATCTGGCCCAAAAATACTCGCTTTTATTACGATGTGTTTTATATTGCAGATGGGTATGTTTTCATTGGTGGAACAGATACGACAGGCGCGAGAATTTATTTGCCAATCGGACCAAACGATGGCAACGCACAGAATACATGGGGATCATTTACTAGCTAAAAAAAGCCACAAACTCTGCTTTTATCAGAGTTTGTGGCTTTTTTTGCATTTAGCAGAGATTTTGCCAAAGGGAATAAGCAATGGAGACTGCGAAGCTAGGTACTTTTATGCTATAATGACAAAGTTAGTATTATCGGAACTGGAGGAACTATAATGGACGGCATTTTACCGTTATGGAAGGAACGTGGCATGACAAGTCATGACTGCGTATTTAAATTGAGAAAAATTTTACATACCAAAAAAATTGGTCATGGTGGTACGTTAGATCCAGATGTCGAAGGGGTCTTACCCATCTGCGTTGGCAAAGGAACGAAAGTGATCGAATACATGGTAGATTCTGGCAAAACCTATGAAGGTGAAATTACACTTGGATTTGCTACGACAACCGAAGATGTTAGTGGCGAAATTGTTGAAAAAAAACCAGTTACAACACCTCTGTCAACTGAACAAATTGATCAAGCAATGGCCGAAATGACAGGTGAAATCACACAAATCCCACCGATGTTTTCTGCGGTGAAAGTCAATGGTAAACGTTTATATGAATATGCGCGGAACGGGGAAGAAGTTGAACGGCCCCAACGAAAAGCTATGATTTATTCATTTGAACGCACTAGTGAACCAATTTTTAACGAATCCGCTCATACACAAAGTTGGCGGTTTAAAGTGGTCTGTGGCAAAGGAACCTATGTGCGGACACTATCAGTGGATACTGGCAAAAAATTAGGCTATCCTGCCCATATGTCGGATTTAACGAGAACGGCAAGTGGCGGTTTGCAAGCTGCGCAATGCTTAACGTTAGAAGAAGTAGCCAAACAAATGGCTGCTGAAACAATCGATCAATGCCTATTGCCCATTGAGACAGCAGTAGAACAATTCCCACGAATTGATTTATCAGATGAATTGTATCAAAAAGTAAAAAATGGCATGCGTTTGCACAAAAAAGAATTAGGAATAAAGGCAATGCCAGAATCCTTAGTTGCCTTATTTTACCAAAATCAAGTGGTTAGTTTATACATGCCACACCCAACGCATGATAAATTATTGAAACCAAGTAAAGTTCTACGGAACAATTAAATAAAAAAGAAGGAAGTTTTTGCACATGCAAGTTATTCAACTACATCATCCCTATGAACCCAATCAAATTCCTAATGAAGAAGTCGTGATGGTCCTAGGCTTTTTTGACGGTGTTCACAAAGGCCACCAAAAAGTAATTGAAACAGGCAAAAAGATTGCGGAGGAAAAAGGCTTGAAGTTAGCTGTGATGACCTTCAACCAACACCCATCAATCGTTTTTCAAAAAGTTTTACCAGAAAATATGAAATATTTAACTAGCTTGGAACAAAAAGAACGCCTAATGGCCAACTTGGGCGTTGATATTTTATATATTGTCGAATTTACTTCAGCGTTTGCTCAATTAAAACCGCAAGATTTTGTCGATCAGTATATCGTTAATTTAAATAGTGCAGTGGCAGTCTCTGGGTTTGATTATACGTATGGTCCTAAAGAAATCGCTGGAGTCAAACAGTTACCAACTTATGCGCAAGGCCGTTTTGAAGTGGTGACAGTACCAAAAGAAGAAATGACTGGTGCCAAAATTAGCTCAACAAGAATTCGCGAAAAAATGGAAGCCGGCGAAATGGAGGAGGTCACGGAGTTGTTAGGATATATTTATGAAACAGAAGGAACAGTTGTCCATGGCGATGCTCGGGGCCGTTTATTGGGTTTCCCGACCGCTAATGTCAAAGTGAAAAGCACCGTGCGCTTACCAAGAATTGGCGTCTATGCTGTGCAAATCGAAGTTGGTGGCAAATGGTATGTCGGCATGGGCTCAATTGGTCATAATGACACCTTTGGAGAAGGACGCGATTTAACCGTGGAAGTCTATATTTTGGACTTCCATCAAGACATCTATGGTGAACAAGTGGTGGTTCGTTGGAATCATTATTTACGTGACCAAGTGAAATTCAATGGGGCTGAAGCCTTGATCGACCAATTAAAACAAGATGAACGAGATACGGCTGACTATTTCCAACAATCAGAGGACAAATAATGAAGATTCGTCAAGAAAAACCTGCAGAGTATCAAGCTGTAGAACGTTTAACGTATCAAGCGTTTAAGGGATTAAACTTGACCGAAAACTGGCGTCCCACAGAACATTTTATCGTGCATTTATTAAGAGAAAGTGCCGACTTTATTCCGGAGTTGTCCTTAGTTTCAGAAACTGATCAAGGAAAATTAACGGGTCATATTATGTCTTCAAAAGCCAAACTACGATTACCTGATCATACAGAAAAGGCTGTTTTGACCGTTGGGCCGCTAAGTGTCCATCCAGAAGTTCAGAACACGGGCGTAGGCTCCGCGTTAATTAAGCATTCTGTGCAGAAGGCCAAAGAATTAGGCATCGGCGGATTGATTATCCTGGGCCATCCAACTTACTATAAGAAGTTCGGTTTTGTTCCAGCGACTACTTTTCAGATTACGTTACCGGAAAAAGAAACATCAGAAGCATTATTGGCTTTGGAATTACTGCCAGGTTATTTTGGTACAAGTGGTGGGGAGTGGCATTTTTCAACATGCTTTGCTTATCCAGAAACACACCTTGCAGAATTAGAAGCCTTTGAAGCAGACCTCGGAATAAATGAATAAAGAATAATAAGGAGGTCGGGACAGAAGTGTTTAACTCCGAGAAAT
>NZ_KV805587.1:0-642 GCF_001811595.1 Enterococcus sp. HMSC078F03 | reverse complement strand
GGAGGTCAGCGGTTCGATCCCGCTAGGCTCCATTCTTATTTAATATAAGAGTTTCGCGGTGTAGCTCAGCTGGCTAGAGCGTCCGGTTCATACCCGGGAGGTCGGGGGTTCGATCCCCTCCGCCGCGATTATACATTTGGAAGAGCCTGGACCTTTAGCTCAGTTGGTTAGAGCAGACGGCTCATAACCGTCCGGTCGTAGGTTCGAGTCCTACAAGGTCCATTGTGACGTTGTTTATAGTTTTATTTTTATCATGGAGGATTACCCAAGTCCGGCTGAAGGGAACGGTCTTGAAAACCGTCAGGCGGGTAAAACCGTGCAAGGGTTCGAATCCCTTATCCTCCTTTCTTAGGAATCAATTTTCCTTGGTCTAATTATCGCGGGGTGGAGCAGTCAGGTAGCTCGTCGGGCTCATAACCCGAAGGTCGTAGGTTCAAATCCTGCCCCCGCAATTGCTTTTGATTTCAAAAGCACATAAAAAGAAAAGTATGGTTTGGTAGTTCAGCTGGTTAGAATGCCTGCCTGTCACGCAGGAGGTCGCGGGTTCGAGTCCCGTCCAGACCGCCATGCGGGTGTAGTTTAGTGGTAAAACCACAGCCTTCCAAGCTGTTGTCGCGAGTTCGATTCTCGTCACCCGCTTTT
>NZ_KV805586.1:0-329 GCF_001811595.1 Enterococcus sp. HMSC078F03 | reverse complement strand
AATAATCGGTATTGAAAAAAAGTTTAAAAAAAGTGAAAATAATGATTGACCAATGCTTGAAATCTTGGTATATTATTACATGTCGCAAGGCGAGTCACACAGCTGAGCGATTCAGAAATCAATAATTAAATAACAATTCTTGATTTCAAATCTCTCGAAAAAAGTTTGAAAAAACAACAAAAAAGTTGTTGACAAATAACAAACGAGATGATAAGATATAGAAGTTGTCACAACAGACAACAACGACCGAGCAAAACAACTTAAAAAACTTTTTTAAAAAAGTTCTTGACATTCAAACGAAAGTTTGTTATGATATAAAAGTTGCTGCG
>NZ_KV805585.1:0-254 GCF_001811595.1 Enterococcus sp. HMSC078F03 | reverse complement strand
AGCTAGAAGATTTTTCTGATTATGAAGCTATCACAACTATCATTAAAATCACAAAAGGGAATTTCCGACTTATTCATCGTTTGTTTGCACAGATTGATCGTATTTTAAGAATCAATCAAATGGATAAGATTACTGTAGAAGTTGTCGAAGCAGCAAGAGATAGTTTAGTGATAGGCATATAAAAAGCTATCAAAAATTGGTAGCTTTTGTCATTTATTGCTGGAAATTTTTGCCATTTAAATAGAAAAGTGACA
>NZ_KV805584.1:0-1223 GCF_001811595.1 Enterococcus sp. HMSC078F03 | reverse complement strand
CAATTTATTTACACAAAATTATTGACGCTCCCTAGTGTACCCAAATGTAATTTTCATTAAACGTTTATATTATATAATTGTTGAAGAGGAGTTGAATAATAATGAATAGTGATAAAATAACCTTTGGAGGTGACTAATGAAGAGGGGAGGAAAAGGTTTGTATGCAAATCTATGCTCATGAAAGAGGAAATTCTTATGGATGTACGTATTTTATAAGTTTATGTGAAGAAGAGTTAGTAATAACGTTGGTATGGCAAGATAACTTTTTTACTTATAACAAGAAAGAGGTAGAGAGTAAAATAAATAAAATGAAGGGAATAAGCTCTTCGATAAAACAGGTAATCTACCAATTTATTGAGAAGACAAACTATTTATTGTATTTATCTTACAAGGAATTACACTAAAATTATGCACAAAAAAAGCAATCGACCACTGTACCGACCCCCAAAAGTTAGACCAAAAATCTAACTTCTGGAGGTCGGTATTTCTATGAGTAAATATAGTTTCGAACTAAAGATGACAATCATTCATGAGTATTTAAAAGGAAAAGGAGGGTATCCATATCTGGCAAAAAAATACGGTATTAAGAGTATGGGACAAGTAAGATATTGGGTTAAGAGTTATCAAGAGTTCGGTAAAGAAGGACTCCTTCGAAAACGTCAAAACCAAAGTTATTCTGGTCAATTCAAGATGGATAGATAAAAAAGCATTTAATGCGAATACTCAGAGTCAAGTAGATGCTGTTAAGAGCAGCAATACAGTCACGAATACAAAATGGACTATCAAAAATACAGAAAATCATTTAACTGTTTTGAATAATGGTAAATCAATAGATACTTTACCTTGGGGAAAAAAAGGATTTAAGAACTTAGGGAATGTGAATACGTATTCCAATCAGTATATTCATATCACACAAGACGCAGGATCTTACGTTTATAGTCCAGAACTCAAAGGTTGGGTTGACAAAAAAGGATTGAGTTCTAACTAAATACTATCCATGTCCCATAAACACAAATAAAAGGTCAGATTATATTTTGTCTGTCCTTTTTTTGTGTAAAAATTGAGTATTCTCAAAGTTTATACCGACTAATACTTATCTTTGGGTATTTTATATTATAAAATTTACGTGTAAAATAATGAGATAAAAATAGGTTCAGAAACTTTTAAGTTTTTGACCTATTTGTTTTTTTGTCACTTTTCTTTTTAAATGGCAAAATAAATTG
>NZ_KV805583.1:0-605 GCF_001811595.1 Enterococcus sp. HMSC078F03 | reverse complement strand
TCAGATTTAACCGCCAAAATCGTCCAAGATGGCGCCGGACGAGACATTTATCGCGCCAGTGTCAAAGTGGACGGCAGAAAAACTGCCAAGGAAGTCATCCAAGCATTAAAAGCAGAAAGTCCGGCCATTTATACGCGAGAATATCAAGCCAACAATGGCATCATTGAGTTTGACATTCGTTCTGTCAATCAAGAAGAAATGAACAAAATCGTGCAACGATTACAAGAAATTATGGACACAAAGGAGAAATAAGTCATGTCATTAAAACCTAATTATTTAGAAGAACGCATTTGTTTAAACGTCTTAGCCAATTCAGTAGAAAATGCCCAAGCCTGTTATGAAGCAGCAGAAGGGCATGTTGTGTTAGGCGTCCTTTCAAAAAACTATGAAACCGATGAAGCAGCTATTGAAGATATGAAAAAATACCAAGCAGCAACCAACAACGCTTTATCTGTCGGCTTAGGGGCTGGCGATCCTAATCAAAGTCAAATGGTGGCTCGCTTATCAGAAGTTCTACAACCGCAACACGTGAACCAAGTCTTCACAGGTGTCGGCGCTTCGCGGGCCTTACTTCGTCAAGACGAAACAGTGATTAATGGCTTGGT
>NZ_KV805582.1:0-876 GCF_001811595.1 Enterococcus sp. HMSC078F03 | reverse complement strand
CCTAAATTTGGTTTCACATAGATACTTTTTTCTGGATATACTTCTAATGCCAAAGATTTTCCATTTTTAATAATATTCAACGTGGTGATCTCTTGAATGTTTTCTTCGGTAATTTGTTTGTTGTACCACATTTCCATTGCACGTGTATTTTTCAATCGAACTTTAACTAACTTACCTGTGTTTCCTCTCCACTGTAAGGTCAAATCTTTTTCTTGGATGGCAATTTCTTTCATCCCCTTTGCCTCTCTTTCTACTACTGCTTCCAATTTTTCCCCTCCATAACTAAAAAAAGAAGGACAATCAGTTCGTCCTTCTTTTCGTCTTCAATTATTTTGTTTCTTTTCTACGTTTAAATCCTAAGCCTGCTAAGCCAAGCATTGTAACTAAGCTACCAGCTACTGTTAATAAGACATTTTGTTTTTCGCCTGTTTGCGGCAATTCTGGCACCACACTTGCCTTTTCTACCACTAATGGCTCTACTGGTGCTTGCGGTATTTTTGGTGTTGGTGGTACAATCACTGTTTTTTCTGGTGGCGTTTGTGGTTTTTCTGGCGTATGTGTCACTACCGTATTAGTTTTAATCTTCTCATTGTTGAAAGATTCTTCGATTGTGTTGTAAACGTCTCCTGCCGCAATTCGTTCTACACCAATGAACGCTTTCCATGAGTGTGCAACGTGTTTGTTTTCTTTTAGATTCATCGCATCTAAAAAGGCTTGACTGGCCGTGATTTTCACTACCCCTTGTTCAAAGGTCATCGTGAATAGTTTCGAAATGTCATCCCCTTTATTCACTTTGGTTCCGTCTGCTAAGACAAACGCAGAATTGGCAAACACAGACCATTGGCCACTAAATTTGTCATGTTTGACGTCTAGTTT
>NZ_KV805581.1:0-448 GCF_001811595.1 Enterococcus sp. HMSC078F03 | reverse complement strand
AAGACAAGTAAATATTTATACCCCATTGCTAAAACAACAGAGCCGTCTGCGTTGGTTTGCATCATTGCTGTAACGGTGTTTTGGTCTAAATGAAGGTCATAAGAAGCGGTCACGTCTTTGGCTTTTCCTGAATTAATTGCTGCAGCAACAGCTTTTAAGTCTTTTTCGTTTAGACTTGCGTCTGCTTGATAAACTTTCACTTTGGATAAATCAATCGTCACTTTTTCTGCATCAAAGGTATCTCGAATCCCTTGTTTTGTTACTGTTTTTGGATCTACTTTGGCAAGTTCTGTCGTATCCCCTGTCACAATGTATTGTAAAGAATCGCCACGTTTCACATTTAAATCATTGATATTTTTCTGGCCATCAGTGACTTCTTTATTCGGAACAAGAACAGGAACCACATTGGCTTTGTATCGATTGAATTCAATCGTTGCTTTTTCTGGTT
>NZ_KV805580.1:0-14709 GCF_001811595.1 Enterococcus sp. HMSC078F03 | reverse complement strand
TATCGATTGAATTCAATCGTTGCTTTTTCTGGTTGCTTTGGACGTCCTTTTTCTTGATAAGGCGTAATTGATTTTGCTTTTAAATCCGTATTAAATGCGAACCACATCGAATTCCCGTCATACCCTGGATTGTTAACAATTTCATTCCCGAAAGTGAATTTAATTCTATTTGGTGTTGAAATAACAGTTGCGCCAATATATTCTTTGCCTTGAACTGCTTCCCAGTCACTTATTGAAATCCCATTCGTCCCTACATCAATATCCGTTTTAGAATAAACTTTATTTCCATGACGAGCTACTTTTGATCCATTAATTTCATGAACAGTATCCGTGTTTCCTACTTTTACGAACTCATACGTAATGTTTTCACCACGTGAATTTAATGAAGCACCTGAAAATACAAATGGATTCTCTTTCGTTGGCAAGATTTCTTTGCCATCTTCTCCAAAGAAGCGAACGAGCATTTCAATCTCAGCACCAGCCTTCTTTGTACGAGGGTCAATGTTAATTCCATAGACAATTGTGGCCACTGGATCATCATGTAAGAAAGCATTCAATCGACCTTTTGAATCAGGTGTGGCCTTCACTGTATATTGGAATTCAGCACTAGCAATTTTTTTACCCAAATAACTAGCATTCAAATTGCCATAGGTAATAGTTACTGGTTGATTTTTGTGAAGAACAACCAATGTTCCTCCTGCACCGTTATTATAATAAAAATGTGCTTTTTTCGAGTCTTTAGTTGTTAACCCGCTTGAATCTACACTAAGCATACTGATAAGTAATTTTTTATCTTTATGTTTATCAGTTAGTTTTTTAGCGTCTATATATTCTGCAGCTTTTACAGAAACAACTTTGGAATTTTTTGTTGCTTCACGATCGAAAATTAGCGTTTTATTTACTGGTTTTGCTACATAGCCATTTTCATTTTTATGTTTGTTGTATTCCGCGACTTCTTTCTCGTAGCGTTCTTTTTCCGCTTTGTTTTTTGCCGCAATTTCTGCATTTTCTTTGGCAATTTTTTCATTTTTGGCTTTTAATTCAGCTGCTTGTTGCGCAATCTTTTTCGCTTGTTCTTTTTGTAGTTGGTCTACTTCTTTTTCTTTTGCAGCTAAATCTTTAGAAGAAACGTTGCCTAAGTCTTCTGCTGGTTTTTCAACAACGGTAATGTTTGGATCTTTTTTTGCTTCATCAACTGCTTTGTCAACGTCTGGTGTTTCAAATTCTTTAGGAATGGACGTTGATTTATTCGCTTCATTTTCAGCTGGTGCAACTTCTGTTGGCTGCCCTAGAGGTTCATTGGTTGTTTCAGGGCTTACTACTGGTTGTTCTTGTGCTGATTTTTCTGCTCCTACTGTTGGTTGTTGCGCGTTTGTGGTATCATTTGGAGTAGCTGAACTCTGTTCAGCTCCATTTTTTTCAGACGCTACTTCTTCTACTTTGGTCGGTTGAGAAGTAGTGTCTTTTTGTACTGTTGCTTCTTCAGTTACTGCTGTCTTAGGTGTTGTACTACCTACCTGCGGATCGGGGTTATCGGGTTGCACCGTCGTTGTTCCTGGTTGCGTATCTAATTCCGCAGCTTGTACATCATCAGTAGCTAATCCTACAACTCCTAACACACCTATAAAAAGAATAGGAGCAGTTACCCAGCGTTTCTTAGCTTTATATGTTTTAAAACGTTTCTTTACTTCTGTTTGTTGCTTCATGAATCATTCTCCTCGTAAATTATATTTTTTAATTCCTATTATTCTTTTCTTTACAAACAACGATTTCTCCGACATGGCGCACGTACACAAGTCATACTTTTTCCTCCTCTCTTTTTTATAGATGTATTACTTTATTTCATTCCACATTCTCCTATTCATTGGTATTTTTTCTTGATAAGTAACCCTTTTCATGGTATAAATAATTTATTCCCAGATTAATAGTAATTTTATGTCTGTGGCTACCTAGTTATCATTGCTGGGTAGCCTCTCTATATATAAAAGAGGAGCGAGTATTTTCTCGCTCCTCTATTTTTCCTCCTCAAAATCAATAATTTCAATCCTCACAATGTACTCACTTAACTCTTCCCACACATCTTCAACTAACAATTCATCTTTTTTGTCATTCTTCAAAGTCATTGCGAACCATTCATCGCCATTATCATCTTCACCAATCAGTCTAAAATTGATTGGATTTTCTTTAAATTTCATGTCATATAAATCTTCTTCGTCTATGCCTAATACGTCTAACCCTTTACAATTTCCACTTTTTACAAAGGTAACAAATCCTTTGTATACACCTCGTTGGAAACTTACTTTGATTGTATGCAAGCCCATCGGATATTTGGATCATAATTTTTCATTGTTATTCCTCCTATTATTCTTTTTCTCTCGTAGCAAAGCTACTTACTGGCGTGGTAGGAGTCGAACCTACCTCTTATCTTCCTTCATGTCCGTTGCATCCCAGATGCTACACGCCAACCTAAAAGGAGCGACCTCTCAGTTTCCTGTTTTTTTGAGATTGCCATTCTTTTTGCGGTAGGCTTATGAATGGTATAAGAGCTGTTGCTTGCCACACTACCGCTCAATCTCTATACGGTTTTCGCTAACCGGCAGTCGGGATCATTTACCGTAAACCCTACTTGCTGGCAAGGATTCGCACCTTGCATAATCAAATAAAACAATAAGGGGATTCTACTGCTTTATTTTAAGCGACTTCTATTCCGCCACAGCAATGTCATTTCTCCAATAAAAAAAGAACCAAAAATATCTTCGATTCTCTTGAATAGATATTGCTTAATTAAACAATACGGGTAGGATAGAATATAAATTTGTTCTAGTGCTTCGTGAGAACAAAATATGGAAACAAGGTTTATCTTCTTTGCCAATGTTTTCTCCTTTCATGTCATGTATTTAAAATAAAAAGGAGCGAAAATTTCGCTCCTCACCTATTATACTTTTAACTATTTTTCCGTCTTTTGTTCTTGAAACTGATCGCACCTACTGCCATGAATAATCCCATAATAGTCAACCAGATACTTTGTTGTTCTCCCGTTTGTGGTAAGGATTCTTGGGATTTTGCTACTTGTTTCGTCTTACGAGGTTCTGAATGTGTTAGTGTTTGTGCTTTTGGCTGTTCTTTTTGTTTAGAAAAAGATAACTGTTGGAGACCAGGTGTTTTATCTGCTGAAGTAGCACTTGCTACTAACATTTGTTGTTGCTTTGCTTCTCGTTCAAGACGTTGTTGCTCTTTTGCTACTTGATCTTGCAACGCTTCTTGTCGGCGCTGTTCGGCTTGTTGTGCCTCTAAGTCTCTTAATATGCCTTGGTACTGCTGTAGCTCTAACTTCGCATTAGAAAGGTCTTCTTGTGCTTGTGTATAAGCAAGTGTAGCAACTGCTTGTTGTTCTTTAAGTTCTTCCAACGATTTCAGAGAATTTTCATAGGCTTCTTGTGCTTGGACCACTGCCGCTTCTGCTTTATTTAACTCGTTTAATGCTTTTTCGTATGTTGGTTGAGCATTTTCTAAACGAGACAATGAACGTGTACTTGTTTTAAGCGCAATTTGTTTTTGATTTAAGTTTTCTTTTGCTAAATCTAATACTTCCTTCAAGCTATTCAATGTGTTTTCTTCTGCTTTTTGGGCTTCTTGTTTTTCTTTCAGCACTTTAGCAGACGTTTGTTCAATCGCTTGTGCTTCCGCAACGTTTGTTTTCGCTTTTTCTAAAACAGCAGCTCGATTATGAATTAACTCATTGATTGTTGCCAATTGATCTTTTGTTTGTTGAAGGCTTGTTTCTGCCGCCGCAGTTTGTCGTACTTTTTCTTCATAGTTTGTCGTACTCTTAGTCGCAACTGCTTGAAGATTAGCCAATGTCGCTTTATGAACAGATAGTTCTTTTTCTGCTGTTACTTGTGTTGTTTTGGCTGTATTTAAGGCTTGCTGACTTGCACTTCTTGCTTGTTGTGCATCTGATTCTACTTGTTGTGCGGTAGCTAATTTTTCTTGATTGGTTACTACTTCTTTTTGAAGGGTTTCTTTACTCTTAAAGACTGGTGCAGTGCCTTCTTCATAGGTATTTGCTTCAACTAATTTTGATTGATTATAGCTAATGATATGGATTTTTGCCGAAATATCATTTAAATCTCCTGAAATAGAAACTGCCATGTTTGTTTCATTTGCATCTAATAAAGAATCTAAATGGGAATAGCCAGAATGTCCATCGTTCATCAACATGCTTACAAGTGCATTTCGAGCTGCTTTTTCAAAGTCATACATAGAAACTTTACCTTCTTGTGTCGTAAATCGTCCCATACTTAGGTTTTCATAAAAGTTTTGTCCGGGGAATTCTTTAAAACCATTTTCTTTTGCTGCACGATTGATCGCATTTACGTCATGATCAAATTCTTTGGGATTATCATATTTTGCTACATCCCAAGCAAATTTCATAGCTTGGTTAGAAATCTTCAACTTTTGTAACCCAAGCTTTTCGCGAACATCATTGATAAGTCCTACAACGTAATCACTCATTTGTTGCTTTTGTTTTTCTGTAGGATTTTTGACATTGATCATTTCCGTTGCTTTTGCCGCATCTGCTTGATTTTCAGGAAAAACTTTATTTAATGCTAATGCTTCTTTTTCCATTGCTTGCTTTTCTTGTTCAGATAATTTTTTGTAATAATCAGGTGTGAAATTGGCAGGCAAGTTAATCCCTTTATGTCCTTTTAGCTCTTCTTTTGAGCTATCTAAAGTATTCTGCGCTTGCTTTGTTGCTGCTTGCTTGTCTTTCAAAGCATTCTCTTTCGCAGTTAAGTCTGCCTGTTTCGCAGCTGTATCTGCTTTTGCGTCTGCTACTTTCTCTTGACTAGTTGTCACAACAGTTTGTTGGTCTGCGACTGCTTGATCGTCCTTCGTTTTTTGATCTTTAGCTTTGGCTTCTTCTTTCTGTTTTTTAGCCAGTTCAGCTTCTTTTGCTGCTTGTTCTTTTTCTGCCTTTGCTTTTTCCGCTTCCGCATTTTTCGCTAATTCTTCAAGCTTGGCTTGTTCTTGTTTCACAGCTGTTACTGCTTGTTGATCTTTTTCATTTTGCACTTTAGCAGCATTCGTTTCTTTTGCTTTTTCATCAACAACAGCTTGTTGTTGGTTAACGTCTGTTTGAGCTTGATCCACTACTTTTTGTTGGTCATCAACTGCCTGTGTATCAGTAGCCACTTGGTCTTTGGCTTTTTCAATGGCTGAAGGTGTTGCTTCATCCACAACTTTTTTTGCTTCGTCTACGACCGCTTGTTGGTCAGTCACTGCTTGTTGACTTTGATCCAATGCGTCTTTGTTTTGATTGACCACTGCTTGTTGGTCTTTAACAGATTGATCAATGGCGTCTTTTTCTTTTTTCGCGGTGTCAGCAACTTGTTGTTTTTGATCGACAATTGCTTGTTTCTCTGTTACTTGTTGCTGTTTTTCAGTAATGGCTTGCTCCGTTGTTTGTGTAGCTTTCACTGCTGGTTGTTCTGTAGAACTGTTTTCAGGTGTTTTTGGTTGCGTTTGTTCTGCTGCCTGTACTTCATTTCCCCCAATACCTGCTACCCCTGTTGCGACTAAAATACTTAACCCTGTACTTGCGAACTTTTTCATTTTATTTTCCTCACTTCCGATTATTTTTGTTGTAAATGGGATACCCATTGTCTTTACGCCATTGTTGTAACGCTGTAGTTGTTATATGGAACTCTTCCGCTATCTCTTTAAACTGTAAGCCCATTCTTTGATAGGCTTCAAATCTTTCCTTGCTAATATGAGAAGAAAATTGTCTGGTGCTTGCTGTTTCTATCTTTTTTGCAAGTTCTTGTATTCGTTTAAAACGCTCGGTATCTTCATTCCTATACCAGTCTGCGTCTTCATTCATTAATGCCAACATCTCTTTACGCCAAATACTTTGCTCTTTTTTTGTCATACCCCTCTCACCTCAAATTAATAGTAACAAAGCCTTCATTATTAAAAAAATACTATCCTTGGAACCCTTAGAAAAACACTCCTATGTCTTCATGTTCACTTTCCTCCTATTGGTTTTATGGTAAATATCCTCGTTTTACTTGATCCTTTTGTTTGCTAGCTTTTTAGCAATTTTTCTACAGATTTTACTGATCGCAGGGTTTGTAGCGTTAGCAACCCCAAACTCTAAAAAAGTATCTGGCTCCCTTTAAAACAAAAGATCGTCGCACGAAATCTTTTTAGTTACTGTGTCACACCCATAATCACGTACCGCCTTTATTCTGACCGTACTTTAGGTAGTTTATACTTACCTAGACCTTTAAAGACACGCTGATTGACTAGATAAGTCCTGTAGTATTCTTTTTTTAAGGATCTCCCAAATTCTGCAAAAAAGTTGACGTGTAGCCAGTTTGCACCTTCGTGTCCGTGTGCTTTTCTGCATCCTTTTTCGATAGCTAACCTAGCTATTGGTAAATTGCGCATGTTAGTTAAAACTAACAAACAAAAAGACCAAGTATAAAAAAACAAATTCACTACTTATAGCTTCTCATTTTCTCACACCATTCCCTAAATTCATTTTCTTCAAAAACCTTATAGTTGAATGGTGCATTGAGTAACATCTTTTGTCGTTTAACCATTTTTTGGAACGCTCTACATTCAAGTTTTAACGGAAGTTCCGAGCAGCCGCGATAACCGACTACTTTTCCATCAAAATAAATCAGTTTTACTTGTCGAAAGAAATGTTCCATGTCTTGATCCGTTTCAAAACTCACAGGATTGATCAACAGATTTCTTCCTGAAAAATCATATACAATGCGTTCTGTTGTGCCGTTGTACAATTTAAACCTTTGTCGATTAAACAAGGTCAGTTGACACGTAATACGGTTCAAATCTGTTGCTTTCAGTTCAATCATTGATTCACCTACTTTCTGAACCAAGTAGAAAAAGAGCCATGCAACACGTTGTTTGCACGGCTCTTACGAGTAGTTCCAGTACAAACAATGCGTGAAAGCATTGAATTATTCCACAAGCGGGTCATTTTTAGAAAATGAGTGCTTGCTACTTGGTTTTTTTATTTTTTCAACAAGTTAACAGACAACAAAAAAGCGGGGAACATATACATGAACTGTATACATTCCCCGCTGTTCCAACATTTATACAACTAATTAAAACAATTCATTGCAAAAAAACTTTACCTGGGCCAATAAAGGAGTTTAAAAAAGCCTAGAATTTTACATTAAAAATTGTTATACTATACGTTGTAACTAATGTTGCAACAAACGAGAACCGAGTATAGTTCATGGGTATAGCATGAATTGTTTAACTGCCCTCTAGGATTCCCGTCCTATGACAGTCGGTTCTTATTTTGTTGTCTGCTAACCTCTTAATTCACTATTTCTATTCTAAGCCGATAAAATTAGGGTTAGCGAAATCAATACAGGTACATAATACTTAATTTTCAAAATACTTTTCTTGATCATATTTATGCCCCCCTTAGCTATAATTCAATTATACTACCAAAAATAAATATATCAACCGTTTTAGGCTAAAAATATTATTTTTTTGAGTTTTGATTTATTTTAACGGAAAAACGATTTTATACAAACCGTTAAATCCTTATTTTGACCATGAAGCTTTATTTCCTGCCTGTTTTTGGTTCTATTTCAACCCAAATTAAAGGAGTGTATTATTTTGGACTACAAAGAACTTTTAGAAATTTTACGCAAAGATTTAAATTTTAAAAAAGTAGACCTTTATCAAGAAAAGTCTAACAAGACTAGATACAGAGAGATAGAACTGGGGGAAAAAAGTCCTACCATTGAAGAATTAATTTCTTTTACAGATACTTTAGGTATAAGATTATCTGAATTTCTGTATCGGGGTGACATTACACCTCTAGCAGCATCTTACTATGGTAAAAGAAAAATTGAGGTTTCTTCTTTAATTAATAACTTCCCTGAATTAGAGAAACAATTTCCTGAAATATACAAAGATCGCTTTAAGAACCTACAATGTTACACTTTATTTACCTTATGCTTGATAATCTCTAAATCTTTAAATAATTCCTTGTATACTTTTAAAAATAAAGATATTAGAGAACTTAAAAATTTTTACAAAAATAGAGAAGTAATATTAGGTGCTGACTATGCTATACTAAGTCATCTTTATATGGCAGTTCCAGAATATTCGAACGAACTTGATTTTCTAACGGAAAAACTCTTTCCCATTAACCAATCTTATGGAGATATCCATGACCATGCAGTTCAGTTATGTATCAAGAATGCGGTTACTGTCTTTCTTGAAAAAAAGGATTTTGAAAAAGCTGATTACTTCCTTGAACAATTTGATATTGTTCGAAAAGTCCCTTCTTTTATTTTAGATGGTACTATTAATTTAGAAATGATTTATTTAAAACATCTCAGAAATTTCTTGAAAAACCGAAATATGGAGGAATATTTGAAAGCTGTAAACATCGTAAATTTGTTCTCTCAATTAGGTGAAAATGATACTTATAAAGAGTTAGTTAAAGAAGTAACAGAAATAGCTAGAAAAGAAAATTTTGAAGTTCCCTCTTCTTTAAATATAATTGCTGATACTTTTGAAGGTGTTGGCTACTTAAAATCTGACAAATAAAAAAACCTCTCTTAAAAGAGGTTTTTTATTTTATCTCCATGGTTTTATAATCATACTTAGCACCAATAGAGTGTACTTTCATTTCAGAAATTTTTTGATTTCTTAATTTAGCATTTCCAATTTGAAGTAACGGTATTACACCCGCATCTTCTAAAATTAATTTCTCGGCATCCTTCAATTCTTGCAATCTTTTTGAAGAATTATTTTTCAACAATTTATCATACTCTTCGTTTGCATACCCACCATGATTTAATGAACTTTTACTCTCAAAATTTGCTAAAAAACTAACTGGATCGGCAAAGTCTGCTTGCCAACCACTCAATGCAATCATAAAGTTCCCAGAATTTAATCGTTCAGTTTGTAACGTGGCAGTTACTGCAGTAACTGAAACTTTAAGTCCATCCAAAGTATCTTGCAATTCATTTTGAAGATACTCACCTAGTTTTTTTGATAAATCTTCTTCATTGACCATAATATCGATAGATAAATCAGTACCTTTTAATTCTTTTTTAGCTTTTTCCCAGCTGTCTTTAGCTTTACTCTTATCCAAATAAACTAAACTTGAATTAGTAAAATCTTTTCCTGTTTTTGGATTATATACTAGTTTACTTGGTACTACACCTTTAGCTGGTATACTTCCATTTGTTAATATCTTGTTTGATATAGCCTCACGATCAATCGCAAAATTAATCGCTTGTCGAGCATGTTTATTTGAAGTTATACTTTTTTTATTTCGTTGATTTACCTCTAAAAACATAGTTGTAGCAGATAATTCTCGTATGAAATCTTTGTTATTTTCTAATTGCTTACTGTATTCCCCAGCTACAGGCGCATCGTCTAGTTGACCATCATTATAGAGATTAATACCTGTATTAATGTCTTTTACAACTTGAAATTTGATTTTTTCCATGGCGACATGCTTCTTATCCCAGTATTTTGGATTTTTAGCAATCGTCCATTTATCTGAAATACCAACACCGTTTAAATCAGTTAATGTAAATGCTCCATTCGTTACAATGTTTTCTTTTGTTGTTCCATATTCTTTACCGTACTCTTTTACTGCGTTTTGTTGGACTGGAAAATAAGCAGTCAATGCTAACAAATCTGTAAAATAAGGTGTAGGTTCTTCTAATTCGATTTCTATTGTTTTGTTTCCCTTAGATTTTACACCAAGTGTTTCTTTTTGTTGCTTTCCGATACTAATCTCTTTTGCATTTTTTATAGCAGCAAACAGTTCTACATTTGGCGAGGCAGTTTTAGGATCAAGAACTCTTTGCCATGCCGTTACAAAATCATCAGCAGTAATATCTGTTCCATCGGCCCATTTTGCACCGTCTCGAATCACAATTGTATATGTTTTACCACCATTGGATATTTTTGGTTGCCCAGCTGCAATTGCTGGTTGTGGTTGATTTTTTTCATCTAATCGGTACAACCCTTCCATTACGTTGGCCAACAATGTAACACTTGTTTGATCCACTGCTGTTGCTGGATCTAAACTTTGAACTGGTGTACCTGCCGATAAAGTTGCTATTTGTTCTACCTTAGTTTCATTTGTTTTTTTTGAATCTTCTGTTGATTTATTTACTCCACAACTTGCAAATACTAACAACACAAATACTAAAACCCCAACTTTTTTTAAGCTACCCACTTAACTCACTCCTTTAAAATAAATTTTTAACTATTCCTAACCCACCAATAATATTACCTAAAAGCCCTCCAAGACTTGATAAGAAAAATACTAAAAACACTCTTAAAACACGATTTTTGTATATTGTTTTAATAGATTGAAGATCTAAATCCATCGTTTTAAAATCTTTTACTTTTGGTTTTCTAACAGTAGCTTCCACTATTGCTGAAAATACTCCAACAGAAACCATTGGAAGTAAAGTAGCTAAAGGAGCAAATATTAAGGACGTTAGAACAGTTAAAGGGTGTCCTAAAGCAAATACTGTAAACAATGCAGCTAATCCACCATTCCATAAAAGCCAACGTAACAATTGCTCTATTCCCACTTGTGTCCCTTGGTAAAAGGATACTCCTAGAAGAATAAGTAATATACCTGGTATAATCCATTCAAGCAACTTACTTCCAAATTTTTTGGGTGGAATAATCTCTAATTTTTGTAAATCGGATTTTTGATTATTCTTTAATCTGTCAGAAACCCCTTTTAAATGAGCTTTCCCTAAAACAGCAACAGTCTTTCCATTCGCTGTATTTTGAATTTTTGTTGCTAAATAATCGTCTCTTTCAGTTACGAAAACTTCCCACAAATTAGGATAGGACTCCTTCAATTCTTCAAAAACAGGTTCAAAATTTTCAGATTCTAGCAGATTTTGAACCTCTTCTTCAGTTTCTTCCGCACCCTCAAATATTTTTCCAAAAGCATATGGTAATTTCACTTTTTCACGAAAATTTAACATCCTCCATGCTCTTTTAAAAGTAAGAGAAGAATCTCTATCAATTAGATAAAACTTTATGTTTAATTTTTTTGACTCATCAACAGCCACTACAAATTCTTTTCCTACAAGGCTATTCATATCTTGAGAAACTTTTTTTTGAAATAATTTGTAAATTACACCAAAAATAAAAACTGGAAATTGCTTATTCTTTATTATTTTAACTATATCAGTATCATCCCATTCGTCTGGATGTATGTTTTTTTTGTATCTTTTTTGATCCCATTCAATACAAATAGTGTCAGGATTTTCTTCCTGAATTGTTTTTCTGACCAAATCAGCACTTTCAGCTGAGATATGACTGGTCCCAATTAAAATAATTTCAGATCCTTTATAAAACAACCTTACAATATCTTCCTCCATAAAAAAACTCCTATCTATAGTATTCTCAAAACTTTCAAAAAAAATGAACAAATACAAAAAACTTTTTAATACAACTCACGATATTAGCTATCATATTTTCAATTTTATCAAACAAACTTTAAACGTGATACAAAATGAAGTATGAAATTTATCTAAATAAATCAGTTTATTACTTATTTTCAACCCAATTATGCAAGGTGATTTCAGAACCTTTCGAATTATTCCCTTTATTTATATTTTCTTTTTTTAACGCACATTCAACAAATAAATTATAAAACGACTTGTAGAATAGGCCTTTTGGACTTTTTACAGTAGAATCTGTCTTGATTTTATGCATCACACGACGCAAACATTTGTCTATTTCTTCTTGATAATCTTCACCAATTAGAACGATATTGTATTCTTTTTCTACTTTAGTTTTAGCACGAATAATTGTTCCAACCATTTCATGTGCTTCTTGAATAGTATCAGAAAAGGCAGCAATAAATTTTAAGCTATTTTTGCTAAGAAATGTATGCTCTTGAACTTCTGAAAATTGATCGAGCAATAATTGTTGTTGCAATCGTTCTTTTTCAGTATCTATTGTATCTATTGTATCTAAAGAATTAGTTAGATATAGATTGGGTTGGTTTTTCCCACTTTCGAACAAAGTACTGGTATTATTGGATTCTTCTGGACGTTGGTTTTTCCCACTTTCGAAAGAAACGCCGATTTTATCATGTTTATCCGAAGGTTGGTTTTTCCCACTTTCGGGAAACTCATTTGTATAGCTAGCATTACTGATGGCGTAAACATCTGTTGCTGAAACTTCCAGCTTACCTAAATACAATCTGTTTGGATAGTTTTTGAATTCACCAGTAGAGAGTTTTTTCGGAGGAATACGTTTTTCATAAAGTAAATTTTTGTCTTTTAATTCTTTTTTTATTTTTGCAATTTTATTTTCTTTACACCCTAAAATATCCATCAGTTCATTTCGTGTAAAGATAAAATATATATGCCCATCTTGATCAATCCAATTATTTTGTATTGAATATTCACATCGGTCTTGCAACATTGCGTAAGCTATTTTACTATCATTAGACATAGTTTTATAAAATTCTGATGTAAAAAGTACTTTAGGTAATTGGTAATACAAATTTCTATAGGTTTCATTAGCTGAAATAAATTGAAAATTGTTCATAGCTTTACCTCTCTGTTTTTGTTAGTTTATAGTTTAACCTACTTTTATTTCCCTTGCAAATACTGATATAACAGTATTTCCCTGCTTTCTTATTATATCACGATATTGTGATATAACGCAATTGTAATATTGGGATATCGTGATATTACAATATTCAAAAGATTATTATTGATACAACAGCGTTTGTAGAAAAAAAACAACAACAATATTATGATATTGTTGTTGTTTAATATTGTAATATTGTGATTCCACAATATTATCAAATTTTATTTTGTTTTTTTGCCATTTCATATCCTTTAATTAAATACTCTTCAGGAATAGATTTCAAAAGCGTTTCTTCAATAACATCAGGTTTACTTTTTTCTGGTTCGCCAATTGAAGTCCAGTATTTTAAAGCATTTGCAAGGATTGGATTGATCCGAATACTATCAGCATTTCTTTTGCTGTTACCTTGTTGTTTAATCAATTTTTCTATGTTTTTTTTATTCATAACAATGTGTTCATGTGTAGTTTTTAATTCTTTTTCATTAGAAGTAGTTGCTTTAGTTGGATTGGTGTCTTCTTTTCCTGCACCCAAAAGTCGTTCCGCGGCTGATTTTCCTCTATTATTACTCATTCAAATCTCCTACCTTCTCTAAAAATTCTTTTGTAAACTGGATATAATCGTCTTCAGCGGTCGAAGTCTTATTAAAGCTAATCAAGTCGGAACCTGCTGCTTGGGCTTCATCAACAGTGATAGTTCGTCTAATGTAAGTATCAAATATGTTTACGTGGAGGGCATCAGAAATTTGATTTGCTGTTTTATTCATTTCTTTTGAAATGTTAAATCTTTCATTATATTTTGTGAAAAGAACACCTCGTATGATTAAGCTCTCATTTGTGTATTCTTTAACAGTCTCGATTGTTTCGTTCAATTTAACTAATCCTTTTAGTGAAAAATATGCGGCTTCTACAGGAATAATAATTTCATCAGAGACAGTGAACGCATTTACTGTTAATATACCCAAACTTGGTGGGCAATCAATAATAATATAATCATAGTTTTCTTCAATTGGTTGAAGAACTCTTTTAAGTCTATGTTCACTTCCAACTTGTGTAAATTCACGTTCTGCTGAAGAAAGAGCAATATCAGCAGGAATTACATCGATTCCTTTGTAATTTAGAATAGCTTCAGTAATCGAAGCCTCATCTTTTAATACTTCATATATTGTTGGAACATTCGTGCCATCAATGTCGAATCCAAAATTATCAGTGGCATTTCCCTGGGGGTCCATGTCAATTACAAGTACGCTTTTGTTAAAAGTAAAATGCAATGCCGCTCCAAGGTTAATGCTAGTCGTTGTCTTTGAAACACCGCCTTTTTGGTTTGCAACTGAAATTATTCGTGCCATAATAATGTCCTCCTTGTGATGTTATGTCATTATTATATCACAATATCGCAATATTGCAATATCATAATTTATTAATATTACAATATTGTTCAATCGTGGAGTCATACTATTGCGATTTATTAATATTACTATATTACAATTGCATAGTATTGTTACTTCGCGATATAGTGAAATTGTAGCTACGTGATATTGTAATAATACAATATTGTTATAGTTTGACTATACGATGTTACAATAGTGTGATATTACAATATCATTTTTCGTCTATAATTTTTTTAGTTCGTCTGTGGCGTTCTAAGTGCAGCAAATAATCGTCTTGCAATTTAAGAAGGTCTGAATAGACCTGATCCATAGTCTTGCTTGCAGATAAGGAAAGAGAGTAGATAAACGAGACAGGCAATGTTTCTATTTTTTTATTACGTGTGATCCATGAAGAGATAGTTCCCTGAGGAAAAGAGTGCAACTCACAAAATTCTTCCACGGTAATCCCTAGTTGCTTGATAATGTATGCGTTGATAGGGTGTGGATATACAAAGGTTTTTCTAGGCATGGTGGGTAAGTTTCCTTTCTCAGGTTATTAATGCGTTCGCAGTAATATTATACTAAAAAACATGCAATAAGGGAAGGGCGTATCTGCTTCTTTTTTTGTTGACCTCCTCTAAAAATATGTTATACTATAGGTGCGAAACGACATTAAATCGTACAAATAACA
>NZ_KV805579.1:0-107988 GCF_001811595.1 Enterococcus sp. HMSC078F03 | reverse complement strand
AATGACTTCTTTTAAGTGGAATTTTTCGTAACTATTCATTATTTTCTCCTTTATAACAAACCAAAGAATGAAGTGACCAAACTAACTAAGACAATCGTGCCGATAATGATACCGTAACGTGGGCCTTTCTTTACCATGAAGAAATAAATAGCCATGACTGCTGCTAAAGGAAGTAACCCTTTCATAATTTGATCTAGAATATCTTGTAAAACAATCGTGGCACCGCCAGTAACTTTAAACGTCATCGGGCTAGCAATTTTAACATAACTCGCACTTAAAGCGCCCATCATCATCATTCCTAAAACATTTGCTGAATAAATGACTTGCTTAATTTTGCCGTCTTTTAACAAACTTAAGATTGAATTACGCCCTAATGTATAGGACTTATTCACTAATGTCCAACTGATGTATAACGTAATGGCTGTGTACAGAACCAACGGACCGATACTTCCAATCACGTTACCTCCTTTAGCCATTGGAATAAAAATGGAAATGATTAACGGCATTAATGCTGCCCAAATAATCGAATCGCCAATCCCAGCCAGCGGACCCATCAACCCAGTTTTAATCGATGTGATCGCCGTATCAGAGATCGCTGCACCATTGGATTTTTCTTCCTCCATAGCAATTGCAATCCCTTGAATTGAAGCCCCTACTGTTCCTTCAGTATTAAAAAAATTCAAATGACGTTTCAGAGCTTCTCTTTGTTGTTCTTCATCGTCTGCGTAAAGTTTTTTAATTGCAGGAATCATCGATGCACAAAAAACTAAACTTTGGAGACGTTCATAAGAATTGGATAACTCACAGCCTAGTTGATAAATCCAAAAGGCTTTGGATAATTCTTTTTTAGTAATTTTTTTCTGTTCCAATTGTTGTTCATTTGCTTGTGTCATTTGTTCCATTATGCTGCCTCCTCACTCAATGCCTTATTTCTAACTAAAAAGGCAATACAGATTCCTAAAATAGCGACGGCCATAACTTCTGCGCCAAAATATACTACTGCAACAAAACCAATTAAAAAATAAGGAATCAAATTTTTCTTGCCAATTACCATAATTGTTAAGGCGAATCCTAACGCTGGTAAAATACCACCCATTACTTCAAAGCCGTGCATCAACCATGCTGGGATAACTTCTAAGACTTTATTCACCACAGATTGACCAAAAAAGTTCGCCGCAAAAACCAACGGAAAGCGAATTAAAAATCCCGCTAAAGCTGGATAAACAAACGCAGCTCGGTAAATCCCCCCATAATTTAACTCTTCTGCATATTTATCAGCCATATGCACCCACGTCGCATTGATGGTCCGCCGTAATTGATCCATAAAGACGCCTAACACACCAAAAGGAACAGCTAGTGCAACAGCCGCCTCGGCATTCATTCCCACACCTAAAGCAATTGGAATCGCAATTGCTGAAGCTAAAGCCGGATCACTAGGCACATTGCCGCCCGGTGTAGAGGTGACTCCGAGATAAACAAGTTGAATCCCCGCCCCCACAACCATTGCTTCACTAAGTTTTCCTGTTGCTAAACCAGCCACCAATGCTGCACCTAATGGCTGAGACAGCATGCCTGAAAATGTGTACCCAAAACGCAAACGTGCAAACCAATAATAAAGTCCCATAATAATTGAAACACCTAAAACGCCCATATGATTCTCTCCTTTTTCTCTGATTATAGTGATTGATATTTTTCAATTAATTTTTGAATTGGTAGGGGATTTTCTTCGGGAATCGCTTGGAAGAAAACATGGATGCCCTTCGTTAAAAGTTCAGTCAAAATTGCAACATCTTCTTCAGATAAATTGATATTTTTTAAAACATTTTTCCGATTTGGTCCGCCACCTAAGCCACCAACTTGAATCTCCTCTTTAATAATTTCTTGGTCCACCATCGCTTTTAAGGTCGTTAAATCTGGCACTAAAAATAACACCTTTTTCTCTTCCTTTTCTTGCGATTCCCAATATTCTTTGGCATTTTCAATCCCTTTAATTACTACAGAAACCCCTGGAGGCGCTGCCATTAAATAAATACTTTGTAAAAATTCATCTTGCTCTAGTTCATCACTCACTACCAAAATTTCATTTGCACCTGATTGTTGTAACCATTTAGTCACTACTTGTCCATGGATTAAACGACTATCGACTCTTGTTAATACGATTTTTGACATTCTGTTCACCTGTACTTTCTTATTTTGGAATTTCTAAAATTTGACAACTGTCTACTGCTGCTTGTTGAATCATTTCTGCGTCTTGTAAACGAAACCCAGGACCACTTTGTTTCATGACGGATTCTAATAATAACGATGTGCATAGTCCGGACACAATCAGGAGGTCATAATCTTTTGATAAACGCAATGCAACGTTACTAGGTGTGCCGCCTTTAACATCTGTTAAAATTAGCAGCTGGTTGTGCCACGTTAATTGTTCAATTTTTTCTGTGACTCGTTCTAAATAATCCCCCAGTGAATCCTCTGCTTGTAATGCAACTTCATGTACATTTGTAACTTCTCCAACAATCATCTGGACGCTTTTGACTAATTCCAAGCCCCAACCATTGTGTGTTAAAAGTAAAATTGGTTCATTTTCCATAAACAAACTCCTTTGCTAATTAATCATTTTATTAAAAGCAATAAGTGTGCCAACTTTCATTTCCGTTTGAATTAAGCCTTTTCAAAGAGCAATTCATAAATATAACGCACTTCCAAAGGTGGAATCAACAAATTATAGGACACTTCAATCGGTCGAAACGCCATTTTTATGACAGATACTGCTTCTGGCAACTCTCGGTATGACACTTCATAAGCTGTCGGGTCATATTCTGGATTTAGCAATTGCCGTTCTAACATACAAGCACAATGAATGATAAAACGAAGTAAAATCTTTTCGTCACTTTTTATTTTGGTTTGCAAGCAAATGTCTGAATAAATCTTAGCTAATTCGATTGAAATGGTTGTCGGATTCAAAACTGTTAGTAAGTCTGTAATAGCTTCGATTGATAATCCTTGAATATATTTAGCTGAAACTTTCTTTAGTAACTCTTGGTTTTGTTTTTCTTCTAAATGATGGCCTAATAATTCGAAAACTAGCTGAATGCCCCGCTTCGATAGTAAATCTTGTAAAGAAATAAACGGAATATCTGGCACTTCTGTCTTTACGGTGCCAATGATGCCAACGATTTTCTCTTCTTTCCGAATAAAAGAATGCAAGCGATCAATGTCTTCCACTTCTCTTTTCTCTAAAGTAATGATGCGTACATTCGTTAGTAATTCATTGGGAAAAGTTTTTAGTAACAACTGTTCAATTTTAATAGCAGTCCCCATGCCAGTTAGACAGGAAATAATGAGAACTTTTGCCTCGTTGAAGCGACCTTTACTGCAAATCAAGGCGCGATGATTTTTTTCTTTTAAGACTGGTAATAGATACTCAAACGCCGTCGATTCATAAATGACTTCTCGGGCCACTTCTAGCAATGTTAAGAGATTGATATTGCTAATTAGCAGCACTTCCATTTGAAACGTTTGACTGATAGCATTACCAAAGTAAACCAAGGAACCGATGTCCACCATTAAAATAATTTTTTTATACTGATTTTGCTTTACAATTGTACGGACTTTTTCTAATGTTTCTTCCACTGATTGATTAATTGGCATATCAACTGCACGCATGACCGTTGTTGAGAACAGAAGGTTGGTGTACTCAACCATGCTGCTGGCCGTCGCGGCACCATGTGCAACGACGATAACGCCACAGTTTTCTTCAACTGAGTGCGCTCTTTTTTTAGCTGTGACTTTACGAATAAATAGATCAAAAAAGAGGATTTCCGTATCAGCAAAAGAAATCCCAAACAGCGTTTGTAAAAAGTCCACCATGGTCTTAGCAGCTTGATACTGGGTTACTTTGCCAGAATAGATATTTTTGGTATCTGAATAAAATGTTTCATTCATTTGTGCAGAATAAAAAACAGCAGAATAAAGGTGGACAATTAAAATATTCTGGAAATCCTCTGTCAATTTTTCTTGGATTAATTGTTCAAAAAAGACAATGGCTTCTTGAATTTTTGGCTGCAATGTTTCGTCAATGGCCTCTAAGGCTAGCGGTTCTTGAGCAAAAATGTCCATATCATAAAGTTGCTCGACTTTGTTTTGCATGATTGCTAGCGCATCCTCTGTCGAAAGAGTTAATTTTTTCAAATCTGCATATTCTTTCAATAGAAAATTATAAAAACGATCATTTTTCAGACTTTCTGATTTGAGTAACTCTTGACTGCTTAAATAAAAATGGTTGTATTGAATCGTGAGGCCATCGTTAGGTATCCACTCATTAAAAGCCAGCAGACTTTCTACATCAGGTTGCTCTTTGACTGTCCCCTCGTTTGCTTCAATGCAAATAGTTTCCGTTAATTGATCGAACACCTCTAAATAGGCTTGTGCGCTCATAAATTGAATCGCCGCTTTCAATTCGCCAACGTTGGCTTCAAAATGAGTAAACGTTAATTGTTTCAACGCCTCATAACGAATATGGATATTCTTTTGAATCCGTTGACTTTCTTCTAAGAAAAAGGACAAAATCAATTGAATTTTTTCTTTCATAGAGCGCTCGGCTAAAGCTGGAATAGCTAATGTCACAGGGATCCTTCTTAAAAACGTTTTCAAAAAATGTTGATTGACTGCTTCGGTTGTTGCAAAAATAAATTTTATCGATACATTTCTTTGTTTTTCGGCTTCACCCATCCGTGTAAAATACCCTTTATCCAAAACTGTAAACAATTTTTCTTGACCTTCGCTCGTTAATCGATGGACTTCATCTAAAAATAAAAAACCACCATCTGCCAACTCCACTAAGCCTTTTTGGTCATTGACGGCACCAGTAAAACTGCCTTTTTTATAGCCAAACAGATGAGAAGTTAATAATTCTGGATTGTTGAAATATTCTGCACAATTAAAATAAATGAATGGAACTTCTTTGTTCATTTTAACTTGATAAAATTGGTGTAATTGTTCTGCAATTAAGGTTTTCCCAACTCCAGATTCTCCAGTAAGTAAAATATTCAAGCCATTAGGCGGATATAAAATAGCGGCTTTCAACTTCTTGATGGCGTCTGCTAAGCTCCCATCAAAACCAATTACGTTCGCAAATGGATTCATTTTCAGTAGCTGCTTTTTCTTATGTATCTGTTCTGTCTGTTGATAAATGTCCTCTTGCAGCGAAGCGAGGGAATCGTAACACGTGCTACTTTTAAAAAAAGGAAACTGTTCCTCTAAGTAGTCTTTATCAAAAAATAACACTGGTCTTGATTTAACTTTAACGACTTGGTCTTTTCTCACTAATTCTGAAAGCTCTTCACTAACAGCGGTTCGGGTATAGCCAGAGGCCTGACTTAATTGCGAAGCCGTTGCGGGCAACAAGGTTGCTTTGCTACTTGGATTTTGTACGTGAAACTTTTTTAACGCTTGATGAATATTATCAATTCTCATAGTCTTTTCCCCATTTCTTTTTTGATCAAAAAGTTAATTTATTATACATTAAAACGGAAGCGATTTCTTATTTACCATAAAAAAATCAAGTCTTTAACCAAAAGATTAAAGACTTGATTTTTATTCTCCGTATTGTACAAGTTGTGTATTTTCACAATGAAAGTCCAAGAAATCTTGGATTTTTTTACCATTGAAGTAGTTATCAATGACTCGCATAACCGCATTGTGGCAAACAAATAGGTAAGTTTCCTCTGAAGCCAAGGCTTCCTCAATCAAGGGATAAATTCGGCCCGCGACATCTAAGACTGATTCCCCTTCTGGAAATGGCAAGGAAATCTCAGAACGATTTTCCTGGAAAGCCGTTGTTTCAATCGGTTCACCATCATAAATGCCAAAATTCATCTCAATTAAACGTGGTTCTGTTTCAATCGTCAATTGATTTCGTTCCGCAATTTTACGTGCTGTTTCTTGCGCCCGTTTTAAAGGCGACGCCAGTAAACGGTCGATTTGAATTCCTTGTTTGGCAATTTTTTCAGCTACCAATTCCGCTTGTTGATAGCCTTTTTCGGTCAATTGCGCTTCCGCATGACCACAAATTCTACGGGCCACATTATAATCTGTTTCACCATGTCTCACTACGTACAGCATTTTTCCACCTCAGTTTTTTGTCTTGTGTCTATTTTATCTGAAATTTGGTCACAATAACACCCTATTTAGCGATAACTTTCTGGTAATTTAAATTTGCCTTCTTGCTCAAACTGTTCGCCTACTTGGAATAAGAGATCTTCACGTCCACGAGCAGCCAGCAATTGAATGCCTAAGGGTAACCCCGTTGCCGTCACATGTGTGGGCAAGCTGATGGCTGGTTGTCCTGTCAAGTTCGCTAGTTGAGTATACGGTGTTAGCTGTAAACTTTTATCAAAATAATCATAGATTAATTCAGCTAATTCTGCTTCTGTTAATTCTGCTGCTTGCGCCATTCGTTGACGAATGTGCTCACTTTGCAAATCTTCGTTAATTTTTGGTGCTGAAAAAGCCGTTGTTGGTGATAAAAACAGATCAAATTTTTGGAAAAGTTCTTCCATCGTTACTGCTGCTTGATCCCACAACTGTAATGAATGAACATAGGTGGCTGCTGGAATCTTTTGGCCAAATTGATGCATGGTCCATGAAAAAGGTTCGATTTCTTCTTTACGAATTGGGCGCCCGAGCCCCTGTTGAATGCTATTCATCATCGCTGTAGTTTCTGCGCCGTTCATTTGATAATAGGAGCGAATCAGCGCTGCACCATCGACTGGATAAGGAATCTCAATGATTTCATGGCCAGCGGCTGCCAGAAAATCAGCCGCTTGTTTCGCCGCTTGTGTTGCTTCTGGCGAAATCAGTGAGCCGATAGGCGAAGCGGTGCACAGAGCAATTTTTAGCCGTTGTTTTTTAGGGTGTGTTTGCCATTCTGCCAAGGGCGCTTGGTAGGGGGCGCCACTGTGGCTACCACGTAGGCCATAAAATAATGCTTTGGTGTCTCTCATAGAAATAGTCAACGCAAAGTCAATCGAGGCACCTTGCCAGCCTCGCCAGCCTTCTGGGCCGACAGGCATGGAGCCACGGCTAGGTTTTAAGCCAATTAAGCCACTAAAAGAGGCGGGAATTCGGATGGAGCCACCGCCATCACTAGCGCCGGCGATAGGAACAATCCCGCTAGCGACAACTGCGGCAGCGCCGCCACTGGAACCGCCTGGCGAATGTTCCAGGTTCCAAGGATTGCGGGCTGGCCCGTAAAGCGCAGGATCCGTAATATTTTTAAAGCCAAACTCTGGGGCGTTGGTTTGTCCTAAGGGCATCAAACCAATCGTTTCTGCTTGTTTGACAAAGTTAGAGGTCGTTGTTGCAGTACTATTTTTAAAAAGTTGCGAGCCGGCCGTTGCTGACCACCCCGCTTTTTCTTGGCCTAACATTTTCAATGGAAATGGCAAACCAGCAAATAGTGTGTCCTGGTGTTTATTTTTTTGATAAGTTGCTTCTGCTTCTTGGCTATCAAAGGTTACAAAGCCATTGATCTTTGGATTTAACTTTTGGACTTTTTTCTCAATATCCTTTAAGAGTTCTGTGCGACTTACTTTCTGTTCTTTTAATTGTTGTACCCAATATAGTCCGTCTTTCATACAGACCCACCTCCTATACTATTCCGTATTAGTATAGCATGGTTTTTAGAGGTCATCCTGTGATGGTGATTTTCATTCGTCAAGTGCTTCTCTATTTTAAGTAAATAATTCGCCAATGTAAGGAAGCAACTGCGGATGCAGTTTGTAGCCTTTATACCGTGTATTTTGGATACCTTGTTTTTTAAAGCCCCCTACTTGAATTTTTTTATTTAATTTTGTCAGCTGTTTGGTCATTTTTTTTCGATTGTTGGCTGTTTCTTCTGTGTCATAAATTAATTTACACAGGCGCTCCATTGGTAAGTGTTCTTTTGGCGTACTGTACAAGACAGCCAGTAGTGCCCGTTCTGTAGCGGTTAGCTTTATCCCTTCTACGTTTAACTTTTCATCTTCTCGTTGGATGGGTTTATTTAATTCTGCCAAGAGGAGATTTTCTCTTAATGTATCCAAAGTCGCATCCAATCGTAGCCAATTGAGAATGCCATATTGATAGCTGATGCTCAATTCTTCCGAGGTAGGAATGTCTTCGGAGCGAAGAAACAACGGCGTTTTAACTCTGGCTAATTCCTTTAGATATAAATATTGTTCTTTGCGAGGAATCGTTTCGCTGAGAATGATGGCATCAAATTTTCGATAAAACAAATGACTTTCCTTAATTTCACCAATCAGACACGTCGTACAAAAAACTTGGTGATCTAAATGCTGTAAGCGGTTTTGAAAAGCAGTTTCTGATAAAATATTTTTTGTGATGACCATTATTTTCATTCTTGATTCCTCCTTAATTCTTTTTTAGTTCAAAATTTTCTCAATTTTCGTGTTTCGATTTGATATATTTAGTATACTGGAAATTTTTCGAATTAAAATTTAGAAATTTACAAGCAAATCAGTCATTAACAGTCATTCCTATAATCCCTGATTTATAAAGGCTTTCTAATAGTCTTATTTAAAAAAATATTTGTTATTTAATCCTCAATATGCTATTTTTTTAATTTTTTCTTTTTTTATTTAGCTAACAAACGTCAAAAGGTTGGTAGCTAATATCAACCTTTTGACGTTTGTTAGCTATTTTCTCTTGAAATCTTTGGATTTTTTTCTACTTTCACTAAAAAAAACAGCCAAAAGTGGCTGTTTTTTTGCTGCTTATATTTATTTCATAATATCGATCAAGTCTTTTTTCGAAGCTGCCGAGGCAGGGAAATAGCTAAATACAACCCCGATAAAGACAGAAATCCCGATGGCTAATGAAACGGTCATTAAATCTGGTCGAACAGAAAACGGTAGTGCCATTGAGGCCAAGTAGGCAATAATCATTCCTAAAAGATAACCAGTAATTCCGCCGATTAAGGTCAAGGCAATTCCTTCTGTTAAGAATTGCTTTTTAATATCACTGGCTGTCCCGCCCAATGCACGTCGGATACCAATTTCCTTAATCCGTTCTGAGACCGAAATGTACATCATATTCATAACGCCGACCCCAGCAATTACCAGTGAAATGGCTGCAATTGCGGAAATAAACAAGGTTAAATTATTTAATAAAGAGCCCATTTCTTTGATGGTATCTTTAACATTATATTCTTGATATGTCCCGCTGTTTTTCATGGTTCCTTGTTGAGAGAGAGCTTTTATTGTTTCTTTCAATACTTGATCTGGTTGGTAGCCAGGTGCCACTGTTAGCTTCAACGTAGATGTATCTTTTAGCTTGCCGAAATAATGTTCATAGGTCTTTTTGGGAAAATAAAGTAATGAGTCATCATTACCTGGACCAATGGCACCGCTGGTATTGGTTGTCACGCCAACAATGGTAAAAAGTTGCTCTTTATATGGAAAAGTTCGATTAACTGCTGCAGTTGGGTCTTGGTAGAGTTCTTTGGCAACCAGTTCATCCACCACCACTGTTTTATCCAGTTTTGCATTGTCTCCATCATTCAGTTGGCGTCCCGCCAACAATTCTTTGGTGGTTTTGTCGGCAAGTTCATAGGTTACAGAAAGATTTTTCGGTCCTGCTTGAAAATTCAGTGTACCTTTTTGGGCGCCATCAACTTCTCTTTGATCAAAATCAATTTTTTCTACGCCAGGAACCATGCGCACGACCCCTAAATCATTGTCAGTAAACATCGCTTGGTCACTAAACATATCCGAAGTGTTGTAGGCCGAAAAAGAAATCTTCTTCACATTTTCTTTTTGTTTTTCAGCGGATAATTTATCGACCATGTCTTCTTTAAAGCCGTTACCGATAGCCACGATGGTAATCACCGAAGCGATCCCGATGACAATCCCTAGCATCGTTAACAAGCTGCGTCGCTTATTTTTCAAAATGGAACGGAAGGCGGTTTTCCAAATAATTGAACGTTTCATGTCAGCACCTCCTCTAAAATCTTTCCATCACGAACTTTAATCAAACGATTGCAGTATTCAATTGTTTCTTCATCATGTGTCACTAAAATAATGGTGACACCTTCATTGTTTAATTGCTGAAAGAGCGTTAAAATTTCTTCTGATGTTTTACTATCTAAAGCCCCAGTTGGTTCATCTGCAATAATAAAACTTGGCCGATTGACAATCGCACGCGCAATGGCCACACGTTGTTGTTGTCCGCCCGAAAGTTGTTTTGGATGCTTCTTGCCTTTATCTGGCAAGCCGACTTTTGTCAGAACTTCGTGGACACGATCTTTGGCTTCTTTTGGGGTTAACCCACTATATAAAAGAGGTAATTCAATGTTTTCTTCAACTGTTAGTGTTTCAATTAAACTAAAATTCTGAAAGACAAAGCCGACTGCTTCATTTCTAATTCGGGATAGTTCCTTATCAGAAAAGTCGCCAATTTCACGGTCTTCAAATAAATACGTTCCTTCAAACTTTTTATCAATAAAGCCTAGCAAATTAATTAAAGTCGATTTCCCAGAACCAGAAGGACCCATAATCGCTAAAAATTCTCCAGCCTCTACTTGGAGATTAATATCATCTAACACATGCAGTGTTTCTTCTTCGGAATAATAATATTTATGAATATGGGCTAGCTTAATCATTGGCAGCTACCTGAACATCTTGATTATCTTTTAATTCTTTATTGGGATTGGCAATCACTTGGTCTTTCCAGTTCAAGCCACTTTTGACAACTTTACGACCTAAATTTGTTTCTGTTTCAATCGGTGTTTTTTTCGCTTTGCCCGCTTTGTAAACATAGACAAATTCTTTTTCGCCATCTTTTTGGATTGCTGCTGTCGGTATAATCATTTGCTTTTGCGGCACAGCGATGCTAGTAGACAAGCCTTCTGCCCAAGGAAAATCACCTTCTACTGTAAATTGATAACTCACTACTGGGTTGCCTTCATTTTTAGCTATTGGGGTTTGCGCGATGGAAACGATTTTGCCTGGCGCTGTTTTGCCTGAACCAACGGTCGTCACTGTTACTTCTTCCCCTGTCTGTAATTTATCGTAATCATACTCGGTTACTTTTCCTTGAATATTTTTCTTTTGTGTTGCAATTTTAATGACTGGTTTGTCGGTACTACTCATGGCACTAGCATCGACAGTGACTTGGCCATCAATTGGTGCTGTAACAACTGTGTTGACTTTGCCACGTGTTTGTTCAAGCGTGTTTGCTGCTCCGACGGCATCACTGTTGGCTAATTGAAGGGCTTGGTTAGCTTGGGCGACTTCACTATTCGCAGCACTAACAGCTTCATTCAATTGCTGAATTTCCGCATTTAGTGTTTCTTTCTCTTCAGCCTCTTTTGCGGTGTTTAATTTTTGCTTGGCTGCAGCAACTTTGTTTAAGGCTTCATTGTATTTTTGAGTGGCTAAGTTAACGTTCTCTTGTGCTTGTTGGACTTGAAGATTATTCCGATTAACGGCATTCGCTTGTTCTGTTTCTGTGGCTTGGATGTCTGAGTTATTGTACGTTAACAATGGACTATCTTTCTTGACTTCTTTACCATTTTCAACATTTATTTCGGCAATTTTCCCTAAAGAAGGATCAAAGAAAATATCCCGAGTATCTAGAAAACTCACTTGACCATCTAATTTTAATGAGGCCATTTCTGTAATGGTATACGTTGTGTATTCAGGTTCAACTTCTTTTGAAGAAAAAACTGTTTTTGCTCCGATAAATCCGACGACGACCACTGCGGCACCAATACCGAACCACACTTTTTTATTTCGCTTCTTCTGGCCTGACTTTTTCATTTATTTGTTCCTCCTTGATTTCTGTTGACGAGTTTGTCATTTTATTTAGTATATAATGAATAAAAAAATCGGTCCCTTCATCTTCCTATCATTCCTCTTACAGTTTTGACACATCTTTATCTAACAAAAAAACGTTTATCCTGTGTAAAAGGATAAACGTTTTTTGTTATTTTATTGTTCTAATTGACCCAACCAGCCAGATGTACCACCTAGAACATTGGTTACTTGATACCCTTGTTGACTGAGAAACGCACATGCTTGTGCGGAGCGCGATCCCATTTGACAAATCAGATAATAGGGTTGGTTTTTATCTAATTGCTGATAATTTTCGGTTAAAGTACTTAAAGGTAAGTTGATGGCCTGAGGGACATGCCCCAGTTGGTATTCCATTTCTTCTCGTACATCAATAATCGGTAATTTTTTTCGTTTTGCTTCCTGATAAAATTCAGGCATGCCAATCGTGTTATACATTTTCTAGTTCCTCCGGTTTTACCATTCTATATAGCGCAAAAGCACCATCTAAATTTCTGACTGAGATGCCCGCTTGCTTTAGCATCCGTTCTGCAATATAACTACGCAAACCACTGTGACAACTAACAATGTACTCCGTTGACTTGTCTAATTCCTCCAAACGTTCTCTTAACTCATTTAAAGGAATAGACACAGCATTTTTAAATTGACCATTGGCTTGTTCAGCGGGATTACGGACATCTAATAAAACAGCCCCCTTAGCTAATTCGTTGGATAACTCATACCATTGAACGTTTTCACTCAATCCTTCTACAAGGTTCATCGCTGCATAGCCTAACATGTTCACAGGATCTTTCGCTGAACCAAACGGCGGCGCATAGGTAAACTCTAATTCAGGCAAATCAAAAATAGTTAACTGTCCTTTAATAGCGGTCGCAAGAATATCAATCCGCTTATCTACGCCCTTTGCCCCAATTCCTTGTGCGCCATAAATTTCCCCTGTCGTAGGATGGAAAACTAATTTTAACTGAAGATCTGTTGCGCCAGGATAATACCCCGCATGGTCTTTTCCACTGATATGCACAACAGCTGTTGTTAGTCCAGCAGCTTTAGCAGCCCGTTCGCTTAAACCAGTTGAAGCGGCGGTTAAATCAAAGACTCGCACAATGGCGGTCCCAATGCTCCCTTGATTTTTTCTCTCTAACCCAGCAATCACATCCGCTACTTGACGTCCTTGGCGATTGGCGGGGGAAGCTAAAGAAATCAGCGCATCTTCTTGAGTGATTTGTTGTTTCACTACAATAGCATCCCCAACCGCATAAATATCGGGTTGATTCGTTTGATAGTGTTCATCAACAACAATACCGCCACGTAAACCAGTTGCTACACCTGCTTCAACTGCTAAGGTATTTTCTGGTTGGACACCCACCGACAAAATGGTTAAATCAGAAGCTAATGTTTGACCGTCCTCTAAGCGAATCACTTGCCCTTCTTCTTCAAAAGCAACCGCAGACTGTCCCGTAATTACTTGAACATTGTTTTTGCTTAATTCAACTTTGACAAAAGCGGCCATTTCTTCGTCTAATGGCGGTAAAACATGGGGTGCCTTTTCCACGAGAGTGACTTCTAATCCGCGTTTTTGCAAGTTTTCTGCCATTTCCAAGCCAATGAAGCCTGCGCCAATCACGACGGCTCGTTTTGTTTCTGGTGTCAAGGCTGTCATAATTTGATCTAAATCAGGAACATTTCTTAATGAAAAAACATTTTTGGCTTCTGCCAATCCTGTAATTAGCGGCACAAAAGGTTTCGCCCCTGGTGATAAAATTAATTTGTCATAGTGTTCTGTTAAAATTTCTGTTTCATGTTTCACTGTGATCACTTTTTCTATTGGATCAATCGCCACGACTTCATGGTGAGGACGAACATCTAAATTAAACCGTGCCTTTAACGCTTCGGGTGTTTGAACAAGCAGTTGCTCTCTTTCTGCGATTTCGCCAGAAACGTAGTAAGGCAAACCACAGTTTGCAAATGAAACAAAAGGGCCTTTTTCCATGACAACAATTTCAGCATCTTCCATTAAACGACGTAAACGTGTCGCTGCTGACATGCCACCAGCCACGCCTCCGATAATTACAATTTTCATTTATTTTCCTCCTTTAATTTGACCAGACCATTGGGACATCCCGCCACGAACGTTAATCACGTGATAGTTTTTTCTCGCTAAAATTTTGGCCGCATTTTTGCTGCGCATGCCGGACTGGCAAATCACATAGACCTCGTTAGCGGATTTGTTGTAGGCGGGAATTTTGTTAAGTGGGACATTAATCGCTTGTGGAATATGCCCTGCGCGGTATTCGCTAGGTGTCCGGACATCTAATAACGTTATCTCTTTAGATAAACGTGACTGCAATTCTTTTGTTGAAATACTTGGCGTTTTTTTAAACAATTGAAATAACATCTTTTTCTCCTTCTCTTATATACCTTACGGGGTATATTTAACATGAAAAAGTTAGACTTGTCAACTGAAGAGATTTCTGCCATTTTTAGATTCAAAGAAAAGATAGTTGACAAAAATACCTCGTGTAGGTATATTTTAAACCAATCACTACTCTTAAGGAGGGGCAAAATGACTGAAGAAAAAAAGAAAGTGCTGAATCGTTTACGCCGCACAGAAGGTCAAATTCGCGGGATTCAAAAAATGATTGATGAAGAAAAAGAATGTATCGATGTTATCACTCAGTTGAGTGCGGTCCGTTCTAGTATTGATCGCGTAATGGGGATGATAGTTGCGGAGAATTTAAAGCATTGCTTTGAAAATCCTGAAAAAGATCCTAAAGAACAAGAAGAGCGATTAGCACAAGCGATTAATATGATTGTCAAAAAGTAAAACAACGCAAACTTATTCAGCGAAAGATAAGTTTGCGTTGTTTTTTTATTTATTAGACGAATCTGCCCCGCGTTTTTTTAAATTGACAAGCATAAAAAGAATCGTGCCAATTAGTAAAATCACGACGGCGATATAAAAGCCCATGACTTTCGAACCCGTTGTGTCAGAAATTTTCCCAGTTAAAGCTGGGGCGATTACAGATGACATCATGCCGAAAAAGTTAAACACACCCAAAGTAGTGCCAATTCCAATTTTTGGTGCATTTTCACCTAGCCAAGAAATAATAATCGGTTCTACAGCTAATTTCCCTAAGAACCCATACATAATTAAAGCAATTAATAACAACGTTGCATTACTTACTTGTACAGTTAACAAAAGCATGGCTGTTGCTAAAAATTCTAAAACAACGATGAATTGAACTTTTTTATGCATGTACTTATCCGCCAACCGACTAAAAAATAACGCTCCTGGAATAGAGGCAAATGCGACCAGCGAAGAGGACAATCCAATTGCCGCTCCTTGGAAACCACGTTCGGTACTTAAAAAATTAGGTAACCAAGTCACAATCATATAATATGCATAACAAGTGCCAAAATATAAAATATACGCAAATAGCATATGTGGCGCAAACAGTTTTTTAAAGGGCACCTTTTCTTTTACCGCTTCGTTATCTTTTTCATCAACAACGGTTGGCTGAATCAAGGCCATATCTTCTTTATGATTGCGAATAATTACTTGAAAAGCCACTAACATACAAATAATCATAAAGGCGGAAATGTACATCATCACCTGCCAAGGTAATCCTTTTTGGGCAACTAAATAACTAGATAAAATCATTCCTAAACCTGAACCAACTGCTGAACCACTGTTAACAATAGCTGTTGCAAAACTTTTTTTGGCTTGAGGAATGTTTTGCGACGTCAACGAGTAAGCCGAGCCATAGAAAGAACCACATCCTAAGCCTGCCAATAAGCTACCTAAGTAAATTGTTCCAATCGTTTGGGCTTGGGCAATCAGTAATGCTGCCAGCGTAAACAAGATAAAGCCTGGAATTAATACACGTTTTTTCCCAATTTTGTCTACCAAGAAGCCTGCAGGAATCTGCATGACTACGTAACCGAGAAAATAAAAGCTAGAAATGGACCCTAGGGCCGTATCGGAAGCGTTACCATTTAAAGACGCACGAATTTGCGGATAAACAGGAGAAAGCGCGGAACGATAAATCCAGATTATTACCCAGCCCATACATAGTAAAATAACGATTTTTTTCCAATAAGCCAACGAACTTTTTGTCTTGTCTGTCATTTTCTTTTCCTCCACCAATCATTTTTTTGGTTAACGTTTCATAAGGAACAAAAGCACTACGCTTTTTTACGTAGTGACCTTTGTCCTACCTTCTTTTTTAGTTTAAATACTCAGCCAATGCATGAGTACTACCGCTACCGCCTTCAAATTGATAACCTTGGTGTTTCAATACAGTCTCAAAGGCACTCAAGAAATGCAACACATTGTCTTCGCGACTGCTGTACCCCATATTACCGACCCGCCAAATTTTTCCTTTTAAATCACCGAAAGAAGAGGCAATTTCAACTTTAAAATGATCCAGTAATAAGCTCCGCACCTTTTCACCATCAATTCCTTCTGGAATGACCACAGGAATGACTGTTGGTGTTTTTGTGTCTAACTTCCCGAAAATTTCTAAGCCCATTTTTTGCAGACTTTCAACTAAAATACGATCGTTTTTCCGATGACGTGCGTAGACATTTTCCATGCCTTCTTGAAGTAACAAGCGCAGCCCTTCATGTAGCCCATAAATCATTGTAGTCGCTTCTGTATGGTGATTTAAGCGCTCTGGTCCCCAATATTTTTCTAATTGCGATAAATCCAAGTAGTTACTTTGAATGAACCGTTCATTCCGCGCATCCGCGCCAAGCCCTAACTCTTTTTGGTAACGGCCCGCCAGATAATCGGCTACACGTTGGTTGTAGGTAATCAAAGAAAGGCCTGAAGGTACGCTGACACATTTTTGAGTGCCTGCTACCGCAATATCAATCTTCCAATCATCGACCTTTGTTTCGACACCGCCGTAAGTCGCCACCATATCTACTACGAAGAAAATTTCATTTTCCCGACAAAAGGCGCCAATTTGATCCAGTGGTTGCATTTGTGCATTCGCCGTTTCGCCGTGGACCATCGCAACAATTTTTGGTTGATGTTCTTTAATCGCTTCAATCACCGTTGTTTGTTCAAACGGTGCGAGCCAGTCCTTTTCTAAATAAATGACTTCGGCCCGGGCGCGTTCGCAAATTTCACCTAATAAATAAGCAAACCGGCCATACGCAGGCACAAGCACTTTGTCGCCTGGCTCAATCAATGCAAATAACCCCGCTTCCAAGCCTGAACGTGACGTGCCATCAATGGCAAAGGCTTGTTGATTCTTTGTGGCAAAAGGTACTTTAATCATTTCCCGAACTTCATCCATAATTTGTAGAAATTCTGGATCGAATTGCCCTAAAATTGGTTGACCCATTTGACGAAGTACCGATGGATGGGCTTCGACTGGTCCCGGCGTCATGATTGTTCGCCGTACAAAATTTGGTTGTTGATACATAGTAATCCCTCACTTCATTTTTAATTCTTCTCTTTTATTATCTTTGGAAAAACTCAGAAATTCATTGTTCAATTTGCACTATTTTGACTTTGTTTTTTAGACATATTCAATAACTATCTTTTGTACTCCTTTTTATTCTTCGCTATACTATAAAAAAAGGAGGTTGTTGTGATGAAAATATTAGCTGAGGTCTTGGCTTTACCAAGATTTTCTGATTTACAATTATTATCGTCTCACTCAAACTTAACACAGCCCTTGGAAAGTGTAGAAATCACGGAAACACCTGATGTGGCTGATTTTATCCCTAAAAATGTCATGATTTTAACAACGGCAATGATTTATAAAGATGATCAAGAAAAATTGAAACCTTTTATTGACTCGCTAAAACAAGCAGAGTGTACGGCTTTAGGAATCAAAGTTGGGCGGTTCCTTGACGAAATTTCACCAGAAATTGTTGCCTATGCCAGTGCCGTTGATTTGCCCCTGATTAAAATTCCTAGCACACAGCCACTAGGCGGGTTGTTGCATGAAATTGTAGGCTATCTTCGTGATAGCAAAACCGAACAGATGTCTGCGGCATTTGACATCCAAAAGCGTTTTTCAACATTATTAATGCAAGATGTTGATGCTACGCGTTTCATCGCTGAATTTGCGAAAATTTTAAATGCGCCAATTATTTTATTAAGTCCTTGGCAACAGGTGATTGCCCACTCGAATTATTTTTATGGCAATCAAAAATCGGCGGAGTTTTTCATCGAACAATTATCAAAAGACCACTTTCAACAATTGGCACAAGAAAAGAAAATCTTTCGTTTACAGGATGAGCGACAAGAAAACATTCAAGTAGCTGGCTTTCCAATTCGTGTGAACGATTATTTTCCCTATTATTTATTGGTCTTATCTCCTGAACAGATTCCTTATCCTATTTCTGAATTTGCCATTGATCAGGCCATTTTAGTTTTGACTTTTATGTTATTTAAAAACCAGAAAATTGCTGAATCTTTTGAACATCTCAAAACAGACTTTTTGGACCGCTTGCTTGATACACATCAAAAAGCGCTGAGTAAACATCAAAATTGGTTGGAACTTTGGAAAAATTATCGTTTAATCAACAGTGATTATTATCAATTAGCGATTGTCTACGGCGTGACTAAACCAGAAAATGAAACCCATATTCGTTATCAGCAAGCGGAAGGGCAACTAATTTTCCAATGGCTCAAAGAACAATTGCCGGAAATCCTGCCAGATGTCGCCTTGTTTAAATTAAAAAATCAAAATAAAAGTATCTTGATTTTTCAATCTAAGAAAAATGACCATTTGATGATTTTGCAAAACCTCGCTGAACGTTTGCAACAGGCTTTGCCTATTACCATTCGCTTTGCTTTAGGCAATGCTTATGAAAACCTAGAAGATTTGCCTAATTCTTATATTGAAGCTTCCTCGACATTAGAGGCTTCTTTACACGCTCAAAAACCAGCGACTGTGCAATTGTTCCATCCCAAAGGCCTAGCTGGACTTTTTGAAAAGATTGGCACTGAAGATGTTGAATACTTTTGCCAGCAACAATTGAAAGAGTTGGCCTATCCGACGGAACCGACGTTACAAGAATTACGAAAAACCTTGAAAGTTTTTTTAGATTTCAATTGCGAAATTACTAAAACGGCCAACGCTCTTTACCTTCACAGAAACACCATTAAATATCGCATGAATCAATGTGAAAAATTATTAGGTACCTCTATTCAAGAGCCTGAGACGAGTTTACTCTTACGGGTAGCGCTGGAACTTTCAGAAAAATAATTAACAGGAAAATAGCCGAATAAAAGTAACGTCTACCAAGAAAAAGGACTCTACCGTTCACCACTGCGTGTTCAAATCCTATTGTTCCGAGGTCATTACTTTACATTCGGCTTTTCGTTATAATTCTGGTTCACGATTGGCATCTTTGGAATAAACGTACATTAACGGTTCTTCACGGCCAACCGCATAGGCTGCTTGTGGCACATAGGCACTCATGAAAATATAGTCCCCTTTTTCCACTGGATACCATTCATTGTCCAAATTGTACATCCCTTGGCCACTAATTAAATACGCACCATGCTCTTGGACATGCGTTTCAATATAGGCATGACTAGCACCTGGTTCAAAAGATAAGATATGCATATTCATATCAAAGTCAAACTCTTTCGGCAATAAACTCCAAAGCAAGACGTCTGTCATTCCTTCATATTCTTCGGGTTGTTGGTCATGAATTGACCCAACCACTTTATAAGGTTGATGGCCCGCCAACGGCTGATAGCGTTTTTTATATAAGAAAACTTCTGTGTCCGCTTCCTGTGCATTCGCTAAATACATTTTCATTTCAGGCGTAAAGTAGGCATAGCCCCCGGCTTCAAGCTCATGAGTTTCTTGACCATCTGAAACGCGCAAACGACCGTCAATGACATAAACCAACGTTTGGATCCCGTCGCCACCAAAACCAGTTGTTTGTTGACCATTTTTGTGAAACGTAGCAATGTAATCCACAAATGTCGCACCTAATTTAGGCGATCCCAAAATGGAAACATCGACATTTTCAAAACCAGGTACTGCATTTTGCACCAAACCATCATGGGGAATAATGGCGTAATTGTCTTTTTTTATCACAGCTCTTGATGTTAACAATTCTTTTTGGTAACCAACTCGATTATTTTTATAACCCATCACAATTCTTCCTTTTCTATCTTATTTATACGCTAATTCATATAAGGTATCTGCTAAAAGCTTGACGCCTTCAACCAAATCTGGAAATGCCGTTGCTTCTGCTGGATTATGACTAATCCCACCAATACTTGGCACAAATATCATCGCCGTCGGGTAATGGGGCGCAATAATTTGCGAATCATGCCCAGCGCCACTATGCATCATACGATACTGATACTTGCCTTCTTTGGCTTTTTGTTCAATAACTTCTACAATTGCTTGATTCATCGGTACAGGGGCTTCATCCATCCAGCGGTCAATTGCAATCGTTAAGCCTAATTCTTGAGCAATTGTCTTCATCCGTTCTTCTAATTCACCGGTAAAATGTCGTAAAAAAGCAGCGTCGGTATGACGGCAGTCAATTGTAAATTCCACTTCTCCAGGCACCACGTTGACTGTATTGGGTTTCGGAATGACTTTACCGAATGTTAAAACTAACGGATCACCAATTTCATTCGCACGATCAATGGCTTCTGCACAAATTTTAGCAAAACCGTACACCGCATCATGACGATAACTCATTGGCGTAGTGCCTGCATGATTGGCTTGCCCTTTTAAGTTAACCGTGTAGCGACGTTGCCCTACAATACTATGAACAACACCGACTTGGAGTTTTTCATTCTCTAAAATATTGCCTTGTTCAATATGAATTTCGACAAATGCTTCAATGTCCTCACGTCTAGTTTGCTCCTGCCGAAAATCAAAGCCTTGGCGATGCATCTCATCAACAAACTTTTTACCTTCGTTGTCAGAGATATCGACTACTTCTTCACGTTTGGCTTCACCAACAACATTTTTGCTTCCCCAGAAAACCGTTGGAAAACGACTCCCTTCTTCTTCAGCCATGGAAAGCACTTCTAGAGAACGCCGTGGTTTCCCATATTTGTCTAATAAATATTGAACAGCCGTCATGGAAGCAATAACACCATATTGACCATCTAAGGTCCCACCATTAACTACTGTGTCGATATGTGACCCAGTTAAAATCGTTTCCTGAGGAAATTCCGTTCCTGCCACTCGACAAAACAGATTCCCGACTTCGTCAAATTGCGTTTCCAGTCCAAACGCCTCAGTTTGGCTTTGCACATACTTTTGTGCTGCCAACCACGAATCTGTATAAAGTAAGCGTGTCATCCCTCCTGCAGGATCACTCCCAATTGCTGACAACTCTTCGATTCTTTGTTTTAAAACTTTTTCCAAGTCCATCACAAAACCTCCTGACTGATTACACTCTGATTGTAAACGTTTCCCTAGTTATCTTCATTGTACTTATCAAACAAAATTAAGCCTTTTTTTGTGCAAAACAACCAATAAACATCCTCTAACTCGTGGACAGAGGCGCTAATTCAATCACGCTTCTGTCCCTTTTCATTTCTAAAATAGGTGTTTAATTTTTGATAAATACGCCGTTAAACGCCTCGGTTACCCCAGTTTCTTGTTCGTAAATTGTTTCGCCTCTTAAAATTGTTTGAATCACTTGGGTCCCAATTTCACGACCAATGTAAGGACTAATTTTATTTCGGTATTCTAAATCTTCTGCTTTTAAGATATACGGCGCATTAGGTTTAATTAGTACAAAATCGGCATCCTTACCAATGCTGATGCGGCCCTTTTGTGCTAAGTGATAACGGTCAGCTGGGTTTGCTGCAATCATATCCGCGAATTGTTTCAAGGATAAACCACGTTTTTGGACGGCTTCATCGAATAACACGTCGACGTTATTTTGAACACCAGAAATGCCGCCCCAAGCTTCAAAAGCATTGGTTGTATCTTTTAAGTCTGGCGTACAAGGAGAATGGTCAGAGGTTACAAACGCGATGCCGCCTGTTTGCACGTGGTTCCATAAGGCGGCTTGTTGGTCCGCGTCACGAATCGGCGGCGAACATTTGACAACTGGACCAATGGCATCAAGTTCATCCGTGGTAAAATATAAATAATGCGTACATGTTTCACAAGTCACATCTACCCCTTCTGCTTGGGCTTTTAAAACTTCTTCCACGCCTTCTTGACAAGCCACATGACAAATATGAATCCGACAACCTGTTTCTTTGGCAAATAAAATGGCTTTTTGAATCGCTTCAACTTCGGTAAACACAGGACGTGTAGCTACATATGCCGCTAAAGTAGTTTCGCCATTTTGATAAGCTAACGCGCCTAATTTATCCGTAATTGGCGCATTTTCTGCATGGATTGCTAGCACTTTGCCAGTTTTGGCGACTTGTTTCATTCCTTCATATAGCGAATAATCGTCGACATTTTGAAAATCTCCTTCAATTGAACGATCGCCGCACGTTCCTAAAAAGCATTTATAGCCGGAAACGCCTCCTTCATCAAGTTCCTGAATCCCACCAGCCAAGTTGGTCGGGACCACGCCACCAAATGACCCTACATCTACTTTTAGTTTATTTTCTCCTGCCTTGTATTTGATCTCAAGAGAGGTCTTATCCACGGTTGCTGGAATCTGATTTAAAGGCATTTCCATAAAGGTCGTCACGCCCCCTTTGGCACAAGCGGCCGTTCCTGTGACATACCCTTCCCATTCATCGCGGTAACCACCACCAGGATCGGTAATATGAACATGAGCATCCACCATCCCAGGACTAACGACCAAACCCGTCGCATCAATCACACGTTCTCCCGACAAGTCTTGCCCGATCGCTACGATTTTTCCTCCTTGAACGGCGACATCCGTAATGACTTCTCCAGTTTCTAAAATAACTAACCCGTTTTTAATCACTAACTCTGCTTGCATTTATTTTCCCTCCTGATAAGCTGTTTCTTTCACTTTTTTTGAATCCCAAGTCCATTTTTTTAACACTAAGTACAGCACAAAACCTGTGGCAAAGCCCACAAACCACGAAATATCAGCAATGATTTTAACCTGTGGAATAAATTGACCACTTAAGGAAAGAACCAACGCCAGAATAGTAGCAACATACGCCGGCTTGTTTAATCCGTAAAAAGGATTGGCTTCCTCTTTTTTGTGTTTATCTACGTATAAATCATTTAAATCAATTTGTTGCTTTTGAACAAAATAATAATTCGCAATCATCACACCAGCGACTGGTCCTAAAACAGCCCCAATTGCGTTCAGAAAAATAAAAATACTATCGGCGTTTTCCATCAGTTTCCAAGGCATAATGAGAAAGCTGATAACACTGGCAATAATGACGCCTTTTTTATACGTCATTTTTTTAGGAAATAGCGCCGCCAATTGATAACCTGCCGGAATGATGTTCCCCGTTGCATTCGTTGAAATAGTCGTTAATAAGAAAACCGACATGGCTAAGACCACCACTGCCACATTATCTAAACGATCAATAATGTTTAAAATATTCCATTCTTGAATCCCAAAATACAGCGAACCACCTAACAGAATAACCACACTGGAAAAAGCGAAAATCCCATAACCAACAACTAAACCTGCTGTTTGCCCCACAACCTGAGCACGTGTCGAGCGCGCATTCTTAGTAAAATCCGCCACACTCGCACCAGGCGCTGACCAAACGGCCACAACCGAGTTAAAAATAATCAGATACGCCACAAGTGGATTGACTGAACGAATCGCACCAGAAACTTGATAGGACAAAATTGGTGTTAAACCGCCCCCAGCTCGAATGGCCCAAATCGTTAATCCAATAATAACGACATAAATCAATGGACTTAAAATGGCGGTAAACCGGTTCAAAATTTTGCTACCACCGAAACCTATTGCCACATTTAAGAGCCAGAAAAGAGTAAACGCCATTAATTCAGGTAGCCTGAGACCAAAAAACTGGAATGACCCACCAATTTGTAAAAAGTTCGGCCAAAATTTCCCGAGAATAATTAATAAAGCGAGCGATCCTGTAAATGTTTGCAGACCAAACCAAGCAATCGCGGCCACACAACCTCTTAAGAACCCTGGCAGTTTTGCTCCGAGACTGCCGTAAGTAGACTGTAAGTGCATCGCAAAAGGAATGCCATATTTAGAGCCAGCCACACCATTCAAATTCATGAAAGTTGCTACAATGAATGAGCTTAACACAACTGCCAGCATAACTTGCAGCGGCGATAAACCTAAGAAAATAAAGCCGCCAACTGCTGCATAATTCGGGATATTATGAATCGAACCCATCCATAATGTAAAAAAATTGCGCGCGCCCATTGTCCGTTGTTTCGGGCTACTTGGCAACAAATCCTCATTGTAGCCACGTGCTTTCAGCGCTGTTTCTTCTTGAGCTGTTACTTGAGACACATTTTTCTCCACGACAAACTCTCCTTTTTATTAAAAATTTTTTCTATTAAAACACCCTGCCTTCTCTTTTTTGTCACTTTTGCACAAACATGCGTACTGCTCTCATCACACGAATTGTAAGCGCTTTTTATAACAAGAATCATTAGTTACCCCAACTAAATAACAAACGATTCTTTGTTCACTTTGAACGAAAAAATAGCAACCTTTTTTATATCGCCCTCTCACTCTAGAAAATAAGAAACAAATCTTTTTATTCACATATTATGTACAACTTCTCTTTTTCAATGCTAAAATACGCTTATTATTAAAAATGACATAAATAAATTATACAGTTAAATGAAATCCAACACAACATTTTTTAATCAAAAACACACAAAACAGATAAACTGAAGTGGATTTCAGGAAGAGACCCATCCTGAAAAAAGACACTGACAAAAGAGTTTTCTCACAAGATTGACAACTTTTCACAGATTTAAAATCTTCTTTTTCAATTTTTACATTTTAAAAAATAACATTTTGAAAATAAAAAAATGCTTAATTTTAATCAAAAAAATAAACAAAGATTTCTGATTTTATCAGAAATCTTTGTTTCTAAATTTTCTTGCTATAATTCCTTTAACAAAATAAAATCCGTCTGTTCATCGTCTCCCATAAAAAATGAATGTTGACTATAATAGCGGTAGCCAATCGTTTTATAAAATGCCCGCGCCGCATCATTGTGTTCCCAGACACCTAACCACAGTGCGTTTTTACCAAATTCACAAGCTTTCTCTTCCGCCAGTTCTAACAATTGTGTTCCCAGCTTCTTTCCTTTAAATGCAGGTAAAATATATAATCGCTCAACCTCGAGCTTTTTTGGCCCCATCGGTTCCGTTTGTGCCGTCTCACGATTTAATTTCATGTAGCCAGCTAATTGATTATCGACAAAGATAAAATAAAAGTCAGAGTGGGGATTAGCCAATTCCTTTTGTAATTTTTCTAAATTGTAAGCTTCTACTAAATAGGCTTGCATATTTTCTGGGGTATTATATGGTCCGAAAGTATCTGTATAAGTTTCAATGCTGATTTCTTGTAACGCTGGTGCATCTTCTATTGTTAATTGTTTTATTTCTCCCATCAATCAGTCGTCCTTTCCTTAATAATTTCGAGTGTTCCCTTTTTTGACAAATTCCCAATCTTCGCTGACATTTTTACGCATCCGGACTAAGTACTCTGCCAATTGTGAAATTTCCACTTCTGACAAGCCTTGCAAAGCAACTTGATTCGAGTGTTGATTTTCGCGCACAATGATTGGATAAACGTTTTTCCCTTTTTCTGTGGCATAAATCCGCTTAATTTTTTTGTTGCTTGCATCTTCTTGACGATAAATAAAGCCTTGTTCTTCCAAACGCTTAATCGCCCGCGCCGCTGTGGTTCGATCAACTTTAATCAGTTCGGCGATCTTTTCTTGGATAATCCCAGGATTTTCACAGACCCTGACCAAATAAAGATATTGTCCTCGTGTTAAAGATAATTCCTTAAATTCAATATTACTGATTGAATCTAAGGCCCGCGCAATCATACCAATTTCTCTTAAAATATCTGTCACTAGGACACTTCCTTTCGCTAATATTTTATGATTGTCATTACTTTAACTTATTTTTGTTGCAAATGCAACAAAAATAAGTATAAAAACTACAGATTTAAACAATTTGAGCATTCGTGAAAATAAAATAATTATTCCTTTTGTTATATTAACAAGTAAGATAAAATTAGTTATAGCGTCTATAGGAGGAATAGTATGAAAAAATTAGTTTGTGTTATTTTAGTTATTTTTTTAACAGGTTGTAGTTCTCAGAAAGCGAATGAGCCTAAAAAACAAGAAAATTCTACCAATCATACAACATCAATGAAAAGCAGTACTAATCATTACAGTTCTAGCATAGAAACAAGCTCTAATAATAAACTAAAAGAAACTTCAGAAAGTGCCAGTACCACTCAGGATTCGGCAAAGTCTAAAAATGAAGTATCCACAAATGTCGAAGAAGCAAATTCTTTAGAAGCAACACCTTATGCTGTCGATCTTAGTAGTTTAAACAATCCACTCGTATTTAATTTTAAAGGAATGAATGTGCCAACTTCAATTACGTTAGAGAACTTAAATTCAACACCAACTGCTACCTTCCGAACTAAATTGTTTGGGGCTGAAAATGGTCAAGTGAAAGAAGCCATTAATAAATATGAGCTATCTATAAATACAATTCCTACAAAAGAGATTAGAATATTTTCGGCGGACGATAACAGTATTCGCACCGTTAAAGTAAATACAGAGTTAATTTTAGGAACTAATATTTCTTCAAACGACGAACAAAATAGATCGGGTACTTTATACTTATTCAATAATAAAAATGGTTCGATATCTTTAATCACTCCTAATTACGCTGGCAATGTTACGGATGATCAAAAAGACGTTATGCTAGAAGTAATTCAATAAATAACCTAAAAAATAATAAAGAGAAAACTTCATACTTAGAAGTTTTCTCTTTATTATTTTTTAGGAACTCCTCTAGAAACTCGTTTTAGTCCCCACTTATTTTTCTTATTTCTTCACACATTAAGCACGCAATAGAAAATAGAACATTTCATTTGAAAATGACTTATTGTTCTGCAACATGCACCGTTTGTAAAAATTCTGCGACTGAGAAATGGTATTCCTTCTCTTGATTTCCTTGAATGGTTCGAATCATTTTTTCAACTTCTGGTTGCAGAGCGGCAAATTGAACTTGTTGTCCACGACCTTCTGCTGCAAGACAAAATTCTTCTAAAATATCTAACGCCGTACTATCAATGCTAGGAACTCCTCGCATTGAAAATACTACACCACTTTTTGTTTCCAATTGTAGTAACGTTTGTTTCAATCGTTCAGAAGACATGAAAAATAACGGGCCACTCAAATAAACCACCACCCAATTTTCCGTACAATCGGTCGGTACTAGCCCCATTCTTGACCAATCAACTTCCTCGACATTAATCGTAATCACGGCACTTTTCGCAATGAAAAACAGGCAACCCGCTAAGACCCCTAAAACAATCGCTAAACTCAAGTCAAAAATAACGGTCGCTACCATCGTTAAGAAGAATAAACACAAGGCTGTGTGGAAACGTTTCTGGAAGAATTCTTTAATCACCGACCATTCATTCATTCGCCACGCTGTCACCACTAAAACACCAGCTAACGCAGGCATGGGAATTTTAGACATGACTGGCGATAAAAGCAACATCGATAACAATAAAAAGACCGCATGAAAAATACCCGCTAAACGTGTTTGCGCACCAGATTTAATCACTACGCTCGTGCGGGCAATCGCTGCCGTTGCAGGTACGCCACCGAAAAATGGCAAAATTAAGTTGCCAATTCCTTGTGCCACTAGTTCCTGATTACTGTCTAATGGTTTCCCTGTCATGCGACCAGCCGAAGCGCCACAAAGCAAACTTTCAATCATACCTAACATAGCAATGCTAATCGAAGGCACCAAAATATCCTGAAACGCACTTAATTGAAGCGAACCAAGTTCTAAACGTGTATCACTAAAAATACTTGTCGGAATTTTCCCTACAGTGGCCACTGGCAGTTGAAAAACCACTGTTGCTAACGTAGCTAAAATAATCATCACCAATGAAGCTGGTATCATCGCATTCCACTTTTTCGGAAAGAACACTAATCCAAGTACCACTAAAATCGACATAACCGTCGTTGGTATACTTAAATCAAAGCCCAATGAACGATAACTGCTGATTTTCTCAATTAAATTGTGTCCTTCTGAACGAACCCCAAAGAAATTATCAAGCTGCCCCAACGCAATAATAATAGCAATTCCTGAAGTAAACCCGGTAATGACCGGTGACGGAATAAAAGAAGTCAAGCTCCCTAAACGCAAAATCCCTGCCAAAAGCAAGAAAATTCCCGCCAAAAAGGTGGCCAACAAAATCCCTTGCATGCCATGCACTGCCGCAATTGACATTAAAATAGCTGCCATCGCACCTGTTGGTCCTGAAATTTGATAAAACCCACCCGAAAGGCTCCCAATCACAATTCCAGCGATAATCGCCGTAATCATGCCAGCTGCTGCAGTGGCGCCGCTAGAGACCCCAAACGCTAACGCTAACGGCAACGCGACGGCTGCGACAGTCAAACCTGCCAAGAAATCTTTTTTCAATTTTTTTTGATTATACCCTTTAAATTCATCCCTTATCATTTGTGTGTACTTTTTAAACATTCGCATCCTCTTTTCATGAAATTTCCATTCTAAAGATATCATATTTTCGGAAAGATAATAAGGTGTTTTGTGAAGGAAATCGCAATTTTTTCGTCTTCTCTCCATTATTAATGAGTTAATTGTTGATAGCTGTAACTCAAAAAACTTCTCTGATCAATAAATCAATCAAAGAAGTTTTTTTCTTCATGTAATGCCACGTACAGAGGCGCTAATTCTTGAAGCGCCTGACAACTTTTTTCTTCAATCGTTTCAAGCTTTTCTGTCGCAAACCACAACTTACCAATCTGAAAAGAGTGATTGCCTATCCGCTCTTCTAGAATTTTCCGTTGTTTTTCATCTGCTAAATAATCTTTTAAAGGCAAATGGTCCACTAGTTCATGCTCCTCCTGCGGCCAAATATAATAGCCTTCGCAGTCGATGGTTTGACTCCAAGCTTCTAAACGATTAAGCAATTGATTGTAAGCGACGACTGAGCCTGCCCGCTCCTCACTTTTGTAATGTTGAAACATCAAATATACTTGAAATTGCTTTTTATTTAATAACAACGCCAGACAAGCATTTTCCGCTTGGCGTTGCTCACTGCGATATGCAGCCCAGAAATGACTGCGTAAATTCCAGCCGTTGGTCCAGCTTTCAATTTTCGGCTTAGTGATGCCGAGTTCAGCTGGTAAACTTTGGGCGATGGCGAGGTTTAAGGCTTTCCACTTTTCCCAATGTTGCTTGTAGGTTTGCTTTAAGGCATCGATTTCTGCTGGTGTTTGTTGTTCTTTGAGTTGTTTGAATGTGAAAATTTCTCGGTTGAATAGATTGAAGTCTTGATGAGACAAATTCATGTGATTCTTCCTCCATCATCGTAATTCATCCTCCAATGGCACTAAATATTCATCTAACGTTTGACGCCAAGCACGCTTCATTTGTTGCGGGTATTTAAATGGTTTTGCTTCTGGGTGCGTTGCTTTATATGACTCGAAGTCTTTGCTGCTGATAATGTCCCCCATGTTTGGGATTGGGTTCATACCAATCATATATTGAATAGCGGATGAATGAAGTTGATCTTCTGAAACAAACCATTCTTGCGCAAATTGTGCAATCACTTGATTTCTAGTTCCTGTGAAGTAGCGTCTTTTCAAAACAAATACATCTTCTTTTTGATCTACTTTTTCATTATCCATTGCATTTAAAATTTCCCGATACACTTCTTTAACACATTCCGTTTTATTCAATTTTTGCAAAGCCTTTTCAATTTCTTCACGAACGCCTTGGCTATTTGCAGAATAATTTCCTAATAATTGATCAATATAAGAAGAGTCAATGTCGTACATTTTGGCATGATTATCGCTGTAAAATTCAATCTCCGAAAAATCTTTATCTGTCCCAGGTTCTACTTCTACTAAAGAGCCTTTGATTGTTTCGTATGTTCCTATCTGTTCTTCAATCAAATGGACTTGCTCAGCTAAAGCTGGTGATTTTTCCATTTCATCATTATATTCATCATAGGTCACTAATGCTTCATAGCTATTACTTAACGCTTGAAATGATTGAACATAATCAATTCGCACATCAATCGGCTGGTTCTCATCTATCTCTTCTGGATTAAATTCTTGCATTTTACGAAAGGCTTTTTTAAATCGTTGTTTTGATTCTTTATAGGTTGGATAGATTAATCCAGATTCTTCTTTTGCTTCTGAATAAAGACGAGTCGCATTTGCGACATTTTGTTCCATTGTGTGAGGTTTTCGGAAAGTAACCACTAGGCCTTTTGTTTTATCAGGATAGGTGCGATTAGTTCTTGAAAATGCTTGAATCAAATTGGCGTATTCTAAATTACGATCGACAAATAACGTTTGAATCGTAGGTGCATCAAAACCTGTTAACAGCCGATCAACCACAATAACCAAATCAACATGACGGCCAAATTCTTTAAACTCTGCTTTTTTACGAGCTAAGCGATTGTTGATGTCTCCGTTATAGCGCTCAATGTCTTGTAAGGTCCATGAAGTACCATAGTACGCATTATACTCGGCCATGATTTTTGCTAACTCGTCTTGCTGTGCGCTAATATTCTCAGCGTTTTCTTCTAATGAATAAGTAATGGCGATTCGCGGAAAATCCGGGTCTTCCATTGTTCGTCCTATGCGAATTTGATGGTTAGGAAATTCTTGTTCTAACCAATTTTCTTTCGCAGTCATTTCTTTAATGGCATGATAATAGCGTTTTGCCATATCAATCGAACTTGTTGTCAAAATCGCTGATTTTCGCGGTCGTCCATTACCAAAATCAAATTTAGTATAAGCATTATTCGGACGGAATATTTTATGAATGACTTCTTGAATATGCTTGTCACTTTCATAAACAGAGCGGTCCAGCATTTTTTCTTTTTGAATATCATCCATCGTTTCTACTATATCCGCTAACTCTTCTGGCGTGTATTCTGCATATTTGGTTTCTTTAGACAAGATAGTATAGATTCTTTCATACAAAGACTCTCTATCAATTGTGTCCTCGTGCTCCACTTGAAAACCTAACACAGCTTTATCTTCTAACGCATTTTTGATTGTATATGTATGAAGCACTTCGCCATACTGATCGTGTGTCGTTCTTGCTAATTGTCCTTGCGCTTGCTTTTTATTTTCTTCAAAAATTGGTGTTCCTGTAAAGCCAAACCAAGTGGATCTAGGAAATACTTTTTTAACATCCATCATATTTTCCGCACTAACTGCTCGGTGGCATTCATCAACAATAAAAACAATATGTTGCCCCATTAATTTTTGAAAACGATTTGTGCCCTTCTGCTCTTCTTGTTTTCGTGCATATTTCAAAGCAGCATCCAGCTTTTGACGCGTCGTCACAATGACTACGTTAGAGTTCGCATCAGCCAACAATGTTTTACTCAATTCTTTGGCACTGCCTGTCCCGACAATCAGACTATTAGCTTTACCATCACCTGATGAAATCCCTGTGTTAAACTCCGAAGCAAATTTAGTAAACTCACTAGTTGTCTGATTATCTAAATCTTTTCGGTCCAAAAGCATAATCGTCCGATCAATCCCTGGTTTACGCGCTAATAATTTAGTAGAAACGAAACTGGTTAATGTTTTTCCAGAACCTGTAGCATGCCAAATATAGCCGGAGGTGTGCTTACTAGCGGCAACATATAAGGCTTCAATCGCATGAATTTGATAAGGATGTAAAACCATTAATACTTTGTTGTCTTGTTCTTCACTAACAATCGTATAATCGGCAATTAAGCGATGGGCATCTGGTATATTTAGCACTTGGCGACAGAACTCATAAAGATTTTCAACTTTTTTATTGTCTTTTGTTCGCCAACTAAATAAGAATTTTTTATGCATAAATTGTGGTAGCGCATTCGCAAAATAGCGAGTGGTTTGTTCATTTGAAACAACAAATAATTGCAAAGTTGAAAAAATATTATTACGAAACATACCTTCCTCGGCATACTTTTTAATTTGATTAAATGCTTGAAATACACCATCTTTCGCTGTCACTTGTTTCAATTCGATTTGGACAATAGGCAACCCATTAATTAATAATGTCACATCAAACCGACGATCATGCTTTGCAGAATTAGTATTCTTTTTTGCAATTTGATTCACGACTTCATAACTAGAAATTCCCCCACCAATATCACGATTCGAATATAAAATCAAGCTCATTGTTCCTAGAGAAGCATCTTCTCGTTCGATGGTAATTTTCGCAATACCATTTTCCCCTTTTAGCCATTTCGCTGCTTCAAAAGGCGTGCGTGTTCGTTCTAATAATCCTGTTTTGATGCGTTCAAATTCTTGGTCTGTTAAAGGGTGTTCCCCAATTGCGGCTAAATTATTTTGAATGATTTTTTCACGTAAGTTACGCCATAAATCTTGTTCCGATTTTAAATCTGCTCGATACGTCCACTGATTACGATCTTCCCCAAGAATCGCAATTAACTTGTTTTCCACTGTTGCTTCATCGTTGACACTTAGCTTCATAACCTGACCCTCACATTGTTTTATTTAATTAAATTATATCATTTTGATAAATTTATAACTATATTTTGGTTAAAAAACTTATGATGATGATTGGGAACTGTGTAAGTTAAAAGAAATAGTAGACGTTCGTTCTGGACGTGACTATAAACATCTGGGTTCTGGAAATATACCTGTCTACGGTACGGGAGGATATATGCTAAGTGTCAGTGAAGCATTGTCATATGATGAGGATGCTATCGGAATTGGCCGGAAAGGAACGATAAATAATCCTTACATTTTAAAAGCACCTTTTTGGACCGTAGATACACTATTTTATGCAATTCCTAAAAACAATTTTGATCTTAACTTTATTTATTCTATTTTTAGAAAAATAAATTGGAAATCTAAAGATGAATCAACAGGAGTTCCTAGTCTTTCAAAAACAACGATTAATGCTGTAACGGTTTATATACCAAGTGGTAGTGAACAACAAAGAATTGGAGAATTTTTCAAACAAATCGACAATACCATCACTCTTCATCAGCGTAAGCTTGATCAGCTAAAAGAGCTAAAAAAGGCTTATTTACAGCTGATGTTTGCTTCAACAAATACTAAAAATGATAAACTTCCAAAGTTACGATTTACTGGTTTTAAGGGATACTGGGAACTGTGTAAGTTGAGTGATATTTCTGATAAGGTTAAAGAAAAGAATAAACATGGGAAATTTACCGAAACCTTGACAAATTCAGCAGAATACGGGATTATCAACCAACGATTTTTTTTTGATAAAGATATTTCAAATGCAAATAATCTCGATAGTTACTACGTAGTTCAGAATGATGATTTCGTCTACAATCCACGAATTTCAAATTTTGCACCAGTTGGTCCAATTAAACGCAATAAACTTGGACGTACCGGCGTCATGTCGCCATTGTATTACGTCTTTCGCACACATAGCATTGATAATAATTATCTTGAAAAGTACTTTGATACCGTTTATTGGCATCATTTCATGGAGCTGAATGGTGATACTGGAGCTCGTGCAGATCGTTTTGCTATTAAAGATTCAATATTTGTAGAAATGCCTATCCCGTATCCTTCTACGGAAGAACAAAAAAAAATAGGAATTTTTTTCAAAAAACTTGACCAATCCATCACTCTCTACAAAAACAAACTCAACCAACTAAAGACTCTTAAAAAATCCTACCTCCAAAACATGTTCATCTAATTCAGTCCCAGTTACTGCTACACGTAAAAGTAACTGGGATTGTTTACATAAACGATTGTTCAATGTTGCACAATATCATTGGAAGGAGTATCTTTATTATGAAAAAGAAAGGATGACTATCAATGGCAAACAGCTTGCAAGAAGAATATCAAAAACTTGTGAAAATGAATTATTCTGAACTTGTCACGTACTTAAATAATAAGTATGGTTCAGTTCCAGGTTCTTATTTCAGGACTCCAACTTGTAAATCTAAAAATCCTAAAATTACTCGGTCAATGGAGGGATCGGAAATTCATCATGTTGGAGAGGATAACTATCCGAATTTATCAACTACAGATTATGCTCTAGTTGCGCCATGGGAAGAACAATTACCTGACCGTTTAGTTTATTGTAATTTATTGGAACATACTTTACTACATACTTTGATTTCAGAAAAATATGGAACGGTTCAGCCTTATTTTGCGTTTAAAGCTCAGCTTGTTCAAGATATTATTAATGATTATGAATTTCAAAAAGATTGGCTAAAAGTTGTTTATTCGCAAATGAAAGACAATAAAGAATTGTTAATCGAATTGTATGATCGTGTAAATGCAAAATCTTTACTTAACTTATAACGAAAGAAGCACTCCGGAATTTGGAGCGCTTCTTTCTACATCAACATCGCCAAATGGCGCATAATTTTATCGTTATCCTGATTCTCTAATTCCTGAATAATATGCAAATAAGTTTCTTGCGTAGTTGTCATACTAGAATGGCCTAATCGAGTCGCCACGCTGGCAATTGAAACACCAGCAAATAATAACAGCGAGGCATGTGTATGACGCAAACTATGGACAGTAATCACTGGAATCTGCGCACGTTTACATAAGACTTTTAAGCGACTATTAATCGTAGAATTAAAGACACGTCCTTTCACAAAAATTGGTTCCATTGGTGGCATATTTCTTATCAATTGAGAAAATTGCATTGCTGTTTGCCAGTCAATTTGTACTTTGCGTTTAGAAGATTCATTTTTTGTTGATTGGAAAAAACCAGTGGGGTTCTTATAATTCCATGTTTTTTCAATAGTTATTTTTTGTTTAGAAAAATCAAAATCTTTTGGCGTTAGCGCCAATGCTTCGGAAAAGCGTAGGCCCGTTTTAACTACCAATAAAATAAACCAATCCCAGTTTAGTTGCTCGCCTAACTCTAATTCTTTCAAAAGAGCTTGAACTTCAAATTGATTTAAAAATTTTGATTTTTTAGGACGTGGTGCTTTTCCTTTAATGACAATTTTTCGTGTTGGATTTTTTGAAATAAGTCCTTCATCGACTGCATCTAAAATTGCTCCTTTTAATTGATGATGAAAATCCATGGTTGTCTGCCGTTCGTGGGTTAATGCGTAGTCATTTAATAACTGCTGATACCGTTGCCGATCCAAATGTTTTACTTTTAAACCAGGTGCCAACTCAGCAAGCCGTTGTTCCGCAATATAATATTTTTGCAACGAAATATCCCGAATCGCCCCTACCTTATATAGCTCCACCCATTCACTAAAATACTCATGAAATAACTGCTCTGTTCTCTTTCTCTTAACCAAAATAAAACCTCCTTGATAATTGTTGATGAACGAATCATCTTTTTTATTATCTCGGAGGTGTTAAAGTGTGTAAATATTCAGTTTTATATGAACATATTTTGGAGGTAGGATTTTTTTAGGGATTTTAGTTGGGTTAGTTTGTTTTGGTGGAGTGTGATAGCATGGTCAAGTTCTTTAAAAAATTTACCAATTCGCTCTTGTTCGTTTAATGATGGAATTCTTAATTTCTGCTTATTCATATCTTGAACATTTAAAGTAGTCATCATTAATGTTTTCGTTGTAGCTTTTACTAGATGATGTTTCATGAAATACTCATTATTGATATATACCTTCATAAAATCTATATCCATTTTTACTTTAGGCTTAAACACAATAAATACATGTGAAACAATACCATCTTGTAAATTATTCAAAACAAATCTACCAAAAGAATAATCTTTTGACTTATTTCCCTCAAAAGCAATATCACCATAATGTAATATATTATATGTTTTCATGTATTCATCTGAAGAATTACGCTCAACGGGATTTTTTGTCATTTTTGCAACGGATAAAACATCTTTAGAAGAATATTTTAATTCTTTATTTCTATCGCTGGACTTTTCCCACATATCAAAAAACTTACACTGCTCCCATTCTCCTTCAAAATCAGCAAAACGTAATTTCGGTACTCGTTCATCTTTTACTGGAAACATCAATTGCAAATACGCTTTTTTCAACTCTTTCAACTGATCTAACTCACGCTGATGAAGAGCGATAGTATCATCGATTTGAGCTAAGAAAGCACCTATTTTATGCTGCTCATCCTTCGAAGACGGATATTGAACATACATCTCCTTAATAGCTGTCCCTGAAGTCAAAGCTCGTGTCGTCATTGAACTTTTTTTCACCATTTCATTTCTAAATGATTCAGTGAAAAACACATAGCGCTTGAATAGGTTATCCATTGGGTCGACGCTACGTGCCCGACCACGCAAGACGAATCCGCTGAATACTGTATCTGTTGGTACACCTAGCATAACTGATGGATAACCTATTTCATTGATAGTTTCAGAAGTTCTGGTGAAGAATATATCCCCTTGTTTTACCTCGAAATTTTTAATCTCTTTTTTGGATAAAGTAACACGACCTTTAAGCATTTCAGGAGTAAGACCTCTGTTATGAAAGACATCAACAAAATTTACAATTGGTACTCCAGAACCGAAAAATTCTTTCTCTTTGTTGAGTCCATTCTTAAAATCGTAAAATTCTTCAACCTTACACAGTTCCCAATCTTCCTGAAACCCGCGGAACCGGAGCCGAGGGGCCTTTTTCATCTCGTCCCTCATCCTCCAAACACCTCTTTCGTGGCATCAATTAGTGCTTGGGTTTCCTCCGTTACCACCAGGTCATCAAGCATAGCTAATAACTCAGCTTCTACTTTTTTTATTTCCTGGTTTGTGGATTTGATTTCATTATTTAATGCCACCAAATCCACAGGCGGTTCCTCCTCGAAAGTATCTACGTAGCGCGGGATATTCAAGTTATAATCATTTTCAACAATTTCTTCAAAAGTCGCTACATGTGCATATTTTTCTACATCTTGACGTTCAATATAAGTTGAAACAATTTTGTCAATATGTTCGGTTGCTAATTTATTTTGGTTTTTCCCTTTTGTAAATTCTTTACTTGCATCAATAAATAAAACATCTCGATTGTCACGATTTTTCTTAAGAATAATAACCGTAGTCGGGATTGATGTACCAAAGAATAAGTTGGCAGGCATGCCAATAACTGCGTAAATACTACCATCTTCTAATAATTTTTTACGAATAACACCTTCGGCAGCACCACGGAAAAGAACCCCATGTGGCAAGACAATCGCCATAGTTCCTGAATCTTTTAAATGATAATAACCATGCAGTAAAAAGGCGAAGTCTGCTTTCGATTTCGGTGCTAATTTTCCATAACGGTTAAAGCGTGAATCATCTAAAAATGAGGCATCTGCCGACCATTTTGCCGAGTATGGCGGGTTCATAACTACAGAATCAAAGGTATATGGCTCATCTGTTGGCCAATCTTTGTTAAGCGTATCCCCGTTCCGTAAATTCATATCTTCCGCTTCCACACCATGCAAAATCAGGTTCATTTTCGCAAGATTGAAAGTAGTCGTATTCAGCTCTTGTCCATGATACTTGACACTTTTTGGATAATTCAAGTAGTTACGGACATTCAGCATTAACGAGCCCGAACCCATCGTCGGGTCAAAAACACTAAACAACTTTTTATCTTCTTGACCCAAAGCCACAATCCGCGCCATCATATCCGAAACTTGATGAGGGGTGTAAAATTCTCCTGCTTTTTTTCCTGCTTCTGACGCAAATTGCGAGATCAGGAACTCGTAAGCGTCACCAATCACATCGCCTTCATGGGCAGTGACATCAATATCATTTAATTTTTTTAATACTTCCGTAATTGTTACATTTCGTTGTTGGTCATCGGAACCTAATTTTTTCGATTGTAAATCAACATCATCAAATAAGCCATTAAATTGTTTATAATTTGAAGATAAATAAACAAAGGCTTTTTTCAAGTCATCTAATTGGAAAACATTTTGTTTTGCCTGTTCTGCTAAACTGCTAAATAAATAATCTGGCTCAATATCATAACTTAATGTATCGACTAAGGTGTCAACTAAGTCTTGACGAGAGTCCTCATCTGCTAGCAATTCTTTATATAGCTCTGTTTGTTTTGTTGGCGTATCATATTCTTCTAGTGACTCATCTGCTAAAGTCACTACTGTTTGTAATAATTTATCAGATAAATATTTATAAAAGATTAATCCTAATAAGTAGTTCTTGTACTCAGACGCATCCATTTTACTTCTAAGATTGTCTGCAGCGCTGAATAACCGTTGATTTAATTCTGCTCCCACATTTATAACCTCCTATTTATTCAAGACAAATAAAAAAAGACTTACACAACCTTACAGTGTAAGTCTTTTTTGCTAGAAAAGCAATATCATCGACAAATTTTCACTACTCGAATCCCACAAACAACGCCACTTCCAGCGCCAACAAATCCACTTCCTTATCAAAATCCAACAGCACTAGCTGTTCAATTTTCTCCAATCGTTGTAACAAAGTATTACGATGAATAAAGAGCTTTTTGGCTGTTTGAGACAAGTTTCGTTTTGATTGAAAATAGACATTCAGAGTATGGACAAAGTCGGTATGTTGCTGTTGATCACTTTTCTGCAATGGTTGAAGATATTTTTTTCTGAGGGTTGCTTGTCCTTCTTCTAAAAAATAACGTTGTAGTGTCTGTCTAAAATGAAAATTCGCGTAGGAAGCAATCCTCATTTCAGGTTTTTCTGCAACGAATTGGCGTTGAAAGGCTAAAACGTCAATCGCTTGTTGATACGATTCATGAATATGGGTCAGACCTTGAATCTTAGGTCCTATTGTTAGGAAAAGTTCCACATCTTCTTGTACTTTCATTAACTGATTTATGCTACTTTGCGCTAGGCGTTGCATCATTTTCAGATAATCGCCTTCTTTTTCAGGTGGATCTTCAACTAATAAGACAAAGGAACTGTCAATTTCAATACAAACAATTTTTTGTTTGTCCCCTAAGATAACTTGGTTTAACTGGTTACCTAAAATAGACATTCTTTCTTGCCTTTGGCGTTCATTTAAGGTTAATGAAATTAGCAAAATCGCATAGGGCTTATCTATTGTCAAGCGATAATACTGTTGAAATTGTTGGAAAACAGCTTGATCCCTCTTTTCATGCGCAATCAGCTTAAAAAATAATTTGTTTCGTTGTTGGTATTCTTCAAATTTCCGTGAGTATTCCAATTGCAATTGTAAAAGTAAGTAATGAGCTGTGATTTTAAAATGAGCCACGTCGACTGGTCGTAATGGGGCCAAGGTGTTCCAGACGAGTAAATAATATAAAATAACATTTTTCTTTTTAATTGGATAAATTTCAATTGGCACCACTTGGTTCTGGAGTTTCAACTGTAAATGAATCGGTTCTTGATAAAAGCGTAGTAATGGATGACTTTGTTCAAGTAATTGTTTTTGGAACTCTGAGGTTTCTTGTCTATCTTCTAAAATGCTAGAAATACGAATTGGATTTTTAGGCAAGTCAAAAAAATTAACTCCTTCAAAGTGGTCATTCAATAACAAGACAGGATTTTGAATAGTTTCTGCTAGATCCTGCAGCAAATGAAAACTGCTACTTCCCGTTTCTAAGATTTGATAAATTTTATTATGCAATGCGGTTTCTTGCGCATTCATGTCAAATTGTTCTAACGTGACACGACTTTTCAACACGTCAGCAATTTGCGAAAAGGTGTAATTGTAAGGAATTGCTAAAATAGGAACGTTCATTTCATCTGCTAATTTGATTAGGTCTGGTGGAACTTCTTCAAAATAACGTTGGGTTTTAAATCCCAAGGCAGCACAATGGTGTTTGGCTAGTTCTTTCAAAAAATTTTTCTGTAATTTCCGATCATCTTTAAATATGTACCCTGTCGTTAACAGCAGCTCACCTGCTGTTAGCCAATCTAAAATATCAGGATTTTCTAAAATATTGACTTTTAAAATCGGTTGGTCCTGATTTTTATGTCCTGCCACTAAGGTAATGCCAGGTAATTCTTCTAACGTTAATAAATCACTCACTTTTAACATCATTTATCCTCCCAATGTACAAATTGTCCATTCAAACTTGTAAATCAATGTCATTTTTAGCAATTGTTTAGCGTGCTGGATTCTTTTATTATGAAGTCGTGAAAGCGCTATTAAAAAGGAGGTCGTTGGAATGACAAAAATTTTAGCTTATGACCAAACGATTTTATCGAAACTCCCTCATCAAACATTGACTAGTTTGCAATGTTTTACGCACGCTATTAATTATGGTCATGTAGACACCCAAGAAATTCTCTTGACCATTTCAACGCATCCCGAACATATAGCACCTAACACGATTATACTCGATGAAAAAAAACTTAGCCATTTCGCTGATTTACCTGTCCAAATTGAGCCCCTGTTTATCCGGTTAGGCCGACGACAATTAACCCTAGCCGATGCCCAAATTTGGCAACCAACGCCACTTTATTTAACACCCAGTAAAACAAAGATAGCTATTTTTTTAACGTATATTCAGCAAACTCGTTTCAATCCTTGGCAAGCGCTTTTTCCTGCTTCGTCGTCAACCTTTCTTTTTGATTCTTATAGTCGGACCCAGATTCAAAAAGAAATGGTTCATTTTCAACAGGCTTGGGCGCAAAAATCTTTTAAAATAGCTCTTGATTGTTTAACGAAGATTTTAGGATTGGGGATTGGTTTAACCCCCACTGGCGATGATTTTATCACAGGATTACTTGCTAGTTTTTCTGCATTACAGCAACTTCCCTCGAATTTCCAACAGCTGGCTGTGCTAGCCAAGGAACGAACGAATGCGGTCAGTTATGCGGAAATCCATGAAGCAGTGAACGAGCGGTTTTCTCAACTAGTTCAGCGTGTTTTTTTATCAATTGAAAGCGGAAATACAAACGAAATGGCTCAAGCAGTTTCAGCTTTAGAGGAGGTGGGCTCAACTTCAGGAAGCGACATACTTTGCGGCATTATTTTTGGTTTAAAACTATTTTGTGAGGAGAATAATCATGACAATTCAAACAGTAATTAAAGAGAACGCCTATTTTGATTCAGTTACTTTAATGACCATTTCAACACGAGCCAATGAACTGGCTGGAGTTAAAACCGCAATGATTGGGATGGGAACCGACATGAATCTTGAAGTGATTCGGAATGTTGGGTTATATACACCCGCCTTGGAGCATGTTACAACAGGTGATTTATTAATTGTTTTAGATCTTGATGACCAAGCGAACTCAGAAGAAATTTTACAGCAAGTCGACGAGTTATTTACGAAGAAAAAGAAAACTGCTTCTTCTGAAGTAACCTATAAGACGTTAGATTCAGCCCTTCATGAAGAGCCTGATGCCAACTTAGTTGTAATTTCTGTCAATGGAAAATTTGCTGCACGAGAAGCGCATAAAGCTTTAGATCAGCAAAAACACGTCATGCTCTTTAGTGATAACGTGACGGTTGACGAGGAATTAGCGTTAAAACAAAAAGCACACGAAAAAGAACTGTTTGTGATGGGCCCTGATTGTGGAACAGCGATTATTAATGGCGTTGGGTTATGTTTTGCTAACGAGGTACGTTCAGGAGATATTGGAATTGTCGGCGCTTCTGGTACAGGCAGCCAAGAAGTTAGTGTCCAAATCCATAAATATGGTTATGGGATTTCACAATTAATTGGTACTGGTGGCCGTGATTTGTCTGCTGAAATTGGTGGGCTGATGATGCTTGACGGGCTGGATGCTTTAATGGCTGACGAACAAACTAAGGCAATTTTGCTTATTTCTAAACCGCCTGCTCCAGAAGTAACAGAGAAAATTTTAAAAAAATTAGCTGTTTCAACTAAACCAGTTGTTATTTATTTTATCGGCAGTGAACAAACGGAACGAAAAATAGACAACGTCACTTTTGCTACTTCTTCTCTGGATGCAGTTCAAAAGGTGATTCAATTTAGTCAAACACAGGAAGCGGAAACCAGCCTCTATCAAAATCCGACAGGCGCAACGTTAACAACCATCCAACAGCAACAAGCCCCTTCTCAAAAATTTGTTCGTGGGTTGTTCTGTGGTGGCACTCTTTGTGATGAACTTTTATATGCTTTAACAGAAGTCTCTGATGATGTTTATAGTAATATTCATAAAATTCCTGAACGGCAATTAGCAAATCCTGACCACAGCCAAGCACATACATTGATTGATTTCGGTGATGATCGTTTCACAGAAGGCCGCCCACATCCAATGATCGATCCGACTTCTCGGATTACTCGCATTCTTCAAGAAGCCAAAGATCCTGAAGTGGCAGTTTTAGCGTTAGATTTTGAATTAGGTTATGGTTCTCACGAAAATCCTGTTGGCGTGTTAGCGGAGGCGTTAAAGGAAGCCAAAGCAATAGCGAAATCAGATGGTCGTGAGCTAGCCATTATTGGCTATGTTTTAGGGACCGAAGAAGATCCACAAGATATTCATGAACAGCGGAAAATTTTAGAAGATTTAGAGGTTCTCGTTGTCGACAGCAGTCATCAACTTTGCGAAGCCACCAAAACTTTTGTAAAAGGAGCGAACGAACATGAGCAGAAATGATCTTTTTAAACAGCCTTTAGATACGATCAATGTAGGCATTGACTTTATTCATGAAGATATGAAAAAACAAGGGATTCCTTCACATCAAGTAAATTGGGCACCGCCAGCCAATGGTGACCCAGAGCTATTGAAATTATTGGATCAATTAAAAAATCCAACGCTTTATGAAAAAATCCAACAAGCCAACGAAGAAGCGGTTACCCGCATTATTCAATCAAAACCTATTTTAGTGGGATTTGATAAAGCAATTAATGTCATGCCCAATATGACTGAAACGACCATTTTACATGCTGGTCCACCCATTACTTATGAAAATATGTGCGGACCGATGAAAGGTGCCGTTCAAGGAGCGCTTGTTTTTGAAGGATTAGCAAAAGATCTAGCTGATGCCGATCGGGTTGCTCGTTCTGGCGCGATTACGTTTTCTCCTTGTCATGAACATGATGCCGTTGGTTCTATGGCTGGCGTGACTTCTCCGAATATGTACGTTCATATTATCAAAAATGAAACGTACGGCAACACGGCTTTTACTAATTTAAGTGAACAATTGGCGAAAGTTTTACGATTTGGTGCAAATGATCAATCCGTCGTGGATCGCCTGATTTGGATGCGCGATGTTTTAGGTCCATTACTTCATGATGCCATGACTTTTTGTCCAGAAGGCATTGATTTACGCTTAATGCTTTCGCAAGCCTTGCATATGGGCGATGAGTGCCATAATCGCAATGTAGCCGGAAGTACGTTGTTAGTCCAAGCATTAACACCTTACATGGTTCAAACTGATTTTTCTCGTGAACAATTAAAAGAAGTATTTGAATTTCTTGGCAGTTCTGACTATTTTTCTGGTCCAACTTGGATGGGTGCCGCTAAATGTGCGTTAGATGCTGGTCATAATGTGGAGAATAGTACAATTGTCACCACCATGTGTCGCAATGGGGTCGAATTTGGAATTCGTGTCAGTGGGATTGGTGGAAATCACTGGTTTACGGGGCCTGCCCAACGGGTGATTGGTCCGATGTTTGCTGGTTACACACAAGAAGATGCTGGTTTGGATATGGGCGATAGTGCTATTACAGAAACGTATGGTGTTGGCGGATTTGCTATGGCAGCTGCACCAGCAATTGTCCCATTAGTTGGCGGAACAGTGGCAGAAGCATTGAATTATTCAAAAGAAATGCTGGAAATTACTACGAAAGAAAATCCCAATGTCACGATTCCTGTTTTAGATTTTATGGGGATTCCTTCAGGCATTGATATCTTAAAAGTCTTAGAAACAGGGATGCTGCCTGTCATTAATACTGCTATTGCTCATAAAGAACCGGGGATTGGTATGATTGGCGCTGGATTGACTAATCCGCCAGCAAATGTCTTTAACGAGGCACTAAAAGCTTTAGTAGCTAAAATAAACTAATTTCAAAAACTTAGTAAAATGTCATTTTTTTGGAGCGATCATATGAAAAATAAATCGATCAATTACGAAGCCGTTTTAGCTCTTGTTGTAAAAATTTTTTTGGGAATGTTCCTGTATTGGATCATGAATGGCTTTCGACATGTGTCTAACTTTTTTCCTTACAATGACGTAGTTACCAAAGTGAATCAGCAGGGATTTTACAAATTTATCTATTTTGTTATGAACTTCACGGAAGGAGAATTTTACGGTGGACTTTTTACAACGCTTTTCTTACTAATCGGCGGTCTGATTGCTTGGCAACTTTATCGAAAAAATTCAAAATGGCAGGGATTTGCAATTGCTGGTGGCTCTGGTGCTTGGCCTTGGGTACTTGCTTCTCAGCTACTTTCCCTCTTTTTAACTATTTATGTTTTTGATTTTACACGCTTTTTTACAAAAGAAGTGTTGTGGTTACCAACGTTTATTGTAGTGGTCGGCACGCCGCCAGCTTTAACACTCGTTTACGGTCCTGGCTGGAAAAAATTAGGAACGATTTCTCTGTTGAGTGCGCTTTTCACTTTTCCGTTTGCCAATTGGCTGAATGCGCAATTGATGCCTCTTTTAAATGTGCCTGGTACAGTTTCCAACGTTACCACAATGGCTTTTGTTGGCTGGATTGTTTCAGCCATCTGTCATCAACTTCCTTGGATGGTTCCTTCTGTTGCACCAATCGCTCAGAAGCGGCAAAAACAACCTAAAATTGAAAATACGCAAACCTTTCAATGGTCAATACGACGCACTTTTGCTGACTTCTCCGAAGCTTGGTTTTATGGAAATGAGTTAGTTGGAGGTTTGGTAATTCTAGGCGTTTTAACAGATTGGTTTGTCAATATTAATCATATTACAAATGGTTCTGGCTTGGTTCCTGACATTTTAATGGGACAAATGATTGCTTCGGCTGTTGGTGTTTTTCTTTATCGAAAACATTTCGCTGAAGAAGGTTGGTATCCAACGTTTATGCCACTGGTCAGCATTGTTCCTGGTGTGATTTTAATGATGGGTGGTGGTTTTTGGCTTTCCCTGACCATCGCCGTTTTAGCAGGAATCAGTGCGGCCCCTGTCGGTAACTATATTGCTAAACGATTACCTCCGTTTGTTCCTGATGCTGTCGGCTTTGTATCAGGAATGGCTGTTGTAACTATTTTATTGTCAGCCGTTTTGTATACATTTGATATTTTTGTATAGTGAATAAAAAGAAGCGAATCGTAATTCGCTTCTTTTTTTAATTGACCAATCCCCTTTTTATCCGTATTCTTAAGCAAAAGGAGGTTTTGCCATGTACTCCATGTTAAAACGTGTGATAACGGAAAAAGATTTGCTTCGGCAAATTCGTTTGTTGGAACAGTTATTAAATGTTCCTCAGCTGACAGCCAAGCGTTTAGCCACGCAAATCCAGACGACAGAGCGAACCGTTTTTTCGGATTTACAATATATTCGCAGTCAATTACCCGCCGACTGGTCCATTGAAACCGATAGCAGTGGTATTCGGTTACGCAATCAGGGGAATGCGCAAACCAATGAGCTTTGGTCATTATTTTTACCTCAATCCATTAGTATTCAGCTATTAAAAGAACTACTATTTACGAAAGAGTTAGTGACAACTTCTTTTTTGAGCACTAGTGGTGTTTCTTATGAAACTTTGAAGCGACATATCAAAAAAATGAATCAGGCCTTACGTGATTTTCATTTAACGATTCAACTAACCACGACGACCATTCAGCTAATCGGGGCAGAAAGCAATATTCGGATTTTTTATCATCGTTTGTTGGTGCCTTTTACTCATAATAATTATTTTTTTGACGATTATTCGATTCATGAGGAGCATTATTTTCAATTTTTGAAACAAGTTTACAGTAGTGAGTTGACGGTGGAAACGGAAGAAATTTTTGGTGCTTGTTGGTTTTTCATTAACACGATTCGCAACAAAGCCAATTGCCGAGTGAGTCAATTTTCTTTTGACTCAAAAGATGTCTTGTTTCAACTTTATCAACCGTCCTTGGCAAAACTTTATGCTTCTGAAGGCATCTATTTGCAAGGAGAAGAAAGTTTTTTTGCCTTCTTTTGTTTCTTAGAAAGCTGGAATTACGATAATGTCTATGGCGAAACGTTGGCTTCTGCGCTCCACACTCATTACAGCCAGCTGCGAAAGTCGTTACAGCAGTTTGTCACTAATTTGTCCACTGAAGAAGCCCGGCCTGATTTAATCCAAACAAATTTATTGGATAATCTGTTATTGTTATTCATTAAATATACCGAGTCCCCAACACTTTCTGAGCAATTTCAATTGGAATATCAAGAATTAATGACCGAACAAGCCGCAGAGGACCTTGCGTTATCAAAGAGCAACCAAGAACTTTTGGAGATTTTATCTCGCTACACCACGATTGAAGAACCAACTTATTTTCTTAGTTTGGCTTCTTTGTTAGAAAAACAAGCCATTTATTCCATTCAGGCGCAAACGATGACTGCCTATTTCCTCTTTCAAGGGGAACCTGCTTGGAAAGCTTTTTTACAACAAGAATTAGCTGCTTATTTAGGTACTCGTGTGAAATTACAAGATATTGAATATGTGGAACTAAGCCAGTTGACGTTAAATGAAGCCGACATAATTATTTCCAATTTCCCCTTGGATCATCTTGATCTTCCTGTCTTTTATCTCTCTTTAATTCCAACAAAAAATGAACTCCGCCGACTAGCAGAGCTCACTCTTCATTCTTATTTTTAAAGGAACTAGCGAGGACATTCGCTAGTTTTTTGGCTTTCTTTCGTCATGAATCGTTTGGTTATATATTTTTCCCCTTCAACAAGGAAAAACAGACTCACAACATGGACGAAAATCATTGCTAATTGAAGGCCATTTAAAGAAGTTGTGCCAATTAATTGCTGCGCTACTGGCCAGTAAACTACTAGCGCTTGTAGTAAAAAGAGGATTCCTAATGAAGCAAACAACACTTTATTTTGGAAAAATCCTGTGCTTAACGACGGATCAACCAACTTACGACAGTTGATCATATACGCTGCTTGCGCTAAGACGATACTTTGTAAGAGGAACGTTTGCTGTAAGGCTTGGCCCTCAAATTGTAACGCCATGAGGTAACCTGGTACCATAATGAGTACCGACACATAGATGATTCTAAAAATACTGTACTTTGTTAAAATGCCTTCGTTGACATCTCTTGGTGGTCGTTTCATGGTATCAGCACTCGCTTTTTCAAAACCTAATGCATAAGACAAAGTAATCGTAGTTACCATGTTTACCCATAATATCTGGACAGGTGTCAACGGGAGAGGATGATTCATTAAAAGCGCCCAGACAACAATTAAACCTTGTGCTAAAGAAGTTGGCAAGAAGAAGGTAATCGTCTTTTTCAAGTTATCAAAAATGCGGCGTCCTTCTTTCACAGCTTTAGCAATCGTATGGAAATTATCATCTGCCAAAACCATATCTGCGGCTTGTTTGGTTACTTCACTTCCTTTAATTCCCATGGCAATTCCGACATCAGCTTTCTTTAGTGCTGGCGCATCGTTCACGCCATCACCGGTCATGCCGACAATTTCACCATTGTTTTGTAACGCCGTGACAATTCGTAATTTATGTTCTGGCGTTGTTCGTGCAAATACATCGACTTTTTGAACGTGCTGGGCTAATTCTTCATCTGACATAGTATCAATTTCTAATCCTTCAAGAACTTTTTTCGTATGCTTTAAACCAACTTGCTCGCCAATGGCTTGCGCTGTATCTTTATGGTCTCCGGTAATCATTTTGACGGAAATACCTGCTTCTTGAGATTCTTTGACGGCTTGAATGGCACTTTCTTTTGGCGGATCGATGATGCCTGCCAGTCCAGCAAACGTCAATCCTGACAATGTTTCATGTGTCAGTTCCTGTTGTGACGTAACTGTCTTATAAGCGAAACCTAATACCCGTTGTCCTTTTTGCGCTAATTGCGCAGCTTGTGCTTGCCAAGCACCTTTTTGATTATCAGATAACGTAGAAAGTTGTAACAATACTTCTGGCGCACCTTTGACATAAATAATTGAACCTTCTGCTTGCGGATGGCGAGTGGCCATGTATTTATAACTTGAACTAAACGGAATTTTCTTTTCTACAGGGCGTAAAGACAGTTGATCCTGATCAACATATTGTAGTAAAGCTAACTCGGTAGGATTCCCTTGTAAGTCGGCGATTTTTTGTTGGTCTTGTAATTTCAATTCTTGACAGTTGGCCATAATCTCTTTGACAATGGTCATTTCTTCAGTCACTACATCCATTACCGTCATTTCATTTTTAGTTAGCGTTCCTGTTTTGTCTGAACAGATAACTGTCATTGAACCTAATGTTTCAACGGAAGGCATGCCTTTAATAATCGCATTTTCTCTAGCCATCTCATGAACACCCATCGATAAAATCATCGTTAACACAGCAGGTAAGCCTTCTGGAATCATTGCTACAATTAATGCAATCATCGCAGAAAATAAGAGGCTCCATTCCATGCCATGACGAAAAGTGGTAAAGAAAATCAGAAACACGATCAAGACCATAATCCCTTGGAAAATTTGCTTGTTTAATTGGTGCATTTTCCGTACGAGCGGCGTTGTTTTTTGATCTACTGACTGCAACGCGTGATTAATTTTTCCAACTTCAGTGGCATCTCCTGTTTCTACTACAACACCTAAGGCCGAACCTGCTTGGACAAGTGTTCCTGAAAAAGCCAAATTCTTTTGATCGCCTGTTGGCAATTCCTCATTCAAGGAACCGGTAATTTTCTCCACGGCTTCTGATTCGCCTGTCAAAATTGATTCTTCAATCATCAGATTATGAACATCAAATAAGCGCAAATCTGCTGGAACTACATCGCCAGCTTGTAACGTGACTACATCTCCCAGAACCAATGTTTCAGAAGAAACGGTTGTTTTTTGTCCATCAATTAGAACGACTGCCTCTTGGCCCATCATCTGTTTCAGGCCGTCTAATGATTCTTCTGCTTTACGCTCTTGCCAATAACCGACAAAGCCATTGACAAGTACCACTAGAAAAATGATACTTCCTTCGACCACTTCGCCTGTGGCAAATTTTAGAATTGCGGCAGCGAGTAAGACCACCATTAGTAAATCTGTAAAATGTTTGGCTAGCTTTTGCCACGTTTTCAGTTGTTGTTTTTCTTCAATTTTATTTGGACCATTCGTTTGTAAACGTTGCTGACGTTCTTCGCTAGAAAGACCCGTTTGCTTCGTCTTAGTCTGCTCGATTACTTTTGTTGAGGAAAGTTGATACCATTTCATTTCGTGTACCTCCTATTTACTTGATACCTTTATTATAGAGAGGATTTTCTTCACAAAATGGTCGATAATTTCAGTGGCCCCTGAAAAAAATGGGGCCGAGATTATTAAAGAAAAGAACAACCCACATTTTAGCGGGTTGTTCCTTTCTTTTAAATATTTTCTTGTTCGACCACCAATTGACTTTTGCCAATTAACGCTTTAACATCAATGATTTCACCATTTTTACGTCGGTCTGCTAACTCAACTGAGGTGGTAAACAACAAGTCACTAGAAGAGTTCAACGCTGTTTCAATGGAATCTTGGACTACGCCGACGATAAAGCCAACGCCGACGACTTGCATGGCAATGTCATTGGAAATGCCAAACAAACTACATGCAAGCGGAATTAACAACAAGGAGCCACCAGCAATTCCTGAAGCCCCACAAGCAGAAACAGCGGCGATGATGCTCAACAATAATGCTAAATAGATTGGCACGGACATCCCTAATGTGTGGACTGCCGCCAATGTCATAATAGTAATCGTAATGGCTGCGCCACCCATATTAATCGTTGCGCCCAGCGGAATAGAGACCGCATAAGATTCTTCATTTAAATCCATTGCTTTCGCCAATTCCATATTAATGGGAATATTGGCCGCAGAACTGCGTGTAAAGAATGCGGGAATCGCACTTTCCTTTAATACAAAAAAGACTAACGGATACGGATTTTGCCGAATATTCCAAAAAACAATCGCTGGATAAACGACTAAAGCAACTACGGCCATCGTACCAATTAACAATAATAGTAACTGACCATACTTGGCTAACCCTGCAATGCCTGTTGTTGCCACCGAATGAAACACCAAACCTAGAATTCCAATTGGCGCAATGCCGATAATCATTTGAACGACCGTGGTAATCCCTGTTGAAAGATTGGCAATCACATCCTTGGTAGCGACCGAACTTTGACGTAGCCCAATGCCGATTAATGAGGACCAAAATAAAACAGATAAATAATTGCCTTCAATCATCGCTTGAATCGGATTTTGGACAACGCTTGTTAACACATTACTTAAAACATCACTAAGTTGCGTTGGGGCTGCTTGCGATTCCTGCGCCGCCTCCAAGACAATCTTAACGGGAAACAGATAGCTTGCTGTCACGGCAACAACAGCTGCCAAAAATGTCGCTAACAGATACACAACTAAAATTGATCCAACATATGTTTTCGCCCCAGCCTTTTGTTGGGCTAGCGACGCAATAATTAAGACAAAAACTAAAATCGGCGCAATTGCTTTTAAGGCGCCCACAAACAATTCACCAAGAACGCTGATGAAGGTCCATTCAGGCACCAAGAAACCCAAGGTGGTTCCAATCACAATCCCTATCATGATTTTTTGAATTAACGATAATTTCCGAATCGCTTTGACCATTCACTTCACGCTCCTTTAAAATAAAATACAGTTTGGGACATACTACCATAATTATTAAGATAAAAAAAGAGTGTTTCTCAAAAAACTTTCATTTTTCGAGAAACACTTGGTCAACTCATCAATTTCGTCTATTTTTCTGAAGACTTTTCCGCTGAATGTTCTTTGTTTTTATGGTGATGGTGGTGATGACTTTGTTTAGAATACAAGTAGGATTTTGCTACGACCGAAATAAACATAGCCATAATCCCCAAGCCCACTGTAGCATAAACCATGGTGAAAATTTTTCCCAAGTCAGTAACTGGATGCACATCTCCATAACCAATCGTGGTTAACGTCATGAAACTTAAATATAACGAATCTAATGGCGACAATTTTTCCACTGTTGAATAAAAAATAGTCCCACTCAACAACGTGGTTGCCAATAAAAAGAACAAGGCACGAGTGTCTTCTTTTTTTAAGATACCTAAAAAAGATGAAAATAATTTTTTGACAGAAATAAGTAAAGATAGCAACAAAATGACCTCTTTCTATTGTTAATCTCTTCTTAACGTTAGCACTTTTCAAAAAAAGTTCAACTTTTTAATTGGTGTGGTTAAAGAAAATTTATTTTTTTGTTATTTATAATAAGCTAAAGCTCATCTTCAAAGTAATCATTATCAATTCTAAATAGCTTGTACGTCTTGGCTATTTCTACACCAACACCAAACTCTAACATGAGCTCTGTTAATTTTATACCATCTATTAAAACTATCCCTTGATTTTTGGCAAATTCGTGCGCATTAGCACTAAAACTAGAAGTTGTTATAAAAACTCCTCTATCTGCATTTACAGCAGCTAAAGCGCCATAAAATCCTTGTATAGCAGGGCGACCAATGGTATTAGTTTCGTGATATCGCTTTGCTTGAACATAAACAGTACTAGTTCCTAATGGATCCTGATTGATGATGCCATCTATTCCACCATCATTTGATTTGGATGTAACAACTGCCGTTCCGTGTTTTCCACTATATCCCATTGTCTCCAATAAATGTATAACTAACTTTTCAAAAAATACTGGCTCCACTTGTCGAACTTTGTTTAATAGTTCAATCGCAATTTGATTATTTTGATTGTTGATCATATCCTCAATGTCTATTTTAGCACTTTCAATTGGTGCGCTTGCTTCGATAGTAGTCGTTCCAACACGATTATTCCGTTCGACTAATTCTTGCATATATTTTTGATATGCAGGTTGTTGTTCCAAAAGTTTTCTATTGATTTTTTCACCATAATTATTTAATAAATCCAAACCTAGTTCTGTTATTTGATACATACCTCGTTTAATCCGTTCAACAGCTCCAGCTTTATACAAATCGCTGATAGCAAAGCTGAAACGATTTGCTAAGATCCCATCTCCTTGAGGGTAGTTTGGATACATCATTGAGGCAATTTCATCCGGAATATCTAAGAACTGAATAATACGCTTTAAAATGATCTTTCTGTTCAGTACATCTCCATCTTTCAAAACTTCTAAAGTATATGGCATTAATGATTCAAATGTTGGAATACCTTCATTAGACGCTTTTAGTTTTTTCCAATCTTTATTCACTTTTCCCCCACCTCTAAAGTTGTTTATTTATAATACACTTCATCTAAAAACAACCCTTGTGCCGGAGCCGTTTCACCTGCGCCTTCTCGGACTTTTGTTGCAAATAATTCGTCGATTATCGCTAATTCTTTGGTGCCTGCACCAATTTCTAAAAGTGTCCCAACGAGGATGCGGACCATTTTATGCAAGAAACCATTGCCCACAAAAGTGAACTGTAACATTTCGCCGTCTCTTTCAATCGTAATCTTTTCAATCGTTCGAGTAGTCGATTTTTTGGTTTTTTTCAATGCTGAAAAGCCAATAAAATCATGGGTCCCTATTAATTTTTGGCAAGCTTGTTCCATTTTTTCTTGATCCAACGCTTTGGGAAAGTGAAAACTATGATACCGTTCAAAGGCATTAGGAATTGGGCTATTCCAAACATAGTAGCTGTATTGTTTGCCTGTGGCGTTATACCGTGCATGAAAACGTTCAGGCATTTCTGTAACTTCTTTAACAACAATATCGCCAGGTAAATATCGATTTAAAAAGGATAACATTTCGGTTGTTGTTAGTGAACTAGTCGTTTTAAAATTCGCTACTTGACCACGTGCATGTGTGCCGGCATCCGTTCTGCCTGAGCCAATAATTTCAATCGGTTCACCTGTCATTTGTGTTAAAATACTTTCAATTTTCCCTTGAATCGTTTTCTCTGAATTGCCTAGTCGTTGCCAACCTGAGTATCTTTTACCATCATATTCAATGGTTAATTTTATGTTGCGCATGGGCGAAGCTCCTTCGTATTCTTTTTCTCTCTTATCATAGCAGAAATAGGTGGATTTTTCTTCTTTTCCAAGAATAAAACACCTCTTTTCCATAGAAAAGAGGTGTTTTATTTAGTTTAATCCTGCAATTTTCAATTCTTCAACATTCGCTGCTTTAGCATTTTCAGTCACTACGGCTTTAAATGTCACTTGGTCGCCCTCTTTTAAGAATAGCGCCAGCGGACTGTTATTAGTCGTTACGCTAAAAATGGTTTTTTCATCTTCTAGTAAAAATGAAACTACCGTTTGCGCTTCCCCAGCTACTACTGAGATACGAGCTACTTTACCTTGCATCGTTTTCAAGTTGGCTTTGTCTGTATTTTCATTGTTACTTCCTTTGGTTACTAACTCAATTCGATAAGCGTCTAATGCGCCTTGTGCCGTGTCTGCATCAATCACAATATCATTATCTACGGCGTTTATATAGACATATTTTTTGAAAATCCCTTTACTGTCCATTAACGAAACAATCCACGTTGGCACGCCATCAATGTTATAAAGGACTGGCATACTAGCTTTCCATTTCTTTTCTGGATAAATTTTTGAGGCGATAGAAATGGCGCCATCACTATCCATAATGCCGACTTTAGTATCACGATAATACGTAACTTGACCTGTTCGGGCATTGATTAAGGAGTAACCTAAAGCGGAATCTTGGTCTTTTTCACTACTTGTAAAGTCCGTAAAATAAAGCAACTGGTTCCCTTCCTTGTTCATCATCGGCGTAATTTGTCCTGATGCATAAATACCATTTTCAGTTGGAATTTTAACATCTTTTTTGGCACCAAACATTGTCTGGTTCCACCAGCCTTGACTGTAACGACCAAAGAATTCATTTAAGCTATTCGCCGCTGAGCTAGTAATCGGCGCATCAACGAAACTTGGGGCTTTTTGACTGTCATAAACGTTAACTTCTCCTGTTGTAGCATTCAATACTGCCGTTTTAAATTCATTATAGTGCATGCGACCAGAAACCCCATACTCTTTGTAAAGCGTTTGAATATAGTAAGGATTCCCTTGGTCATCCAGCTCTAAATTGATTGTGCCAGTTGCTGCATAACCTGGATAAGCGGAATAAATTTTTCGTGCGGCATCTTTGCCAAAGTAAGCTGAAGGAGTATAAACAATTGGTTTTTCTACAAATTCTGGCTGTGCGTTGATATCTGTTGCACTAATGATGAAATAGCCAGGTACTTCCCCCAGTTTTAGCCATTTAAAGAAGCCATTAAATTCGACTGTTGCTACATAAACATACTCGCCATTGACAACTTGTGCCGTTATACCATCCAAAGTAAACATATTGGAATTGGGAATGACAGAAAATTTCTGTAACATTTTTCGTTTCGCCGTTTGTGGTGCAATCGCAATGGGTGTTTCTTTCGCCGAAGTTAAAACTTCAGCTTTTTCTTCCGTTTTTAAAGGAATCGTTTGATAAATTTCATCAATAGAAGAGATTCTGGTAATACTACTGACAATGGTCAACAAAATCATTGCCAAAACGGCAACACCCAAAATTTTGCCAGACCAGTCTTTGTTAGCCGTTTTGTTGGTATTCTTGCCTACTTCTTTGCAGCCCTTTTGGATACCAGGAACTTCGACTTTACTAGCTAAGCGTGTACTTAATAACACCCCACTAGCAATCACTGCGCCAATCAAATTAATCCACAACACGGTTGAAAGATTTTTACTTGGCAAAGTCACAAATAAAAAGATACCTAACAAGAGCAGTTCCATCACCATTAATAGAATAGTCCCTTTACTCTTTTTCCCTTTATTCGCTACAATTTTGGCGCCATTCGCAACTAAGATCCCGATACCAAAAAATAACGTTAACCCAATAAAATTAAAAAACATTCACTTGCCCTCCTCATATATAAGTAAAAAAAGTGCTCCCACGCATTGTAGAAGCACTTCCTGTGATCCATTCTATTATAACGTTTTCTATTTTTACTGACAATATCGTTGAAGCAAAATCAGTCGGAAGGCTTAGAGTTCTGAAGAACGTTTATTTCTCTGGCTGAATATAAGGAACGATAGGTGCGGTCACGCCAATTGAAGCACCACGAACAAAAGGTTCATTTTGTAAGGCTTTGAAATTTTTGGTTTGTCCGGTGAGCATGACTCCCCAAATAGGTAATTTTTCGACTTTTTTATTTTTATTTTGTTGGATAAACTTTTGGCCTTCTTGGTTGTCAGCAAACAACGGGGATTTTTCTAAGGTTTCAAAAAAGTGTTGCTTGTCGTTTTCAGGATCAAATATTTCGTTGTGATCGTCCATGCTTAATTGAAAACCATAAGGCAGCGTACCAGAAGGACCTTCTTTTTCATTAACCGTTTTGGAGTAAACATAGAGCCAAACTAAGTTGACATTGCTCGGTAACATTTTGCGGACTTCTTCATATGGATAAGGTTTATCAAAAGAAATCGCCACTTCCGCTACTTGGTTTTCCATTTTATCTAATTCACTTAATTCGTTTTTAACATCACCATAGTAATTGGTAATCGCTGGGTTATAAAAAGATGCTACTTTCTGCTTGGTTTGTCGGTTGTATTCATAAAAATTCTTAGAAGAATAATAGCTACCAGGATAGACTTCATTCCAGTCAATCGAATTTCTGAAAAAGCTATATCTGCTACGTAAATTACTCCACTCCACCGTGTAACCATCAATATTTTTTGAACGATTGGTCACAACTTCGCCCCCAAAAGGCGAACTATTAGCAATTACTTGGGAGTCTAATTGAGTGTTTGGTGAAGCAATCATTTCTTGATCATTTATTACTTCTAGTAAGGCCTGATAGTTTTTCGTCGAAAGTTTATCCATTCCCACAAAAAAACCGACAAACAATACGGCAAAACTAACAACGGTTATGGCACCAATCACGATAAATTGTTTTCTTTTCGCTTTACGAATACTTTTTTTTAAATCCACTTCTATTCCTCCAGTTCTTTTTTTAATTTTTGACGTGTGCGATACAATTTTTTGCGAACATTTTCAACAGATAATTCTAAAATCAACGCAATCTCGGCATACGATAATTGATAATAATATTTCAAAAGTAATAGTTCTTGTTCCTCATCTTTTAAGGAATCGATCAATAATAATAACTCTTGCCCTTCCATTTTTTCTATTGATTGTACAGGATGGCTGTTTGCCACAAAAGTGCGTTCTCGTTTCTTTTTTCGATACATCGTAATGTAGTAATTAAATGTTACTCGGAAAAACCACGGGCGTAGATTTTCTGATGTAATTTCAGGTAATATTGAAAAAATCGTTGTATATGTTTGCGACACTGCATCTTGTGCATCTTCAAGACTTGCTCCTCGGCGAATCAAGACTTGGATGACTTCTTGCCCCAAAGAAAATAGTACTTCGTCAAAATTTGCCTCCTTTTTCATCTGATTGCTCCTTTCACTTATACAACGTTTCAACTAGGGAAAAAGTGGACAGTCCTTCGCTCATTATTTTTATGTATTTTTTCTTTCAATAAAAAATGCTCCTGCTTAAGCAGAAGCATTTTTGTTTTTGCTTATTTATCATTTTCCAATGACTAATCTTCGTGTATAAACGGCTTGCCCAGAATGCATCACTGCATCATCAATCGCTGAAACTAAACGCACTTGTCTAGTCACCGGTGGGGTCCAATTTTTATCAATCACGTCTGACAATTGTTCTTCTTTGATTTGGTCTAAATAGCTTTTGGTAAGTGCCACACTGGCAGCCAAATAGTCACTAAGCAATTGCTTTTCTGTCACCACGACTTTCGCCGCTTCCTCTGGTGTGTGATGCCAGTCTTCTGTTTCATCTGGCAAATCCAAGGCAAATTTTTCTGTCCAGTGTTGGCTAAGCCATAACGGTTCACTATGATTAAGTGCGGAAATTTGTAGGTCTAATTCTCTGGCTGTGTGCCACATTAGCCAAGTAACAGACTTAATTAATGGTGCGGGCATCGTGTTTGCTTCGGCAACGGTCATTTGCGCAAGTGTTTCTTCAAAACGTTCATGCGCTCGGTCAAGGGTTTCACTAGAAAGTTGAGTGACTTTCATAAAAATACCTCCTTTGTGTTGGTGCCTGTTCTTTCGTTTCTATTTTCTATTATACTGCAAAAGAATCCGTTGTAGTTCTTTTTTGGCTGCGGTATCTGCGGAAAGGGTAAAGATCACTTTCTTTCTTCAAAAATAACACTTCCCTAAGTAAAAAAGAATTGACAATTCTCTTAGTTTCCCTTAGTATGTGGAAAAGTACCTTTAAGATAGTCCGAGAGGCTAACAAGGCAAAGTTCTGTAAAATTCTGTATTTTTGTATAGTGAATGATACGAGATGTCTTGCCCTTTTTTTGTGTGCAAGGCTTTTTTTGCGCGGTGCTTAATCAATTTATTTGGGAGGCAACAAAGTGGAAAAGAAAAAACGTGAAGTGAAAGGTATCTCATTTACCAAAAAAATGGTGATTTCATTGGTGGGAGGATTAATCGTTGGGCTCGGCTTTTTATTTTTAAGAGAGCACCTTATTCGCAGCAATCAAGGCGCTGTGTGGCAGACAATCAATCAGATTCTTTTCCAAGATATTTCAGATCCTGAAAAAGGACAATCTGCGATTGGGCTTTTCTATATTATTGGTCAACTATTTATTAACGGCCTACAATTAGTGATTGTGCCGATGGTCTTTACTTCAATTACTTTAGCCATTTGTCATATTACCGATACGCAGAAATTAGGACGAATTTCCTATAAAACGATTTTTGGCTTTTTATCGATGTCACTGATTGCTCTATTAACGGCTGGAATTGTGGGCTATAGCGTATATTTAACTGGTGCTTTTAATGTGTCGTTATCTGAAACGCTAGCTCCTGTCGAAGTAAGTACGAGCGGCAACCCATTAATGGTGATTGTCAATGCTGTCACGAAAAATATCGGTTCTGCATTTAGCGACAATGGTGCGATTTTAGCCGTTGTTGTGTTGGCAGTGATTACTGGTTTATGTATTAATGTATTAGGGGATAAAATTCGTGTTTTCAAAAAATTAATTGAAGAAGTCAATGCGATGGTCACGTTATTTTTAACCTTTGTAATTACTAAATTTGCTCCTATCGCCGTCTTTATGTTGTTAGTTCGGACGTTTGCTTCTTACGGGATTGATTATTTAAAACCAGCGTTAGTCTACGTCGTAACAACGACAGCGACGCTCTTAGCCTTTTTGATGATCGGTTACCCATTATTTATCTTATTTGCGACAAAATTAAATCCTGTTCCTTTTATTAAAAAGATTATGAAAGTTGTGGTCTTTGGATTTTCTACTTCTTCTTCGGCAGCCACTTTACCGTTAAATACAAAAACAACGGTTGAAGAGTTAGGTGTCGACAGCGATGTTGCCGCCTTTGTCTTGCCGTTAGGAATGACTATTAATATGAACGGCACAGCGATTATGCAAGTAATTGCGGCTATTTTTGTGGCGGGCGTAGCTGGTTATGAAGTGACACCAGCTAATATTGCCTTGATTGCCATTTTAGCTTTAATGTCATCCATTGGTACACCGGCGGCACCTGGCGCTGGCGGGATTATCCTTTTCACTATTTTAACTGGTTTAAACTATAACAATGAGATTGCGATTGCGACGTATTCATTGATTTTAGCCATTAATCGTCCAATCGAAATGCTCGTTACTAGCCTAAACGTGGTTGGTGATAGCGCCACTGCGATTTATGTTGCACATTCGGAAGATTTGTTGGATGAAGCCACTTATCTGACTGATGTCGCTGACTTGCAAAATGCGGAAGCGGAGTAATTAATGAAAAAGCAGACTTCTTGTATGGAAGTCTGCTTTTTTCGTTATTGTTATTTTGAATATATTCATTAAAAAATAACTTTTTTAAATAAAAATTCTAGTTATTAATATACGCAACAGCACTACCGCTACCAAACTTAATTCCTGGCAAACATTTTTTATACAAATTGAGCTCTTTTAATGTGTCTTTTCTACTTGATAAAGCTTGGAATGCATAACGAGTCAATCCATTCTCAAATATTTTTGATTCTGAATACTTTGAAGAAACTTTGTATGCAGCAACAACAGCATTGTCCGCTCCAGTGTTAACGGCAATAATATAGCGAATACGGTGTATTTTATCACGACCAATTACCCAGTTACCCAAGGTCCGCGATTTCAAGTTATTAACATCACGTAATGTATCATCTAATGGATACTCTTTCGTTTCATCCTTACTAAGGCGAAAAGCATCTCTTACTTTCACCGCTAGAATCAACTCATCTGTTGCTATTTCACTTATTGACATAGGTTGAAAACCAAAACATTCTTCAATGTCTTCCACTAACATAGCTTTAGAACCATGCCCTTTTACTAAGTTTGTCAACGGTAGCCTTTGAATAAGCCGTGCATAATTAATCAACGCATTTTCACTTGCAAAAGCCTCAGCTTCAGATAATCCATAACTAAGTATATAGCTTAGTACTTGCATCCCCAATGCATTTATCTCTTGAATCGTTTTTATTTTTAATGTTCCCGCTGTTTCATCGTTTTTTAATAAATTTGATTGTCGCAACAAATTTAGCGCAGCTTGTCGATGAGCAAAAACACGATTATCTTTCCCTTTACCAATATAAAAAGGTTGGTTGTTTCTTGGATCAACCAAACAGTATACATAATAAATATGCTGATTATCTTTTTGTAACTTATTTAGTGTTGGGGCAGAAAACTTATCTAACATCTATTTTGACTCCTTCTTTCTAAATTTCCGCTTCTTAAACACCGCCCCTACTTATGATAAGGTTCCCCTTTCATAATCCGAAAACCGCGATAAATTTGTTCCACTAATACCAAACGCATTAACTGATGTGGATAAGTTAAGCGGCCAAAAGAAATTTGTTGGTTACTTCGCTGAAGGACTGAATCACTGAGACCTAAGGAGCCACCAATGACAAACGTTAGGTTACTTTTGCCACTAATCCCTAATTGTTCAATTTCTTTTGAAAATTCTTCACTAGATAATTGTTTGCCCTTAATGGCTAAAACAAAGACGTATTCGTTGTCATTAATTTTTCCCAAAATACGTTGGCCTTCTTTTTCTTTGACTTGAAGCATTTCAGCGTCACTGAGTTTTTCCGGGGCTTTTTCATCTGGGACTTCAATGATTTCCATCTTGGCATAGCTATTTAAACGTTTTAGATATTCATTAATGCCTTGAATCAGGTATTTTTCTTTCAGTTTTCCGACTGTTACTAGTTTAATTTTCACCTATTCCACTACTTTCTCGTTTTCTCTTCTTTCTTATTTTAGCACGAAGTTTGGCTACTTTCCACAACGTTTCCACATACTTATACACATATACACAGAGTTATCCACAGAAGAAACTAAAAAATTACTTTATTTAACAGCTTTTTCAATACAAACACATATTCGCCACTGATTTGTCCACATTATCCACATTCTGTGGATAACTTTCCTGAAAACTGTACACAGAGTTATTCCCGATTTGTTCACATTTTTCTGTGTATAACTTTTTCATTCGTATTTTTTCTGTAATTTTTCCCTAAGTTGTTCATAAAAAATTCAAAGCTATTCGATAGACTAAAGGAGTAGGAAACAGATATACTTAATATAGAAAATTCAGATGCACTTATTGGGAGGTTATTTTATGCAACGAAAAGATGTTACACCTAATTCAGATAAAAAAAGTTTATTGCAAAAATTTGGGATTGGTTTAGCTGGCGGCTTACTTGGTGGCGCCCTTATTCTAGGAGGCGCTTATTCTGGGATTATTCCCACACCCAACGGCGGAAATAATGCGGCGACGACGACGTCCACTAATCACGGTGATACAAAAGTCAGCAATGTGAGTTACAATGTTTCTAGCGATGTCACAAAAGCCGTGAAAAAAGTTCAAAATTCTGTGGTTTCTGTCATTAATATGCAAAGTGCTAGCAACAATTCTTCGGCTGATGATCCTTTTGGGGGATTGTTCGGTGGGAATGAAGGTACTCAAGACTCTTCCGGCAACAATGGTAACGATTTAGAAGCAGCCAGTGAAGGTAGTGGGGTTATTTATAAGAAAGATGGTAAAACGGCTTATGTCGTGACAAATAACCACGTCGTAGATAAAGCACAAGGATTGGAAGTTGTTTTGTCTGATGGTACCAAAGTGAAAGGCGAATTAGTCGGAACCGATGCTTATACGGATTTAGCCGTGATTAAAATTTCTTCCGACAAAGTTGATCAAGTCGCTGAGTTTGGGAATTCTAGTAAAATCACAGTCGGTGAGCCTGCTATTGCAATTGGTTCCCCTCTAGGTTCTGATTATGCTAACTCTGTCACACAAGGAATCATCTCTTCTGTGAATAGAAATATTACCAATAAAAACGAGTCTGGTGAAACCATCAATATTAATGCCATTCAAACCGATGCTGCCATCAATCCAGGAAACTCTGGTGGTCCACTAATCAATATTGAAGGACAAGTCATTGGCATTAACTCAGTAAAAATTGTGCAATCAACTAGTCAAGTGAGCGTTGAAGGGATGGGCTTTGCCATTCCAAGTAATGACGTAGTCAACATTATCAACCAATTAGAAAAAGATGGTAAAGTGACACGGCCAGCTCTTGGGATTACGATGTCTGATTTAACAGGTATCTCTTCACAAAAACAAGAACAAATTTTAAAAATTCCAGCTTCTGTAAAAACTGGCGTAGTGGTTCGTGGTGTTGAAGCAGCGACCCCTGCTGAAAAAGCTGGATTGGAAAAATACGATGTTATCACGAAAGTTGACGGCCAAGACGTAAGCTCTACTACAGATTTACAAAGCGCGCTTTACAAGAAAAAAGTTGGCGACAAAATGGAAGTGACTTATTATCGTGGTTCTAAAGAAATGAAAGCAACCATCGATTTAACCATTGATAAATCAGCTTTAACACAACAAAATAATCGCTAATACAAAATGACCTAATATGTAGAACAACTGTCATTCTGAATGTCCTACATACACTACTAGACCTCACGAAGAAAAAGCACCTACAGAATATCCTGAAAGGGAATTTCTGTAGGTGCTTTTGTCTGTTTTTACTAAGGTCAACTTTTTCAATTCCTGATTAGGATAAAAGATATTCTTACTGACTTTCATCACCTAAAAATCAGCTATCTAAATTGTGACTCTTTTTCCATAACACTTCATTAACTCAGACAGATTATTTGCTAGTAAAACCACTGTCAATACCCCTATTATTGTGAATGCTTCTTTTTATAATTTACTAACATCAATAACATGGTCAACTTTTTCAAAAACTCGTGGATCATGCGTTGCAAAAATAACAATTGTATTTGGCGAAACTAATTCTAAAAGTAATTGAATAATCGACTGACCCGTTACTTCGTCCAACGCACCTGTAGGCTCATCTGCTAATATAATTTGTGCTTTTTTCAGTAAAACCCTTGCAATTGCAACTCTTTGAGCCTGTCCTCCTGAAAGTTCGTAAATTTTCATTTTTAAATAGCTTTCATCAAGTCCAACTTTCTTTAAAGCTTCAATTATACTTAACCGATTATCAATAATTTTTAAATTTTCATACACCGTTGCTTCATCCATTAAAGCATAGTTCTGAAAAACATAGCCCAAATATTGACCAAAATACTTAGATTCTTTCATTTTCCAAATATCTTTACCCTCGAAATAAATCTTACCCTCAGTAGGTTTTTCTAATCGTCCAATCGCATTTAATAGCGTTGTTTTCCCCGAACCTGAAGGTCCAACCAAAGCATAAGAATGATTTTTTTCCAATTGTATATTTAAATCTGTGTAAATCTGCTTTCCCCCATATCGCTTTTCTAAATGTTCTATTTTTATCATAAAATTTCAAAATCTCCTTTTATAATTTGGACTCGTTTCTTCTTAATTAAGTAAAACGCCCAAGATATCATGAGCGAAACTTCTGTCAAACATAAAAAGTTTAGGCTAGCAAAAATAAACCAATTTTTTGTATAAAAAAGAAGACTACTGCTTATACAAATAATCCCTACTACTAAGTAAAACAAACACTTGAAAATCTCAAAAATTGTATTGCCTCCTAGTAAATTTCTTATCACTATTTGTTTCCCACGACTTCTAACTTGTGTAACTACATACTGATAAATCACGAAAAATTGTGCAATAAGTAAAACACTAATAGCGATTAGTGTTCCTCTTAACTGACTCATTAGCGTTTCTTTTTTGATAAAAATTGCTTTTGCAGCATTTGTCATTCCACTAAATGACTGATTTAATCCAGAAGATTTCAACGCTAGCAAGACTTTTTCTTGTTTAAATAATCCATCAAAAACCACTTGCGGATACAAAGAATTTAAGACCTCATCTTCTGATGGAAATAATGAAAAATCTAGTTCTACAATAATTTTACCTTCTGCTTCTTGATGAGCAAGAACATCATTATTCTCATGGTAGTTAAATAGAAAAGTTTTTTGTTCGTTAGGAATACTATTAAAGTCACTGTCTTCTATATCTATTGTTGTATATTGGAACCATTCATAATAGATAATTTTTTTGATGTCTTCGATTTGTTCTTGATACTTTTCAGGAACATAGACTGTTATTCGCTTGCTTGCCTCTTTAGGCCATTGATTTTCAGGATATTCTTTTCGATTTTTCTGGACAACTGCTGGATTCACATAGTGTATTTGTTGTGCTATTTTCGTATCAATGCCTGTTTCCTTTAATTGATTGGTTAATTCGGGGATGTTCATTTCTTCAGCGGTTCCTAAATCTGAAGATTTTGAATATAACCATTCGTCAGAACTAAAAAATTGAACAAATTGTTTGTTTTCTTCACTTTCTTCGATAATGTCTTCCCATTTCACTTCACCTTTCACATTTTTTTGTTCTGTATTTTTTTCAAACCAGTCAATTTTCACAAAATCTGCTGCTGCTTGCCAATGATCCAACGTTTTTATTTGATTGCAAAGTGTTCGATTTACTTTCAGACTTTCATTAATTGTCAGGCCAAAAATAAACAGAGCCAGTAAAATACCGATTAACCAGACGACCTGAACAAATGTCTTATTTTCTTTATTTTTCAATATTTGAATAGGTTTAAACAACGCTACGTTTAAGAAAAAAAGACTATTAGAAATTAAACTTATCACAATCAAAAGGAGCATATTTACTACATTTAATAAAATAAATGTCTTAACAAAAACACTCGTGATATTTCCCAGGTAACTACAAAAGATCAAGATGATAGACAATGTTGATAAAATTAAGACCAATATATCGCTACTCATTTCCTTTATCATCTGTTTTCTTAACAGTCCCAAACTTCGCTGAATCATTGCTTTTTTCAAATAAAACATTTTGATAGCGAAAAGTAATAATGCGAAAATAAAAAAAACTGTCCATACAGAATATGAGCGTAAGTTTCCGAATAAAAAATCAAGAGGCGCCAACCACCAACCTATATCCCCTGCTTTGTATTTGAAGCCTTTTCCAGTTAACTTGCTTTGCATTGTTTTATTCAAAGGCTTACTACTATAATACATACCTGTCAGTTCTGTATCAGATAATAATTGTTTATCTTGTGTATAATTTCCATCTGAATTGGACAACCATCGAGGTGCATGACCAAAAACAAAGGTCGATTGATGATTATTTGTATAAATTGGTTTAAATAAAACTAAGTCTTGTTCTTTAGCAAATTTCTCTAATTCAGTAATAACGCTAGTCTTGTCCCTTTCTTGACTATAACTAGTAATATTCACTGCACTTTCTGCAGGATATTTAAGATCATTACCAAACTCTTTTATCTCGCTAAAAGAAAGCACTGCTAATAGTCCCGTTATAATCAACAAGACACTGATTCGCCATTTCATATATTACCTCCCTCAATAGACGAATTGAGCGAAACGTTATTCCACAAAGCCAACGTTCCACTCAATTTTTGTTCATTATATTATATCTTAAAAATTATACCAATCATAATATGAATTAGCGACTAGCCAATACCACTGTTTTTGCGCGCCTGCTCTAGCCCATCCATAATTCGATCTTGCTCTACTTTTCACATTTCCATATGCATCTGTAACAGAGGCATAACTTCCTAAGCGAACAGGAGCTTCTAAATAATAATAAGAATATGCGTAGTTTGACTTTGTAACCCCATACTCCCAAGTATCTTTGTAATGGGGATGTGGATAAGCAACTGCGGCTTCTACAGATTTCCCACCAAAAACTACACTACTAAAAAAACCGACACAAACAAGACCAACAAATAATACTTTTTTCATTTTTTCTTCCTCCATTTCATTATTTGAAAACGATTAGAATACGATTTCAAAATAATGGTATCAAATATAAAAAAAACTGTCAACTATTGATTTTATTTTTTAAAAAACATTTGAATTATTATATAAATAAAAAAAGAAATATTTTAACATTTGGAACATGTAGCTATTTTTAATATAAAATGTCCCTTTGTTAAACTAGCCGAATTTTTAATTCATTTGAATAATAATTATCTTTAAACATAACAAAAAGCATCGTCCTATTTATTTGGCTAAATAGGATGATGCTTTTTTATTGCACTAGTTTTCTATTGATCGTTTCTTTTATTCTCCTACCGCAAATGCAGAACCAACTTCTGCATCAAAAGGCAATTCTAAGATTCCTTTTTTAGCAGGTGCATTTGGTAAACGTAATTCTTTTGCTGAACAAATCATTCCAAAACTTTCTTCCCCACGTAAAACCCCTGGCCAAATCATTAAACCATCAGGCATCATTGCGCCTGGTTTGGCCACAACTACTTTTTGTCCTGCTTTGATGTTCGGTGCGCCACAAACAATTTGTAAGATTTCGCCGTTGTCTACTTCTGTTTGTGTGATAGATAGATGATCTGAATCTGGGTGTTTTTTACATGATTTGACAAAGCCAACCACAATTTTAGGGGTGTCGTCTTTTTCAAGGGTTTCTGAAAATCCCGCATCTTTAATCGCTGTATTGACTTTTTCGATTTGCTCGTCTGTTAAAGTTACTTGGCCGGTGCCATTAATGTCGCCTAGAAGCGCTGAAGCATTGAAAATATTCCAAGCTACCACTGTTTCTGGTGCCTCAACTAAACTTACACGTGCCACATCGCCGACACGTTTTACTTGGTTTTCCGCACCTTGATCGTCCGCAACGATGACAAGTAAAACATCGCCAACGTGTTCTTTATTATATGCAAAAATCATTTCTGTTCCTCCTCTGTCGTTTTCCTGTCTTATCTTATCAAAAATTGACCCATTGTGCATACTTTTTTGTCGAAAAACTAAAAGACTTGGAAAATATGTCGCTACGACTTATTCTCCAAGTCCTCAATTTTGAGTGACAAGCCGCTGATCCTTTGAAAAAACAAAAGAAACGTTAGGTCAACTCTCTATTCAATCAATAACTTTTTTTACTTATTTTTCTTCAGAGTGAACAATTAAGACATCGCAAGGGGCTTGACGAATAATGTAGCTACTGACGCTTCCCATGACCACACGTTCGACTGCGTTTAATCCTGATTGTCCCACCATAATTAAATCAACATTGTATTTTTCAGGTAATTCATGACTCATGACTTCTTTGGGCGAACCAAACATGGTAACTGTTTCAACATTATGAAAATCAACGCTTTCAGCATACTTTTTACAATCGGTCATTAATTCTTCCGCAGCAGCTGTTTCTTGATCAATTAATTGATCATTTAACGTCGAATACCCCATCATTGTATACACTTGATTTTCTAAAATATTTGCAACAATGACTCGGCTTCCGTTTCGACGAGCAACCTCAATTGCACGTTCATAAGCTAAATTAGCTTGATCACTACCGTCTACGCCGACAAGAATATTTTTATACATTTGTTCTTCCATTTTCGTCACCTTCCCGATGGAGGCTGATCTAAAAGGCTTCTTTGACTAAGAAATTAGAGTCAAAAATGAATTTAGGACCCTTGCGCAGAACGCCCTTTTGTCCAGCTGATTCTCTCTTAATTTAATGGTTCCTCTGGTTCATGAAAATTAGCCTAAGCTAGTTAAAAATGCACTGATTTCTTCTTTTGTTTTTCGGTCTTTGTTTACTAAGCGTCCTAATTCTTGACCGTTTTCAATTACGACAAAACTCGGAATACCAAAAATATTCCACTCGGCAGCCACGTCAATAAACTGATCACGGTCGACTTCGATAAATTGAAACGCTGGAAATGCTTCTTCAATTTCAGGCATGACTGGTTTAATGAAACGACAATCTCCGCACCAATCAGCCGTAAAGAAGAAAACATTTTTACCTTTTTCAACATAAGTTGCTAGTTCTTCTAATGAATTGGGATAAATCATTTAAACATCCTCTACTTTCCGTAAACAATTGTATTAACTGTTGATTTATCCAAGCCACGTAATGCTTGTAACAACATTTCCCGCGCTGCTTCATAATCCGCAATACTAAACATTGTTTGATGCGTATGGATGTAACGACCACAAACGCCGATGACTGTACTTGGTACACCATTATTAGTTGTGTGCGCAGCCCCAGCATCCGTTCCGCCTTTAGAAACAAAATATTGATACGGAATATTGTGTGTCGCTGCTGTATCTAATAAGTATTCACGTAAGCGAGGCAATGTGATCAAACCTGGGTCGAAAATCCGTAATAACGTTCCTTCACCTAAATGACCATATGTCCCTTTTTTCGTGTGAATATCATCTGCCGCTGAACAATCCACCGCAAAGAAGATATCTGGATTAAATTTATGAACAGATGGTTTAGAACCACGTAAACCGACTTCTTCTTGTACGTTTGCTCCAGCAATTAATGTGTGGCCTAATTCTTCATTTTGTAACGTTTCCAATGCATCTAATACCAACGTACAACCATAGCGGTTATCCCATGATTTACTGATAATATTTTTGCCATTGGCTGTTTTAATCGTTTCTGTTTGTGGAACAATGGAATCCCCTGGACGAACGCCAAAGCTTTCAGCTTCTTCTTTTGAAGAGAATCCTGCATCAAATAACACATCAGAGACTTCTAATTGTTTTTGACCACTCGTACCACGCAACAAGTGTGGCGGAATAGATGAAGAAATACATGGATAGTTCCCTTTACTTGTTTTTAACGTAAAACGTTGTGCTGAAACAACATAGGGATTCCAGCCGCCTAAAGGAACCACTTGGAATAAACCATTATCGTTAATTTGAGTTAACATGAAGCCAACTTCGTCCATGTGGGCTGCTACCATTACGCGTGGCGCTGCTTCCACTTTTGAACGTTTAATCCCAAAAATACCACCTAAACCATCATATTGAACATCGTCCACTAACGGGGTGATATGTTCTTTCATGTACGCGCGAATGTCGTCTTCAAATCCGCTGGTTCCTTGTAATTCAGTTAATTCCTTGATTCGTTGAAATGTTTTTTCTTCCATAGATGTATGTCCTATTGCTTTTGATTTGTTGGAAATTACGCCAACCAAGCGTCACTTTTTCTCTAAAAAGTCACTTTATCCTGTCGATAAAAATAGGTACTCCTTTCATATGATTTCACTCTTATTATAACGCAAATACTAGAAAATGCACATCGCTTTCTCTTTTTAAACGTGACAATGAGAATGCCCTAAAAGAATGATTGAAAAACTTTTTTTATTTCTCAGCGGCCCCTTCTCTATGGTAAAATAAGAGTGATACTGACAAAAGTAATAGTAAGCAGAAACCGACCAAGGGAGGTCATACAAATGAACGAAGAAAATGAGTTGACATACTTTAAAGGCGGCTTAGCGCTAGGCGTTGGTCTTGGTTTAGTAGGCGGCATTGCCTCAACCTTGTTCTACCATAAGAAAAAAACAATCTCCGCTGATCTCGTCTTAGAAAATGTAAAAGCTGCTTTTTTAAAAGAAGGACCGATTGAAGGTTCGTGGATTGAGTTTGAGAAAAAGCCCTTGCGGAAATTCGCCATCCACTCCAAAACGTATACTGGAGGAATTTGCCGCATTGAAGACGACGGCATTGTTCAATACGAATTCACTGCAGATGCCTACACAGGAACTGTCATTGACATCCAACGATTAAAAGATTAAAAAGATTGTTACAAAAGCACTTATTTGCTTTTGTAACAATCTTTTTTTCTTCTCATTTGTTTTTTGTAAAAGGGATGTTTATTTTATGTCAAAAAAATCAAATCAATGATGAATAAATACTCAAAAATCGAATGTTTTCTGCATGGAAATCACCTTAAATCTCTACTTATCAACGTTTGTCCACTTTTTTCATAAAAAAGATTAGACATTTTTTAAAAATTGATAAAAGAATAATCATTTCTAACGATTCTTTAATTTCTCCTTTTCATTTTTACATTATACTGAGAGTATTGCTAAAAATGAAAAGAAGCGTGTCAAATGAAGAAATCTGTTTTATTTACTTCATTACTTGTATTATCAAGCTTAGCTTTAGCGGCCTGCGGCGGTGGCAGTGACGATAAAGGAGCAAGCAACGGCGGCAGCGACAACCAAGTATACACAATGGTTGAATCCCAAGAAATGCCTAGTGCCGATCCGTCCCTTGCGACAGATGAAGTGAGTTTTACCACTTTAAATAATGTCTACGAAGGAATCTATCGTTTAGATAAAGACAATAAACCCGCGCCTGCTGGTGCAGCCGAAAAAGCAACTGTTTCAGAAGACGGTTTAGTTTACAAAGTTAAATTACGTGAAGAATCAAAATGGTCTGATGGCAAACCAGTTACTGCTGCAGATTACGTTTATGGTTGGCAACGAACAGTGGACCCTGCCACTGCTTCAGAATATGCCTACATGTTTGAACCAGTAAAAAATGCTGAAAAAATTTCTAAAGGGGAACTACCTAAAGAAGAATTGGGCATTAAAGCAATCAATGATCATGAATTGGAAATCACTTTAGAAACAGCAACACCATATTTTGACGATTTATTGGCTTTCCCTTCTTTCTTGCCGCAACGTCAAGATATCGTTGAACGTTTTGGTAAAGATTATACAAAGAGTAGCGATAAAGCAGTCTACAATGGTCCATTTACACTAACTGAGTTTGATGGTCCCGGAACAGATACTAAATGGTCTCTAACTAAAAATGAAGAATATTGGGACAAAGAGACTGTCAAGTTAGATAAAGTCGCTATCAACGTGGTAAAAGAAGCCCCAACTGCCTTAAATCTTTATGAAACTGGTGAGGTGGATGATACGTATTTATCTGGCGAACTGGCCCAACAAATGCAAAACTCGCCTGACTTGGTCCAATTAAAAGCCGCTTCTTCTTTCTATTTAGAAATGAATCAAGCAGATGAAAAATCACCATTGACCAACGCAAACTTACGTCGTGCTATGTCTTATGCCATCGATCGCGATTCATTAGCTAAAAACATTTTAGCCAATGGCTCTCTTCCTTCACAAGGCTTCGTTCCTGTGGATGTCGCGAAATCACCAAAAACGGGTGAAGACTTTGTTAAAGAAGCTGGTAGCGACAAATTAGTCAAATACGACAAGAAAAAAGCTGTGGAATACTGGAACAAAGCGAAACAAGAACTTGGTGTTTCCAACTTAACGGTTGATTTAATGGTAGACGACTCTGAAGGCGCTAAAAAAATGGGCGAATATCTTCAAGGATCACTGTCTGATACTTTGGAAGGCTTAAAAGTAACTGTGACGCCTGTCCCTATGGCTGTTCGCTTAGATCGTACCTTAAAAGGGGATTTCCAAATCGCTGTTCGTGGTTGGAGTGCCGACTATTCAGACCCAATTAACTTCTTAGATTTATTAGAAAGCTCAACTTCTAATAACCGTGGACGTTACAGCAATCCTGAATACGATAAATTCATTGCTGCGTCCAAAACCACAGATGTTAACGACCCTGAAAAACGCTGGGAAGATCTAATCAACGCTGAAAAAACAGTAATTGCTGATATGGGCGTTGTGCCAATTTACCAAAAAGCAGAATCACACTTACGTGCACCAAACGTGAAAGAAATTATTTATCATCCAACCGGTGCTAAATACGACTTCAAGTGGGCGTATAAAGAATAAAGTAAAGGTCTCCTTCAATTTTGGAAGGAGACCTTTATTATTTATACTGACACGTTTCTAAATGATCATTCACCAATCCCGCCGCCTGTAAAAAGGAATAGACTGTCGTGGCACCTAAAAATTTAAATCCTCGTTTTTTTAACGCTCGACTAATCTGTTGCGATAATTCCGTGGAGGCTGGAACCTCTTCTGGGTGCTGCCAGTGATTAACGATTGGTTGCTGATCGACAAAGTTCCAGAGGTAGCGATCAAAGGAGCCAAATTCTGCCTGAATTTCTTGAAAAACTTGCGCATTCGTAATGGTCGCTTGAATTTTTAAACGATGACGAATCACACCAGGATTTGCTAGTAAAGCTAAAATTTTTTTCTCATCATATCGCGCAATTTTCCGATAATCAAACGCATCATAAGCTGCCCTGAGCGTTTCTCGTTTATTCAAAATAATCGCCCAGCTTAAGCCCGCTTGCATACTTTCCAAGGTCAATAACTCAAATAACTGTTGCTCTTCATGAACTGGACGTCCCCATTCATCATCATGATAGGCTTGCATCTCTTCAGTTGTATTCGTTGCCCAAGTACATCGCTCCATTGTCCTGCCTCCTTTTATTTGCTAAAAAAGATGCGAACAAAGGGTACTGCCTTTTGTTCCACACCTTTTCTTATTCCTAATAAAATGCCCAGAAGTTTAACGCTTCATTCATCACTTCTTCGGCTGTAAATGTCCGTTTTGAATGGCCCTTTTCTTCTGAATCGTTTGGATCATTAATCCAGAAATCGCCTTTTTCATCCACACCACTCATCACCATAATGTGACCAGTTGTAGTGAAATAGCCTGGTTTTACAGAAATAATGACTGGATGACCTTCCTTCAAGAAAGCTGCCACTGTTTCAATATTCCCAATTTCTTGACAGTTATAGCCTTTCATTTCAGCATATGCACTAAAAATAGACCACGCCGTCCCTTGTCCTTCCATAAAGAAGTCATTTTTTGCCCAAGCTAACACATCTAGAGGAGTGACCTCTTGGTGATCCATGTATGAACCAACCATTGCAAGCGACACAATCGCACAGCCATTAATTTCGATTGTATTCGGCTTATCTACATTGCCAAATCCGTACGCGGTGTCTTTCCATTTAGCATCTGTCTGCAATTCTAACGGCAAATCCAGATGTCCATCATATTGCTTCTTTTCAATTTCTTGATTGACCTGTTGTCCATAGCTTAAAGGTTTGACTTTTTTCTCAATTTTAACTGGTGCTGGTTCTTTTGTTTTACTTGATTCAGCACTAGCTTTAACATATGAATCATCAAACCAACTTGAAAACCCACCTGATTTCATCGGCGAAAACTGCGCTAACAATCCGCCAAATCCAAACGATACCAACAACACCGTGAGAACTTTTTTTTGGTAACCTGATGGTTTTTTTGACATACTATTCATCCTTTTCTATCTATTGACTACATCCGATAATCTTATGTATTTCTTATATGCTCACACATTATACTACTTTCTTTTTCGAAAAACAGAAACGTTGGTAAATTCTCATAATTATTGAAGGCGAACATATTTTCTTGAATTTTATCACAAAATTAGGTAAAATACAGGTAATTAGTCATTTGAGTTTTATTCTATTTTATTCGTAAAGGAGGCAGAAGAATGGATCAACATAAAGCTACCATCAAGAGCATTTCTAAACTGATTACGCTCTCTTCCCAACATTTCTTTTCGGCATTTTTAGAAGATTCTCAAGATCAAAAGAATAAAGAAAAGGAACGCAGTGCGCTTTTACAAGAGCTCCAAGTCGCTGCCGCCCAAAAATCCTTAGTGGTCTTACAATTGAAAGAAGTCCCTACAGCGCATAAATTCGAAACGGTGATCGGCTGGATTGTCTCAAAAAATATTTCGGACAATATCGTCGTTCGTTTACAAACGGATGAACAACAGTTACGCATGATTCCTGTTGCTTCTGTCATGAAAGTCAGCACGTTAGCCAATCGTCACCAACGTCAAATTCACTAGAATATTGAAGTCTTTATAAAATAAATGGAAACCACCAACCCTGGCGATTGCAGGTTGGTGGTTTCTTTTATTTTAGGGATGCGCCAAAGCGACCTCAATTAAACGATTTTCTGTTTGTAAAAGATCAAACAGTGTGCCAATTCTTTCTAATTGTTCCAAGTCTATTTGATAAAGTTTCACTCTTGGTTTGGTTAGCCAGGAGCCTTGTGTAAACTTCATTCGTTCCTTGATTAACACGCCTTGCTCATAGAGCGTTTTTATCTCTAATTCAGAAACTTGGTCTGTCAAAGAGGCCACGCGACCATGGTGAGCTAATTCTGGTAAAAAAGTAGTGCCTTCTTTTTGAGGGAACGCCTTTAATAATTGTTGATTAATCTCCCAAGCTTCTTTCAGGAATTTAGCTTTTTTTGATAACTCATCGTAGTAAAACAAATCAATTTTAACGAGATCGTACCATTCCTCTTCCTCTAATTCCTTAGTTTGTTGCTCCTCGAAGTGTGCCCAACTACTTGCGAACAACCCTTTTTCTAATCTTAATAGCTCTTGTTCTGCTTTTTCTTTCGCTACTTTCATGCGCGCTTTAGCTGCTTTTTCTTGTCGTAAGCTTTCTTGTAGAAATCGAATTTGCTGCTCTTCTTTTGTTTTTATTTCAGATTGGCTGCCCACTTGTTGGGGTAAACTTGCCTGTTGATAATATGTACCCGTTACGGATGCTTGTTCTATTTGTCGTTCGTTATTTAGCCACTCGTTAACAATTTCTACCAATGATTGCGTGGTTGGATAATTCATTTGTTGTAAGCTTGCTTCGAGGTTGCAAGGTTGTGCCGCATTGGAACAGATTGGTATAAATTCACAAAAATAACAATTTTCTGTATCGCTTGTTTCGGCTTGTCCCTTTGTCCAGATAAAGAGAGGAAACAGGTGTTGCAACTTTTCTAGCAAAATCTTCGGGTCTAAGGTCAGTCCTAAACAACGGATGCTTAAATAACTTTTGCTAGCTGATTGCTGTAACAGCTTTTCTGGCATTATTGTTCTTTCGTCCTGTCTAGCAAATGACTGTTTTTGTTGCCATTGCTCAACTAGCTCCTGTTCACTTAACGGACCGAAAATGGTTACTCTTTTTGCCACATGTGGCAAAGCCTTCGGATAAAAAGAGACTTCTAACAATTCACTCAGTGAAACCACCGCCTTTTTTCTTTTTTTATTCATATTATACAGTACTCGACAATGAAATAGCTAGTTGCTTTAAAAAGAAAAAGTCCTAAGTCAGAAGTAAAGGAAACTTCTGACTTAGGACTCAACTTATTTCTTAGGAACAAATAATTGCGGTGCTACTTTTGCCAATAAGCCTAGAACTAGACTTACATACAAACAATTGACGACGGTACTCGTACCGTTTAGTACAAAAGAATAGAGGTATGGGCTCATTCCTTCTGGTGCATACATGCCCCAAACCAATACACCCGCCCAAAAATGCCAAAACCAGCGGGCGAAGACTGCGACAACACTTCCTAAAATAATCGTACGAATGGCTGATTTTAAGCGATTCGCTTGAAAATAGAGTTGAATTTTTCTAGCGAATACGCCACCCATTCCTCCAAACGCAAAAGCAAAGGGATATTCAAAAATAATCTGTGGAACGGACAAGAAATTTTTCATGGCTGTACCGAGAATAATATTTAACATGCCCCAAACAAAGCCTGCTGCAACTCCGGGAAGCAACCCACGACGAAACGAATAAAGAACTAATGGGACCATTCCCAACGATAGGTCCAAGCCACTATTGGCAAATTCAATCGGTAAAAAAGAGAGGGCCATTGCCATTGCTGCGACGACTGTTCCTTCTACCCAAATACGTAAATCCATTTTTCTAGCCAAACAAATTTCCTCCTATGTTCTGACGCTCTCAACCACTAATACATCGTTATTTTACCATAGGGACTTTAGAAAAACACGTTTGTCGAACAAGCAAAAAAATAGCTGGACCAACGTTTAAGGGAATCAACTCCTACTCAAACGCATGCCAGCTACTGTTTATCCATTAATCATCCCGCTCAGTTGTCAAAATTTTACCAGAATGAGCATCGATTTTTACCTCTATTTTTTGTTGGCCCTCTTTCACTTTCACTTCCCAATAGGTGATTCCTAATTCTTTCTCTAACTTCCAATCTGTTGCCTGGCCGACTTTCGCTGCTTTTTCAGCCAAGGTTGTAGCTTGTTCTCTGGAAATGATCTTTGTTAAATCAAGTGCCTCTTCTTGCATTTTAACGCCATTTTGTTCATCGGCATCCAAAGTTTCGACTTTTTCTTTTGTGAATTCGCCTGTCTCTGCGTTCACTTCAACTTGATATTCTTTTTGCTGATCCACGCCTTCTATTTCATAAAAATAACGGCCAAAATCTGTATCTAACTGCAGACTTGTTATTTTAGCTTCTGGATATTTTTTCTCAAATGCTGTCGTTACTTTTTCTAAAGAGACAGCTACCGCACTTGTCTTCTCTGATGTCGTCGTTGCTTCTTGTTGTACGGATGAACTTGTTTCACTAGTTGATATTGCTGTTTCTTTTTGTTCATTTGTTGGTGAAACAGCAGTAGGCGTTTTGGGTGTACAGCCAGCTACCAAAAAGAGGGCCAAGCCAGTCAGAGCGCCATAGAGTATTTTTTTCATTAAACAACCTTCTTTCCTTTTTATCATTTTATTATACTTGATTTCTCATTCAAATCATAGCTACAAAAAGAGCCCTACTTTAGTTGATAAAGTTAGAGCTCTCTCAGCCTTCATGGGCCAACATAAAAATTTCACCGAAATCATTTTCTTGTTCAATGTGCCAAATGCGTTTTTCACTATTATAGACAAGCGTTGCCAAAATTTCTTCTTTTTGGTAAGAGGTATTTTTCATCTTGCTAAGTGAATCTTCCACCAAGTAAATAGGAATCCGATATTCTTCTTTATCCACTTCCGTTTGTTGGAAGCAAAAAATAACACCTTCTTGCAAGATACCTTTCATATTTTTAAGTAATTCAGGACTTAATTTTTCGACAGGCGTATTTCGTTTAAAGAAGGCCTTTTTCTGGTTCACTTTCTCTAAAACAACACGTGTAATTTTATCAGCAAAGATTCGATAAAATTCATCAATATAACGATAATAGACACGCGTCATCTGATCTGCAAATTCAAAAAAGACAAAATCATTTTGTAGCTTATAAAAGAAAGGCGAATGCAAACTATTCTTCATGTGTCCAAAATAAAGAAGTTCCGAAATTTCTAATGGCGTTAGCTCTTTTAGCATCGTCACATCGGAAAAGTCAATCCATTTAATCTCTTCAGTCATCCAACGACGTTGTAGCGATTGAAAATAGCGATTGACGCTTTCTTCTCCGCGAATAATTTTCAAGCCTGAATGCATATCGTATTCGCCAGCTTCGGCAGAAGGATCTAATAATAGTAAGTTCTGTGGATGATGCACAATTGAACGAACAAAATCGGAATGGGTAATTCCTTTAGATAAAACCGCGTTGCTGGTTACATCTATATGTACATAAATTAAATCAAGCAAATTCCCATCTCCCCTCTACTAGCCTCCTTACCATTTTACAATATTTTCAAAAGAAAAGCTTGTTTCTTTTACTTTAAAATTCCATTACAAAATGAGGATTTTTTTGAAAAATCAATCGATTCAGTTGTTTTTTATTAAATCAAGGTCCGGTCTGCTTACCTATTCCCCGAAGAAAATAAATAGGTTTTTCAAATAAATTGTGGTAAACTTGATACATTAAAAGGAGGGAGAATATGCGCCCAAAAGAGAAAAAAAGAGGAAAAAATTGGTTAATCAACAGCTTATTAGTTTTACTATTTATCATTGGCTTGGCCTTAATTTTTAACAATCAGATACGCAGTTGGGTGGTTCAACAAAATAGCCGCTCGTACGCCGTTAGCAAGCTGAAACCAGCTGATGTGAAGAAAAATATGGCTCGTGAAACAACGTTTGACTTTGATTCAGTTGAGTCCTTGAGCACAGAAGCGGTGATGAAAGCCCAATTTGAAAACAAAAACTTACCTGTGATTGGTGCCATTGCGATACCAAGTGTCGAAATTAATTTGCCTATTTTTAAAGGATTGTCAAATGTCGCTTTATTAACTGGTGCGGGAACCATGAAAGAAGATCAAGTCATGGGGAAAAACAATTATGCCTTGGCTAGTCATCGAACGGAAGATGGCGTTTCCTTATTTTCACCTTTAGAAAGAACCAAAAAAGACGAACTCATTTATATCACTGATTTATCTACTGTTTATACATACAAAATAACTTCTGTAGAAAAAATCGAACCAACCCGTGTTGAGTTAATTGATGACGTTCCTGGTCAAAATATGATTACCTTAATTACCTGTGGCGATTTACAAGCAACGACGCGAATTGCTGTTCAAGGAACATTGGCAGCAACGACGCCTATTAAAGACGCCAACGACGATATGTTGAAGGCTTTCCAATTGGAGCAAAAAACTTTAGCCGATTGGGTGGCTTAATAAAAAAATCCTTGAAAAGTTTTGACACTTTTCAAGGATTTTTTGCTTTATTTCATCGCTTGACGTTCTTGCTGTTTCAAACGAGCAAAACCATAACGAATACCTGCAAATAATAAAACTAACGGAGATAAGAAAACAGAGATCATTAACCATTCACTTGTATACATACTACTAAAAGATAAATGATACGTGACAGCATACACTAGCGGCAGACTCATTATCAACAATAAATAATACAAACTTAATTCAAAAACATAGGATAAATAACTACTGTTCATCTTACTTCCCTCCTGTCTCTTTTTCCCTGAACAATTTGTTAACACTATTGTACCAAGGGGAAACAGAAAGTACTATCGGACTATAGTCCTAATCTTTCAGCTGTGCTTTTATTTTTTTTAACCATTCTGAGGTACCTGCTTCCACTAAGCGGTAAGTTTCCTCAAAATCTCCAGTATAATAAGGATCAGGTACGTCCATGGTTTCTTTACCAGCCACAACTTCCATAAATAAATGAATCCGCCGTTGCTCTTCTTGAGGAGCTAATGCTTTTAAATCTGCCACATTATTCGCATCCATCCCAATGATATAGTCATATTTTTTAAAATCACTTGGCTGGATTTGTGTTGCCTGCATTCCTTGATAGGAAATTCCTTGTTGCTCCAAAATTTTTCTGGTTCCCTTATGTGGCTGACTGCCAACTTCCCAGTGGCTAGTAGCTGCTGAAAACACTTGAATAGCCGATTCTAAACCAGCTTGTTGGACTTTCTGACGAAAAATCGCTTCTGCCATTGGCGAGCGACAAATATTGCCTAAACAAACAAATAACACAGTTACCACAACGTTTCACTCCTTCATAAAACTTTTTATCCTTCACACATTACTCATTGGCTTCTTGTTCATACAAATGATAAGCCATAAATTCTGTATCTTTCGCTAAACGGAATAATTGCGTCGCCATTTCCAAAGGAGTCTGAGAATATTCCTCAAGAATCCATTTCGTTAAGACGCCACTACATCCATAGGAAAAGAAATTCGCATAAAATTGTTTGTCTTTATCTGTTAAATGATTCTCAACATCGACTTGTTCAAATAATGATATAAATAAGCGATTGGTCGAAGCGGAAAAAACATTAAGAAGAACTTCTGAATCTGAGGTCACCGTTGTATAGTAGAAATGGCTCTTCTCTTTAATCGCTTTTAATAACTTCAGGGCTTGTTCCTCCCAGTTTTCCAAACAAATATCTGTTTCTAAGTAAATCAATGCATCGTGACGATAAATCCAACGTAATAAATCATATTTATCTGTAAAGTGATAATAAAATGTTTGGCGATTCAAGCCCACTTTTTTGGTAATATCTTGGACACTTATTTTACGAAAATCCTTTTGTTCACATAATTCTATTAAAGCTGAAGCGATTGCTTGTTTTGTATCGTGCGTTCCGCTCATGCTGATTCCTCCGCTCCTAATATGTATATACCTCTATAATTGCAAAAAAACGGCCAGATTACAATATTTTCAGATACATTTTATGCATATATTTAAAATTAAATGAATAAAAAAAGCGGCAACTAACGATTTTTGTTAGTTACCACTCCTTGTTATCAATTATTAATAGATGACTATTTAGCCTGGAAAACGCCATACAACAGCGCGGAATCCTGCTGGTGGTGCTGGTGACCAGTTAGAGTTAGAAGAAACATAACCAGAACCTCCTGGGTTGTTCGCTTCAACGATTTGAACACTTCCACCACTTACACCTGTAACTAAGACAGTATGCACGCCACCAATCCAGCTATCTGGACTATAGGCACTTTCATATTGAACAACATCGCCTGGTTGCACGTTACTCCAGCTAACTTGTGTTGCGCCAGAAGCAACATAGCCACTGTTTGGACCACCATAACCGAAGTTAATACCGCCTGCCGCTAACCAGCGACGAACGGATACTAAACATTCGCCTGGCTGATTCCAACCTGTTGCATAAGAATTACCAACATCTGCTAAAGCTGCATTGATTGCGGCTTGTTTTCCTGAAGTCACGCCACCATTCCCTGGTTTTGCTTCATTACCTTTTTCAGGAGTCGTTGGGTTAGTTACAGGAACTTCTTTTTCTTTTTCAGGTGCTGCTGCAGGTGTTGTTACAACACTTTCTGTTTCAGTACTTGAAGTTGTTGTTTCTTGCGTTGTGGTACTTTCAGTAGTTGTTGATGATTCTACTACTGGTGTTGCGGCTTTTTCTTCAGCGGCGGATGCTGCTGCCTCATTGGCTGCTTTTGTTGCTTTCGCTTGCTCTGCTGCCGCTTTTTGTGCTGCGGCTTGTGCTTGCGCTGCCGCTTGTTCTTCTGCTTTTTTAGCAGCTGCACGTTGGCGTGCTTGTTCTTCTGCTAAACGTTTTTCCGCTTCTTTTTTCTGTTTAATGAAGCCGTCTTTTTTCCCTTGTTCTTCAGAACGTTGTGCTTCTAAATCATTTTTAGCCACTTCTTGTTGGATCTTCAATGTTTTTAATGATTCTGTTTTGTCATTTAATTCTTTTGTTGCTGCTTCTAATTCAGCAATTTGTTTTTCAACATTCTTTGTTTTCTTTTCAACAGTCGCTTTGTCTTCTTTTTGTTGTTCTAGTAATTCATTGTTGGCGCTCATCATTGTTGAGACCGCTTGAACGCGACCAATTGCATCTGCTACTGAATCTGCATCTAAGACAGCATCAATAATTGAATCACTTTGACCATTCACTTGGACATCGCGTGCTTGTTTTGTCATTTGTACTTCACGTTTTTGAATACGGACATTCAAATCAGAAATTTCACTATATAATTTAGATACTTCTGATGATAGCTTGTTCTTTTTAGCTGTTAATGTATCGATTTGTTTGGCCGTTTCAACCATATCATTTTCAATCGCGGCAACTTTTGCTTCTGCATCTGACATTTGGCTTGTTAACGCATTAATTTTTTGATCTTGTTGTTGAATCTTTGTATCGTATTCATCTGCAAATGCTGCGGATGGCAACGCTACGCTTGTTAATGTAATGGAACATACCATTAGAGCCGATAATACACTTTTCTTCAATCTGTTGTCCTCCGAAAATCCTTTTTTGTTAAGCTTTTTTATTATTTATTAAAATTTGAATAAATTTCTCTTTTTCAACGATAGAGCAATTGTAGCATAGCTGTATGTCACTGAGATAATATGGATGTTACAGTAATATTTCAATTTTCTTCTTGTAAATGACAAAAAAAAGCTTCACTTTTTTCACAACTTTCTTCAAGGCTCCAGGGTAATCTTCTCATTGTTTTGTTATTTAAAGAAAATAAAAAAAGCGAAAAATGCTAACAAATGAGCATTTTTCGCAAACGAACAAAATTTTCAATTTTTATTTTACGGAAAACAGTTTTTTCAGCGGATAAGATAAAATAACATACCACACCATGTTCAATAGCAATGTAGGGCCCAACACACGCGTAATAAATAAAATCGGGCTGACATCCGCTAAATGAAAGGCCACTTGAATCAGTACCGCAATCAGTTCATACAACGTGGTAAAAATAACGATCCCAAAAAAACCAGTTAGTAAATTTGTTTGAATTACTTCTTTAAATGTATACATCAACATAACCGAAATCGTCAGTGCGACTGTATAAATCCCGATAATGCCAATGTAGTAGCTATCGCAAATAAAGCCTAAAATTAACGAAGTAATTAATAAATAACGTTTAGAAAAATTAGGAACGGCAAACATAAACGCAAGTAATAACAGATGAGAACTGGCGAAGTAAACATTACTTGTCCACGTTTCAAAAGACTTTGTTAAATGAGCATCAATTAACATTAAGAAAAACAAGAGAATAGGTGTGACGTATTTTAAATACTCTTTCCGAATCATTCGCTTTCCCCTGCCGATCTTTTCACGACCGTCACAACGGAGATACCATAGACATCCGCATAAGGTTTCACATACACTTCACGATCTAAACCAAAACTATCTGGTTTCACTTTAATAACTGTCCCTACCGCTAAATCGGCTGGGGAATTACCACCTAAGCCAGAAGTCTGAACGACATCGCCTTCTTTCAGAGTGGCATCGCCAGTTAATTGTGACACAATTAATGCATTTGTCTTATTGTCGTAATTTTTAAGTAAACCAAACGATTCGCCATTTGCGGAAGTTACTCGCACAGGGAAATGGTTCGAGTTGACATTTTTAGACGTTAGTAGTTCCACTTTTGCAGTCGTTGCATTGACTTCAATGACACGCCCCACTAACCCTTTTTGCGCCATGACCGCCATGCCCGCTTCAATGCCGTCATTGGTTCCTTTATCGATAATTAATAAGTCTTGCCAAGTATCCGGCGAACGCGTAATGACATTCGCAGTTACTTTTTCATAGTTAGCTAACGTTTCGTTCAGATTCAATTCTTGTTTTAAACTATCAATTTCGCGTTTATAGTTATTGTTTTGGACAGCTAATTCATTATAGCTATCAATTTTTTCTTTTAGACGTTCATTTTCTTTAAACGTGTTAATTAAATTGCCCATTGAAGACAAGCCGTTTTCCACCACACGAGCTGGAAAAGAAATCACACGATCCACCATACTAACGCTATTGTTGACGCCACCTTGAACGACATTGGTTTTGCCTTTTTCAGAACGTTGCGCAGCAGTTAAACTAATAATGGTTACTAAAATAATGACTAAAATTAAGGTAATGATTATATTTTTATTTGGATTAAATTTTTTCACAAAGACACCCCAGATATTCTTCAGACTGATAGTATTAATTTTACCACTAATTGACTATAAACAAAAGAGTTGGCGATCGTCTTTAGCTTTTTTTATCATTTCTTTTTTAGGGCTTATTTTCAACGAAAAAACCAACGAAAAGAAAGGAAACTTCCTTGGTTTTCGTTGGTTTAAAAAGAAATTATTTTTCTTTGTTTTCTTCGTTTAATAATGCTTTTCTTGACACGTTGACACGGCCTTGTTTGTCAATTTCAGTTACTTTGACAAGGACTTCGTCGCCTAATTTCACGACATCTTCAACGTTGTTCACACGTTCGTTTGCTAATTGAGAAATATGGATCAAGCCATCTTTGCCTTTAATTAGGTTAACAAACGCACCAAATTTTTCAATGCGGACAACTTTTGCTAAGTAAACTTGGCCGACTTCGACTTCTTTGGTTAATTCTTCAATAATCTTGATGGCTTTTTTAATCATTTCAGCATCTGATGAAGCAATACTTACGTTACCGTCTTGATCGATATCAATCTTAACACCAGTTTCATCAATGATGCTGTTGATTGTTTCGCCACCTTTACCAATGACATCTTTAATTTTCGCTGGTTTAATTTGAATCATTTCAATTTTCGGTGCATATTGACTTAATTCTTCACGAGGAGCAGCAATCGTTGTTGTTAATTCTTCTAGAATTTCCATCCGTGCTTTCTTCGCTTGGTCTAATGCTTCCGTTAAAATTTGTTCTGTAATTCCTTGGATTTTGATGTCCATTTGTAAAGCAGTGATTCCGTCTTTCGTTCCTGCTACTTTAAAGTCCATATCGCCAAGGTGGTCTTCTAAACCTTGAATATCTGTTAAGATTGTATAGTTTTCGCCATCACTAACAAGACCCATTGCAATACCTGCAACTGGCGCTTTAATTGGCACACCCGCATCCATTAATGCTAATGTTCCCGCGCAAATACTTGCTTGTGAAGAAGAACCATTTGATTCTAACACTTCTGCTACTAAGCGGATTGTGTAAGGGAAGTCTTCTTCTGATGGAATAATTTGTGCTAAGGCACGTTCACCTAACGCACCGTGACCGATTTCACGACGACCTGGTGAGCCCGCGCGTCCTGTTGAACCAACAGAGAATTGCGGGAAGTTATAATGATGGATGAAACGTTTGCTATCTTGGACACCCAATCCATCGATAATTTGATGTTCCCCTAAAGGCGCTAATGTACAAACGGATAAAGCTTGTGTTTGACCCCGAGTAAATAAGCCAGAACCATGCACACGTGGTAAAATACTTACTTCTGATGATAAATGACGAATTTCGTCTAATTTACGGCCATCCGGGCGAATCTTATCGATCGTGATTAACTCACGTACGACATCTTTTTCAAGATCTTCCGCAATTTGTTTCACTTCTTTTAGTAATTGCGCTTCTTCTTCGTGTTCCGCAAATTTTTCAGCGTAAACTTCTTTGACTGTATCTTTTACTTTGTCAATTTCAACTTCACGTGCTAATTTTTCTTCCGTCATTACGGCTGTTTTCATTGTATTGTAGTACGCATCAAAAATTTCTTTTTTAAGATCAGCGTCCACTTGTAATAAGTCCACGTCCATTTTTGGTTTACCTACAGCGGCAACGATTTCTTCTTGGAACGCCACTAGTTCTTTAATGGCATCAAAACCGAAAAGTAAGGCACCTAACATATCTTCTTCTGATACTTCTTTAGCACCACTTTCAACCATGTTGATGGCTTCTTTTGTTCCAGCAACAGTTAATTCAATATCTGTTTGTTCCGCTTGTTCTACCGTTGGGTTTAAAACATATTCGCCATTAATACGACCAACGTCAACACCAGCAATTGGTCCATCAAACGGAATATCTGAAATTGCTAACGCTAAGGAAGACCCAAACATTGCAGCCATTTCTGGTGTACAATCTTGATCCACACTCATAACGATGTTTGTGATTTGGACTTCGTTACGGAAGCCTTCTGAGAACATTGGACGAATAGGACGGTCGATTAAACGAGCGGTTAATGTCGCACGTTCACTTGGACGACCTTCACGTTTAATGAAGCCACCAGGAATTTTTCCTACCGCATACATTTTTTCTTCATAGTTTACAGTTAATGGGAAAAAGTCTACATCTTTTGCTTCTTTAGAGGCAACAGCAGCACTTAAAACGACCGTATCGCCGTAACGTACTAAGACAGCTCCATTGGCTTGTTTGGCTAATTGGCCGATTTCTACTTCTAGTGGGCGGCCGCCCCAAGTTGTTTTAAAGACTTGTTTTTCTGTCATAATTCTTCTCCTTTACTCTTGCTCTTTGGAAAAGTCAGACGGCTACTAAACAAATGAAAAAGTAACAAGTCGTTGTTGCTCTTTCATTTGGTTAGTAGTTCCTAAAAACTTTCCAAAGAGGACCTTCAATAGTGACAATAAGATAAAAAGCGAGATTCTGATTGAACCTCGCTTTATACGTAATGATTAACGACGTAATCCTAAACGTTGGATCAATTCGCGGTAACGTTGGATGTCAGTTTTACGTAAGTAAGCTAACAAGTTACGACGGTGACCGATTTTTTTCATTAAACCACGGTAAGAATGGTGATCTTTTTTGTGTGTACGCGCATGTTCGTTCAATTGGTTAATGTCTTCAGTTAAGACAGCAATTTGTACTTCTGGAGAACCAGTATCTCCTTCATGACGTGCGTATTCTTTAATGATTTCGTTTTTTCTTTCTTGTGAAATTGCCATTTGTTCCACCTCTTTCTCTATTATTCGTCTGATCACTGAGTGAAGCGTTGGTGACTCGCTAAACCAAGTGATAGATGGTGTGTTTCCACACAAGCTTACTTTACAGGAAACACCGCTAAAATGCAAGCTTAATCTCTATTATTCGACAGTTTTTTTAAACAATCTAGCCCCTTTTTTGGTGATTTTGTGATACACTAAATGGTGGTAAACAACTGATTATTTCAGCGCATGAATAAATAAAAGAAGAATTTTTTTATGTTTCAAAGGAGGAACCATTGAATGATTACAATGAAAGATATTATTCGTGAAGGGAATCCCACACTTCGTGCTGTGGCAGAAGAAGTGCCTGTCCCTATCACTGAGGAAGACCGACAATTAGGTGAGGACATGTTGACTTTCTTAAAAAATAGTCAAGATCCAGTCAAAGCCGAAGAATTACAATTACGTGGTGGCGTTGGTTTAGCTGCACCACAATTAGATATTTCTAAACGAATTATTGCTGTCCATGTTCCTAGTAACGACCCAGAAAACGAAACGCCTTCATTAAGTACGGTGATGTACAACCCTAAAATTTTGAGCCATTCTGTGCAAGATGTATGTTTAGGTGAAGGGGAAGGCTGTTTATCTGTCGATCGGGATGTGCCTGGGTATGTCGTTCGTCATAACAAAATTACCGTCAGTTATTTTGACATGGATGGCGAAAAACACAAAGTTCGTTTAAAAAACTACGAAGCGATTGTGGTTCAACATGAAATTGATCATATTAATGGCATCATGTTCTACGATCATATTAACAAAGAAAATCCATTTGCTTTAAAAGAGGGCGTTTTAGTCATCGAATAAAGAAAAAAACTGCGCCGTTTGTCTGAAAACAAACGGCGCAGTTTTTTTAAATGGCCTTCATTTCTTTTAAGGCTTTCCAAATGCCATCATTATCATTGGTATCTGTGACCATTGTGGCCACTTCTTGAATGGAAGGACTCGCGTTGCCCATTGCGACGCCAATCCCTGCATGGCTTAGCATTTCTCGGTCATTTTCGCCGTCCCCAAAGGCAATGATATTTTTTGCATCAATGCCCACACGTTTGGCTAAATACGTTAACGTAGCTGATTTTGAGCCATCTTTAGGCACAACATCTACGCTATGTTGGTGCCAGCGAATAAAGCGAAATTCTGGGTATTCTTCTTCAAACGTACACTGATCTTCTGCGTCATAAAATGCCAACGCTTGGTAAATATCATTTTGACGGTAAAAGTGTTCATCATAAGCAGGTGAATGAAAATGAAAAGAGTTCATCGCAATTTCCATTTTTTCAGCACGGTGCTGGTTGCTCTTCTTAATATCATCTAAGCCCACACAAGCAAATCCTAAGCCGCGTTGATCACTGTCTTGTGCCAAACGTTCCAACGCTTCAGCATGCAATAAATTTTGATAATATTGCTCATGATCCACAAAAGCCGCAGCGCCATTACATAATACGTAATTGGTAAAATCTAAATCCCAAATCACCTCTTGCGCCATATAACGACTTCTGCCAGTTGCCAGCGTAACTAAGTGTCCTTGCTCCCGCAATTTTGCTAGCGCTTCTCTCGTGCTATCCAATGCTTTCTTCTCCGAATTTAACAACGTCCCATCAATATCAAATGCAAAAAGTTTTCTTTCCATCATTTCTCCTTATTCGCTCGCTTTCGCTAAATATTTACTGCCTTCTCGTTGTGCTAAAGGACTCAACACTAATTCATTCATCAATTCCTCGACCCATTGCGGATTCGTTTTACTATATTGGCGTAATGACCAGCCAATCGCTTTTTGAATGAAGAACTCCTCTGTAGTTCTATCATAAATAATCGCCTTTTTCAACAGGTCCTGATTGGTCTTTTCTTTCAACATCAACTGTAAATTCAGCGCAACACGCCGATTCCAGAAATTTTCAGCGCCATAAAAAAGGGCAAAAATCGTTGGCAATTCAGTCAGATGCAACGCCACCCACGACCCAAAAAATTTTCGCCAAGCATCCACACTATCCCACCACGCTTTTTGTGGAACATAGGCTTTAAACGCTACGACCTCTTCTAATGAAAATCTCCGAACATTTTGAAGGGCTAAATCAATAGCGACATACTGATATTCTCGTTCTGTTTTTTGATAGTAAGCCTCAATCTCTTGGCATAATTTTTCCTTTGGCCACGTATGACTTTCTTTTAAAAGTTGTTTACTTAACGCTTGACGTTCTGGGGCGGGGATGCCTGCAAAAACAAATTGGTGTTTCATATAAGCAGACATTTTTGCTGCTGTTTCTGGGTTCTTCTGAAATTGAAGTGTGTCCATTCCTTCGCTCCTCATAATAAAAAAACTATACTAAAACAGTGTACCATGTTTTAGTATAGTTGGTTGATCAATTAATCAAAATACGTTAAGTTTTTGTTGTCTTTATCTAACCAGGCATAGCCGAGACCCATAATTAAGCCACCACCGATAAAGTTACCGATAAAGGCCCAGAACAGATTATGAACAACATTACCAGCTGTGAAAGCTTCAATTGCGCCGTTTGAAGCAAAGTAAGCTAAACTGAAGGCTGGGAAGTTGGCAATCACGTGTTCAAAACCAAGGAACGCAAAGATAAAGATAATGAAAATAATGGCCGCGACTTTGCCGGCGTCATCTTTCATTCGCATACTCACTAATACGGCTGTATTAACCACAATATTGGCGAACATAGCTTCAACTAAAATTTGCAGGGTGGTTTTTTCTAATTTTCCAGCAATTGACGTAAAGAAGAAACTATCTTTTGGTAAATCTTGGAACGGCACCGTAAGTGATACCAAGAAACCAAATAAGACACCACCAATTAAATTGAATAAGATACAGGTAAATAAAATTTTTGCAGCTAAGGAAAAGTTGACTTTTTTACGATAGACGCCAACAGTCATGTACAACATATTAGAGGTACCAAGTTCGGCATTCATATATAAAATCATCACAAGTGACCAACTGAACATGAAGGCGTAAAGCATTTTCCCTAAACCATGAGAAATTCCTTCTCCTTTAATTGCGATTGCAAAAGCAACGGCTGTTCCCAACGTTAAAAATAGACAAGCAAGCATTGCACGAACAGCGTAGCGGGAAAAGCTGTTTGAGAATAAATTCACTTTCTTGTCGATGGATTTATCAATTTGTTCAAACAATGGTGAACCAGACTTCATTGTAAACTCCCTTTCATTCCGTTTTCAACTTATATTTTCAAAACATCTCCTCTTATTCTAATGAGGAAAAGTGTTTTTGTCTACCTTTTTTTTCAGATTTCACTTTAAAACCTTGACGTTTCCTATCCTATTAAGTATACTAGATTTTGTGTAAAATAATTGCAGCAGAAGAATAATAACTCGTCAACAGTTCATTGCCAAACTTGGTTCAACTGCGTAACCGCGGCTGCAAAGGCGAAGGTTGAAGAATGAACTGAACGAATATGAATTTTTCATCTAATTATTTTACTCCAAAAAAACATTTATTTATTGGAGGAATTTTTAATGTCTCGTTATACTGGACCATCATGGAAAGTATCTCGTCGTCTAGGTATCTCTTTATCAGGTACTGGTAAAGAACTAGCTCGTCGCCCTTACAAACCAGGACAACACGGACCTAACAGCCGTGGTAAAGTTTCTGAATACGGAATGCAATTAACTGAAAAACAAAAATTACGTCATATGTATGGCATGAACGAACGTCAATTCCGTACGTTGTTCATTAAAGCAAGCAAAATCAAAGAAGGTAAACACGGTGTTAACTTCATGGTTTTACTAGAACAACGCTTAGATAACGTTGTTTACCGTTTAGGTCTTGCAACTACTCGTCGTCAAGCACGTCAATTAGTTAACCATGGCCACATCACTGTAGACGGCAAACGTGTTGATATTCCATCATACCACGTTGAAGTTGGTCAAGTGATCGGTGTTCGTGAAAAATCTCAAAACATCTCAACAATTAAAGAAGCAGTTGAAGCAACTGTTGGACGTCCAGCATTCGTAAGCTTTGACACTGAAAAATTAGAAGGTAGCTTCACTCGTTTACCAGAACGTGATGAACTTTACCCAGAAATCGACGAAGCACTTGTCGTTGAATACTACAACCAAAAACTTTAAGATTTCAAAAGGTCGAACTACGGTTCTTACCTTCTTTCAAAACCTTGCCTTTCTTGGCAAGGTTTTTTTCTTTGCCCTCTTTACAAAATTGTTTACTTCCGCTAAACTATTGTTAACCAAATAAAAATAATTGGTTAACAATAGAAAGTGAGGCTTCTTATGAATAAAGCATCGTTACGCTCCTTAATTTTAGCAGCAGAATTCGCTGTGATTATTGCTGTACTTTCACAATTTACAATTCCATTGGGGATTGTCCCCTTAACTGGACAAACATTTGCCATCGGCTTAACCGCTACCGTTTTGGGCAAGAGAACGGGGACCTACGCTATTTTAATTTACTTCTTATTAGGATTAATTGGTCTACCCGTTTACGCTGGGATGTCTAGCGGGTTCGGTGTACTCTTTGGACCAACTGGCGGCTATTTAATCGGCTTTATCTTTAACGGCTTATTAACTGGTTATATTTTAGAAAAAACAACCTTTAACTATACTTGGGCCATTATCGCAAATATTGCTGGCGCCTTAGTTACCTTAGTTTTCGGTATGATTTGGTTGAAATATTCCGCAAATCTGCCGTGGCCAAATGCTTTCGCTGGCGGGTTTGCTCCGTTTATTATTCCTGGTATCATCAAGGCTGTCGCAGCTGCTTATGTTGGTATTTTAATTCGCCAACGCTTTATGAAACGTTTTTTAGCACACCTTTCTTAAGGGGAAAACTTTTTTCTTTTCCTTGTCTGTAGTACACTAAAAGGACAAAGGAGTGAAGTCCATGTCCTCATTATTAAAACGATTGGTTCAGTTGGTTTTGTTAGTCGGCGCTGTCTTGCTGATTCGACACTATGTGTTCTCCCCTGCTGCGGTGAATGGCTCTTCAATGGAACCAACACTTCATAACAACGACCGTTTATGGGTGACTTCGATTAAAAAGCCACAACGCTTTGATATTATCGCTTTTCCTAGTCCTCGCAACGGCCAACGAGTAGCCAAACGTTTAATTGGTTTACCTGGCGAAACAGTCGAGTATCGTGATGATACCCTTTATATTAATGGTGTATCACTCAGTGAAGATTACTTAGCAAGTGCTAAACGAAATGTCTCTAAAAATGAAAATTATACCCAAGATTTTACCTTAGAGACCTTAGAAGCCACCCAATCCCTGACCGTTCCAGAAGGCATGTATTTTGTCTTAGGCGATAATCGCCCGCGCTCAGATGACAGTCGTTACTTTGGCTTTGTAAAACAAGAGAGCGTGGAAGGTGTTTTGACTTTTCGTTATTATCCATTAGATAAAATTGGCTTTCCATAAAAATAATAAACCACCCTCAAAAAGTTAGACTTTTTGAGGGTGGTTTATTATTTTTTTAAGGTCCAGTGACTAAGTTCCACGTCACCGTCCCTTGATATTTCTCATTTATTTTTCCTTGATTGGCTGGGACGTCTAATTTCACGCTAGCAAAATCAAAATCTAATTGGTAGACATCATTACCTGTAAATTGGTTATTAAGAATTACTGGTGTAGATGTACCGTCACTCGTCAAAGTTAAGGCTTTCGTAACCCCCACTTTATTCGTTGATTCTGTGACTTGGTTATAGTTTTCGATTGCTGCAACATCCGCATTGCCTAATAATAAGCGCGTACTTGTTGGCAAACTATCGGTAGATGCTTTGAGCTGTGATAATTGTGCTGTCAACTGCCAATTGGGTTGGCTTTTCTTGATCCGCAAGTATGGATTACGCGTACCATTCCCATAATAATCGGCTGCTTTTTTCAGACCGTACTGTTTGGCACTACTGCTAATCGTAATTTTCCCAAAATCAAACGTTGGTGTACTAATGAAACCTTCTTCTACTGGCGCAGGCGTAATCGTTTGATCTTCGCCTTGAATACGCACAAAGTTACTAGCTGTCACTGCAGAAAAGTTCCCGCTAGCTGTCATTTCTGCGGTTAAAAGTTGCCTTGGTTCTCCAGTGATTTTCGCTGTGTTCACTGTCACTAAAGCTTCACCATTCACCGGAATTTCCACACCCAAGTTAACTCCTGTGCGCCATTGTTCTGCCGTCACTGGGATAATTTTTGATGTACTACCAATGCGAACAGCTAATTGAGTCGGCGCCGAAATACCTGCCGCCCATTTGGCCGTTGGTGCTAGTTTAATATTGGTCAACGGAACTTCACTGGTGTTTTTTAGTCTAACTGTCCAAACCATAGAAGATCCGTTGGGAATCACTTCTAGTAACCGACTAACAGTCATTTCTGCCGTTGGTTGGACTTCCTCATAGACTGCTGTCATGTCATCCTTGTCATCGTAAGTCACGGCATAACTTGGCGTTTTCGTGGTTTCCAACGCAGTTTTATCAATACCTTTGTACCAACCTTTGAACTTATAAGATTTGTCTCCTGCGGTATACGTATCTGGCAAGGCATTGGCACTCGTGTAGGTGAAGCTATTGCTTGTCATTGGTATTTGTTTACCTTGCGTAAAACCTGTTGGTGGTGTAATTTTGGCCCCCGTTGCATCGACAAAATTTTCAGTGACTTGTTTTCGTGTAATTTTATAGTTTATCGTTTGCTTGTAGTCACTAGTTCCATCAAAACCAAATAGTCTTGGTTTGGAATTTGCACTGGTTAAAAATAACAGATTAGGTAGGATATCTCTTGATAATCCTGATTGGCCCCACTTGGCCTTAACAGAAAAAGTATTGTTCGTTTCCTTGTTAAGCGTTGTTTCAAAGCTATTTAAACTAGTCGTTGCTGCATCTGACAGAAGGTTGGTGCCAATGTCACTAATCGTATCATAGTCGTACAACGTAATGGTTTTCGTTGTTGCTTCCACTTTGTCAACGTACTTCAATTCATTCGTAATACCAAAGTTATTCAACGCAAATCCTCTATTTAAAACACCTGTTGCTGGATCAGGTAAAAGCTCATAATTATTAGGAATCAAGACGTTTTGCTTTGTTTCTACTTTATAGCGATTAGCAACGGTTGCCTCTTTACTTCCCGCCATTGGGTAAAGTGAACCCGTCGCTTCAAAGGGACTAGTAGCGTTTTTTCTAAGAAATTCTGTATAGTTTCCAGAAAGCGTAAGAGGGTTCGTGAACGCTTTGCCTTGTTCATCGACAAACTCCGCGTAGAAGCCAGGGTGAACAGTGGTTTCTTGCACTTCTTCATAGATCGCTGTCATGTCGTCTTTGTCATCGTAAGTGACGGCGTAACTTGGTGTTTTCGTGGTTTTCAGCGCTGTTTGGTCCGTGCCTTTGTACCAGCCTTTAAACTTATAGTTTTTGTCCCCTACTGTGTAGGAGGCTGGCAAGGCTTTGGCACTGGTGTATGTGAAGTTATCACTATCAATCACTGTTTGTTTTCCTTGAGTGAAGCCTGTTGGTGGCGTGATTTTAGCGCCCGTGGCATCTACAAAGTTTTCGGTAACACGGCGGTTTTCTAGATAATAATAGGTTGGATCATCATCATTAGAAATAACCACAAAGCCACTCGTAGATGACCTATATGCCATCCCTAAAGCGGTAAATCTTGTATTCGTTGGGCTAACATTATATCGTGCTTCCGCCAGTAAGAACTGAGTAGGGTCTGTCAAAGCGAATAAATCTTGATAGGTCAAATCATTAGAGGCCTCAGGATCTAAAACATTGGTGATAAAATTCTTTCTGCGAATACTAGCCACCGGATAAACTTTGGCCGTTTTAGAATAATACGTCCCTGGGCTTTTCGCTAACGATTTATAGTACTTTGGAATCGTAAACACTGAGGTTTTTGCTCCATAAAAACTGAAACGCGTATCAGTCACGCCATAGAATACTTTCTCAGGAATCGTATATTCTTTTACCATGCCATTATCTTTACCAGTAATTTCCCCAATAATTTTTGGTGTTTCATCTGTTACGTATTCTTGAATTTTCCCTTTTAAAGAAATTCCACTTGGATTGACTAAATTTCCTTGCTCGTCAACAAAACTAAATTTAAACGTTTGTGCTGGTAAAGTTGTCGCCTCACCTAAATCCTCATAGACCGCTGTCATGTCGTCTTGGTCATCGTAAGTGACAGCATAACTTGGTGTTTTCGTGGTTTTCAGGGCTGTTTTGTCAGTACCTTTGTACCAGCCTTTGAACTTGTAGGCTTTGCCGCCTGCTGTGTACATGTCTGGCAAGGCTTTGGCACTGGTGTATGTGAAGTCATTACTCGTAATGCTTGTTTGTTGCCCTTGCGTGAAACCAGTTGGCGGTGTGATTTTAGCGCCCGTGGCATCAACGAAGTTTTCGGTGACTTTTTTATAAGTAGTTGTTAAGTCAATATCTTGTTGCACAGCAAGATATTGTAACCCAGTTTGCTTTCCTTGATAAGTTGTCCTTAATTCCGCTGCAAACCCTGCTGAATAGTAGTTACCCCATACTTGATACTGTGGTTGCTGAAGGGTATAGCTATTATTTGTTTTAACTAATTTAATATCATATGGGAACCCTGCTATACTAAATGGCCAATACCTGTTATATATTCCTGAATTTGCTACTTCAATAGTGTCAATATATTGGGGAACTGTCAGAATAGGATCCTTCAAATAATATGCGGACATATCTGCCCAATAATGAAGATAATTGACGTCTATAGTTTGACTAGGTATTAATATATCCAGCCCTGTAGTTGTCGGTACATTTGGCACTGGTATTGTTTGGAAATTAGTAGTGAAAGGACTTGTTTGCATAGATTGCCTCCATCTATCTAATCCCATCTCAGAAGTTAATTGAAAATCTTCCATATTTAAAGTCGTCTTATCTTCCGAAGCAATATTGATACTAAAGCGATACTCTGGTACTGTATAGCTTTGATCTTGTGCCGGAAAAGACTTTGACTCTGATTCGAACCATGTAGAAAGTTCTGATACTTTGCCAGCTTCTTTTACCCCAACCGCTCGTTCCGAACGAACGGTTGGCTGAGCTTCTGCTTCTTCCTGCTCCTCTTTCACTGGCATGTCTTCCTTCTTTTCTACTGCCACTTCTGCTTGTTTCTCTGTTTCCTGTGTTACTTCTTCTTGACTTGTTTCAGTCGTTGCTTCACTGGTTGTTTGCGTTTCACTACTTGCTTGTGTTTCTTCTTTCACACTACTTTCGGCGGTCGGACTACTTTCAATCATCACGGTTTCCGCAACTGCCGTCACGCCCGAAAAGGCATTCACTAGCAAAGAACTACATAAGCCAATAGCTGCAAGACGTTGCCATTTATTTTGCTTCATGTCGTCCCCTCTTTCTATGTACTATTGCTACAAGGCCAAGTACGACGAAGCCAAGTATGCTAAGATTGGCCTGACTCTTGCTTCCTGTACGCGGTAGTTGTTTGTCGCCAGTGGTAGGGGTACTTTGACCGCCTGCCACACCTGCTTGATTAGTTCTCGTCTGTCCCGATACTTGCCCCTTAGGACTTGACGCGTCTGTTTTCGGTGAGGGCTTTTCTTTCGGAGCTACTTTCGGGGGTGCTTTTTTGTAAAATTCAATCCCCACCGAACTAGAACCACGTTCAGACGCTTCAGCATTTATAAAAAAACTAGGGGAAAATAGTAGGCACGCAAGTACTAAATAACGCTTTTTTTTCATTTAAAAACCTCCTTTAAATCAACAATCACTTTGAGCTTTTATTTCCTCATGCTCAAAGAACCTTTTTTTATACCTCCATGATAACAAAGAAACAGCTTTTCAAAACACCATTATTTTCCATTTGACAATCCTATTTTTCACAAGTCTCTTATATAGCAAGCCTTTCCCGCTTCGTTATTTAAAGATATCCTTTGAAAATGATTGTCAAAACACGTCCATTCTTTAGAAAACGCCTTTAATTTCTTAAAGTTTTACTAGTAAAACTTTAGAAAAGCTCACAATGTTAGTGTTGAACACTAACATTGTGAGCTTTTCTCATTTTTGACGCTTGAACAATTAAATAAAATAACACTAAAACACAAAATAACTGTCTGTTTCTCTTATTGGGCAACAGCCAATTGGTACAATGGCAGGAGTTGTTGGTAGGTTGCCAACATATAAGCGCGTGCTTTTTCAGGGCTTTGCCATAAAGCACTATCTTTGGGAATGATGCGCCCGATTTCAAATTCCCCTTTTTTTACATCTCTAAAACGAGTTAAGGCTTTTTCTAAATCCGTGTCTGGCAGCGGAGTAATTTGAGGAACCGTATGATCCAAGGAAACATACGTATCTTCTGGTAAAGCTTGGAATAATGGCTGATTCTCTAAAAAGGCTTGCGCAATCTGCTTTTCATTTTTAGGATTATCAATGAATGACAACCACATAAACACATAGTCGCCCCAAATGCCTAATTGAAAATGCGGCTGCATTTTATACCCGCGCTTATTCGGACTAAGTGCGGACCAAGTATTTTCTGGTGGATATACGGTGCGACGGCGATGTTGCGCAATATGGACAAACAACTCCGTTCCTAGTTCAGGCGCTAGTTGTTCGGCAAAATACGTGTCTAATTCTTGAAAAATCGGTTGAATTTGCGCACGGATAACCGCCATTCGTTCATCTAATCCAGCAACTTCAAAGGCTGCGAATTCTTTTTCTGTAAACATCAACATTTCTCTAATTCCTCTCTCAACTTGTCTTCCGCTTCTATTTTTGTCGGTTTTGCCATGTTTCCAGTGTCATCCCACGATAAACATCTGTGACAATTTTCCCTTTACTAATTCGGGCATTGGGTAGTGTTCCTTCGTAGGTAAAACCAATTTTCTCCATGACACGACCAGAAGCTGGATTGTCTTGATCATGTAAAGCAAAGATTCTCATGAGTTTCATTTTTGCAAAACCCAGTTCAATTAACGCCGTCGCGGCTTCAGGCATGTAGCCATTGCCCCAAAAGGCACGGTTCAAGACATAGCCTAATTCTCCAATATTATTGGTTTCATTGACCCGCAAATCAATCGTGCCAATCATTTTGCCCGTTTCTTTCACTTCAATCCCATATTTTCCTAAAGGTTCCCCCATAAAATATTTCGCAATACTGGCTCTTGTTTCTTCTTTGGTTTCATTTTTAGGAAACACAAAACGCGTCGTTTCTTCATCTGAAGCATATTCAAATAAATCATCTGTATCTGCTAATGTCACTGGTCGTAAATGCAATCGTTCCGTTTCCAATTGTTGGTTTTCTGCAAAAATCAATGGATAATTCATGAGCAAAACTCCCTACTTTTCTAAATACTTTACCGAAAAACAGCGAAACACGCAAGGAAAGTCGGCATTTTCCTTGCGTGTTTCTTTAATTAGCGTTTAGGCGAATGATGGCAATGATTGTTTGAACAGCTTTGGCCATTGATTCAACGGTAATAAATTCATATTGCCCGTGAAAATTTTCGCCTCCTGTAAATAGATTAGGCGTGGGAATGCCCATGAAAGAAATCTTAGAACCATCTGTCCCGCCACGAAAAGGTGTGATAATTGGTTCAATGTCACAACTTTCCATTGCTTGGACGGCTAATTCCACAGGGGTCCAATCTTTTTCGATGATTTCCTTCATATTATAATATTGGTCTTGGAAAGTAATTGTTAGTCTGGGTTTATCCGCCAGCGCATTTAAACGTTGAACTTGTTTTTCCAAAAATTGCTTTCTCGCTTGAAAGTTTTCTCGATCATGATCCCGAATGATATAGACAAGTTCTGCTTTTTCAATACTTCCTGTAAATTTATTGAGTAAATAAAATCCTTCATTTCCACGTGTTTGTTCTGGCACTTCCTTTTGCGGCAGTGATTGATCAAGTTGTTCGCCTAATTTAATGGCATTTACTAACGAACCATAGGCCGTTCCCGGATGGACACTGGTTCCCTCAATTGTTATCACAGCTTGAGCAGCGTTAAACGTTTCATACTCGAAATGCCCCACGCGGCCACTGTCGATTGTATACGCAAAAGCGACTGGGAAGTTCGGCGCATCAAATTGATCGGCCCCGCGTCCAATCTCTTCATCTGGACCGAAAGCGAGCCAAACATCCCCCCGCGCTACTTCTGGATGTGCCAAAAAATACTCAACAGCAGCTAAAATCTCGACAATTCCCGCTTTGTCATCTGCTCCTAAAAGTGTGGTTCCGTCTGTAGTAATCAACGTTTCCCCTTGATACTCTTTTAAATTGGGAAATTCAGCAACCGATAAAACGATGCCTTGTTCTTGATTCAAGAGGACATCTTGGCCATCATAATTAGTGATGACTTGTGGACGGATGTTTTCTGCTGAAAAATCCGCCGTATCCAGATGTGCAATCAAGCCGATGCTCTTCGCTGCAGGTTGGTTACCAGGCAACCTTGCCGTTAAAAAACCGTTTTGTTCGTTATAATGCACATCGGCCAAACCTAATTCATGCAGTTCTGTTTCAATCATTCTTGCTAAAACCACTTGCCCGACCGTCGTCGGTGTGGTTTGACTGTTGGCATCTGAACGGGTGTTAACTTTCACGTAAGTTAAAAATCGTTCGACTAATTTTTCCATTTTTTACTCCTTCTTCCTGAATCATTCTGTTAAATAAGCATTGCGCAAGTGGAAATAATCCCCATACAAGTGATAACTAATGCCTTTCAATTTAGGATTGATTAGATAATTTGAGGCACTTTGATACAGCGGTACTTGGGCAGCATCTTGGTTCAACAAGATGTCTTCCGCTTCTTTGTATTCTGCAAACTGTTTCTCTGGATTATTGGCATTAATCGTTCGTGCATCTTCTACCAGTTGGTCGTATTTGGCATTATGATAATTGCCATAATTGTAACTTGATTCTCCTGCATATAAGTTAAAGTAAGAGTCTAATTCACTACTGCCGGCAATCCAACCTGAAAGAGACAACTCGTAATTTTTTTCACGTCGCGATTGGTTCACATTATTACTTGGTTGCGATGAAATGGTAATTTCTAAACCTGGCAGATTTTCTTGTAACTGACTTTGAACATATTCCGCAATTCGTTTTCCTTGATCTGTATCTGCCGCTAGCAAGGAAAGTTTCACTTTTTTACCGACATCCGCCTGGGCTTTCGTCCATTCAGCTTGAGCTTTTTTGATGTCATTTTTCAAATATTCGCCACTGTAAGCTCGGAAATCTTCATCTGTTTCTGGGTTCGCATAAAGTTTACTTGGAATCAATCCGTTGAGGGGTTTTGACCCATCGTTTAAGACACTTTGTGTTAAGGCTTCTTTATCAATTGCTTGGCCAATCGCTTTTCGTAAATGAACATTCGCTAATGGCGTTCCTTCTTTTTTGTTGAAATCTAAGAAGTAGTTGGCCACATCTGGATGACTGACATAGCCTGGATCCTCTTGATATTGTTGAACATATTGTCCGTTAATGCGAACTAAGTCTAGTTCATTCGCTTGATATAAGTTAATCCCAGTATTATCTTCTTTGATTGTACTAACCGCAACTTCTTCCAGTTTCACTTGATCCGCATCATAGTATTCTGGATTTTTTTTCAATGTCCAAGTATCTGAAGTCGCATCCCAATTGGCTAGCGTAAATGGCCCGCTATAAAGTAAATGTTCACTATCCAAGGCGTAATCTTTACCTTGCGCTTCGACAAATTTTTGATTTTGTGGCGCTAACCAAGCAATCGAAACGACTGCTAAGAAGGAAGGTTGGGCCTGTTTTAATTCAACAATGAATTCTTTGTCATTAGGGGCTGAAATCCCTAATTCATCGACTGACTTTTCACCGTTGCGTATTTCAAAACTATTTTTAACACTGTCTAGTAAATAGGCATTCGGTCCAATCGTCGCTGGTGTCACCAGTTTTTTCCAAGAATAAACAAAATCTTGGGCCGTGATTGGCTCGCCGTTGCTCCACTTAATCCCTTCCCGCAAGGTAAAGTGGTACTTGCGCCCATCGTCACTAATCTTGACATCTTTTGCTAGAGCTGGCACCGTGGCACTATCATCATCAAACCGATAAAGGCCTTCAAATAAATGTTGTGCCATTGTAAAGGTATTTTTATCTGTTGTTTGTGTTGTATCCAATGTTGAGATTGGTGCAGGTGAACTAATACTGATTTTTTGTTCAGCTGCTAAATTTCCCGAATCTACTTTCTCTGCCGCTTCTTTGGTTCCGCCACATGCGGCTAAAAGAAACCCTGTTGCAATCAAACCTACTACTTTTTTCCCCAATTTCATGTTGTTGCCCCCTCATATTTTTTAAACAAATAAAAAAAGCATTCGTCCTAAAAAGGACGAATGCTTATGCAATCGCGGTACCACCTTTGTTGATCTCTTCGCTAAAAAAGATCCGCTCGTTTCCAGTACAATCATACTGTAGCGCTATAACAGGCGCACCTGAATTGGTTTAAGCAAACGGCTTCAACCAACCTGTTCAAAGGCCATTTTCCCCTTTAACGTCACTACCTCTTCTCACCAAACGAGGCTCTCTGCAAGCTATTTTAAAAAGTACTTTCCTTCTCATCACATTTTGTTCTTTTATTTGTTTCATCAATCATACTGATTTACGGATAGTTTAGCAAACATTTTCGAGGCCGTCAACCACATTTTTAATTTAAAACTTTTTTGTTTTTCATCAAAAAAAAGAAAAGAGGTTTCAATCCCTCTTTTCTAAAACAATGTTACTCTAATCCTTTTTTAACATCTTCTATCATCAAATGCATTGATTCTAATCCACCACCGCTTAGATACCAAACATCTGGTTGAAGCATAATGACTTTATCATTTTTACCAGCATCGGTTTTTTGAATCAATTCGTTTGTAGCGACGTTATCTTTTGAATCGTCGCCACCAATTGCTTTGGTGCGATCTACCACAAAGAGAATCCCAGGATTTTTTTCTAAAACATATTCGTAAGAAACACTTTGCCCATGAGTGGAAGCTTCAATCTTATCGTCTGCTGCTTTGAAGCCAAATGTATCATGAATTAAACCGAAACGAGAGCCTTTTCCGTAAGCGGAAAGTTGTCCTTCGTTAACTAACACAACAAGCGCATTATTCGCGCTAGCTTCTGCTTGTTTTTTCACGTCAGCAATTTCTTTTTCTAAGCCGGTTATTTTTTCTTTAGCTACCTCTTCTTTACCAAAAATAGTGCCTAACGTTTCAATATTTTGTTTCGTTGATGCCCAAGGATTTTTGGCATCTACAGCTAAGTAAATGGTTGGCGCAATGGCTTTTAATTGTTCTTGATAATCTTGTTGACGACCAGAAATAATAATTAAGTCTGGTTTTAGTTGATTGATTTTTTCTAAATCTGGTTCTTTAATGCCGCCTGCTGATTCAACTTTTTGGTATTTTTCCAAATACGCAGGGATATTTTTGGTTGGCGCACCTACCACGCGGTCACCAACACCTAGTGCATCCATTGTATCCAAGGAACCATTATCAAAAACAACGACTTTCTTAGGATTTTTGGGAACGGTTAATTGACCATTGGTGTCTTTGACTGTGACTTCCGTTTTAGCTGCTGTTTCTGTTGTTGCAGAATCTGCTGTTTTTTTATTTGTTTGACAAGCACTTAACATTAACAGTCCCATCATTGAAACTGCCATCATTGCTAAAAATTTCTTTTTCATTCTTTTCCTCCAAAAACGTTATTTTTAAATTGCTCGATTTAGTGATAAAGACAAAAGCGTTTTCCTTCAATTTCACAAATCCGGATATTCATTTCATAAAGATCATTTAAAATACTTGTTTGAATAACTTCCTCTGTTGCGCCATGCGCATAGAGCTTTCCGCCTTTCATGGCGACAATTTCATCTGCATAGCTTGCGGCAAAATTAATATCATGTAGAACAATCAGAATTGTTTTTCCTAGTTCATCCACTAAGCGTTTAAGAATCTGCATCATTTGAACCGCATAATTCATGTCGAGGTTATTTAAGGGCTCATCCAATAAAATATAATCGGTATCTTGGGCTAAAATCATGGCAATATACGCCCGTTGTAATTGCCCTCCAGAAAGGGTATCAATGTATTCTTCCGCCATTTCAGTTAAGCCCAATTGTTCCAGTGCTTCTGTTACTTTTTCATGGTCAGCGCTTTTTAAGCGACCTTTGGAATAAGGAAAGCGGCCAAAATTGACCAGTTCTCGCACAGTTAATTTAAGTTGTACACCGTTGGCTTGTTTTAAAAGGGCAATTTTTTGTGAAAAAGCCGATTGCTTCCAGGTTTTTACTTCTTGCTTGTCCAGATAAATTTCCCCGGTATCTTTGGGAATTAAGCGACTCATCATGGCTAGCAGCGTGCTTTTCCCAGCGCCATTCGGCCCAATAAAGGCCGTTAATTTGCCTTCAGAAATAGGTAAATCAATGTCTGAAACGACAAATTTATCGCCATATTTTTTTGATACATCACTCATCTGGATCATGTGCGTTGCTTCCTTTCTGCAATAATTTTCCATATAAAATAAATGCCCCCAACAAATTGAATCACCACACTGAGCGGGGTATTCAAATGAAAGACCTGTTCAACCATCAATTGACCAAACACCAGTAAAAAGACTGCTATTAAACTCCCTGCCACAAACAGTTCTCGGTGGCGATAGGTTTTCATGAATTGATAACTCATATTGGCCACGATAAAACCTAAAAATGTAATCGGTCCCACTAATGCTGTTGATAAGCCGACCAGACTACTGATCAAACACAACAACACTAATTGAAACTGATTCACAGCAATCCCCAAATTCTGGGCTTGATGGTTCCCTAAATGTAAAACGTCTAAACGGTAACTTTCCCGCCAAAGTATCCCACAAATCATGAGTACCGCCACACCAACGAAAACGAGATACTGACTATTGACGTTACCGAAACTGGCAAACAACTTTCCTTGGAGTAAGTCGTATTCGTTAGGATCCATAATCACTTGTAAAAACGTACTGATACTACTGAAAAAAGTACCTAAAATCATGCCAATCATCAATAATAAAAATAAATCGGATTGATTTTTGCGTAATAGAAAATACGATAAACTAGTACTTAAAAACACCATTAAAAAGACGTTCATCAAAAACGAGCCAAGACTTACTTGACCTAACGCTTGTGCGCCTCCTAAAAGAAAAAATAACACCGTCTGCACAAAGACATACAAGGAATCCATCCCTAAAATGTTTGGCGTTAGGAAATGATTTTGCGTGACTGTTTGAAAACTAATGGTTGAAAAAGCCGCAGCGATTCCGACAAAAATAAAAGCCAATAACTTTTTGCCTCGTAACGCCAAAGCAAAGGACCAATTGCCATACGTGTTATAAGTTAAATAACAAAGACTCACAATTACTACGGCAGCTAAAAGCAAAAGTAATGAAAGCCATTTTTTTAAAGGCCGTTTCATCGTTTGCGCCCCCTTAGTAATAATAAAATGAACAAAATGCTCCCTAATGTTCCGACAACCACGCTGACAGGAATTTCATAAGGGGCAATCAATACTCGTGCTAAAATATCACAGATTAACAAGAACAAACTCCCACAACTCCCAGTTAACCACAAGGTATTTTTCATATGATCGCCATAATGTAAAGACACGAGATTGGGAATCACAACCCCTAAAAACGGAATATTCCCCACCATCAATAAAACGATGGCACTTGCTAAAGCAACCAGCGTCAAACCTAAAAACTGAATTCGCTGGTAATGGACGCCAAGACTATTTGCAAATGCTTCACCCATACCAACGACAGTGAAATGATAAGCAAATAAATAAATAACAAACCACAAAGGAATCATTAAAAATAACCATTCATAATTCCCTTTCATAACTGTGGAAAAATTTCCTTGTAACCAAGCAGACATATTTTGAACCAATTGGTATTGATAGGCAAAAAATGTGGCAATTGAGCCTAGAATGTTACCAAACATCACGCCCACCAAAGGGACCATCACTTGATTCTTACTTGGTAATAATCGAATGAGCGCTAAGAATAATAAGGTCCCGCTTAGCGCAAAAATAAAAGCAATTGCCGTTCGATAGAGAAACGGAGCTGTTGGGAAAAATAACATTGCAACTAAAATACCCAACCTTGCACTATCGGTTGTTCCAGCGACACTAGGAGCGACAAATTTATTTTGTGTGAGTTGCTGCATAATCAATCCAGAAATACTCATCGTACTACCAGCAATGATTAAACTCAACGTGCGGGGAACACGGGTGGTAAATAAAACAAATTGTTGCTGCGCATCTAATTGAAACAACTGAGAAAGTGCAATGTCCTTCACCCCTATCACTAATGACAATAAGCTGAAAAGTAATAGTAGAACAAACAAACCAATCTTTTTCATGAGAAAACTCCATTTTTATTTAATTGAGAATGATTCTCATTCTTAATTACAGTGTATGAGAAAACCATCACAAATGCAACCACTTTTTTTCCTTTCTTAAAAACTTCTTCTCAAGCCGACTGACCAACGACTTATCTAAGATATGCTATAATGGAGGGAAACGTTAGGAAAGGAGTGTTACTGAATGGCGAATGATGACTTACAACAACGTCTGGATAAAGGAATGTATGGTACGCCCCTCGTCAATCCTGAAGAACAACACAAATACATGGGCACATTTCGTGAACGCTGCCGTCTCTCCATGACCGTCGCTGAAATGAAAGATGCACAGAACCAACAACATTTATTAGAAGAATTAGCGAAGCATCCTGAAGTTACAGTACTTTTAAACGGCGAAATCTCTTCTGACCTGCAAAGTACCTATATTAAATTATTAAATCAGCATGGCGCAACCTTTAAGATTGTTAACAATTTTGTGGAGAACAACCCTGACTCTCTCGGCTTACTGCTAGCTGAAAAACATGCAGTCGATGAACCTGTGATTGACGTTACAGAAAAATATCCTCAAGCAACCGAAACGCCAAAAGAAGAGCCAAAAGCTAAAAAAGGCTTCTGGCAAAAACTATTTCACTCATAAAAAGCTCAAGAAAAGTTATGAGTCATTGGATTGTTTAAACATAAGTTATGAGCGCTTCCATTTATAATAGAATTGTGCTATTATAAAGATGAAAAAGAGAGGTATGCGGGTACATACCTCTCCTTTATACCAGCGCCAGTTATAAGAACTGGTGGCTTACTGAGTTAAATTTTTGTTACTATTTAACCGTTCGGCCTGTCAAGCTTATGAACGGTTATTTTTTATTGTTTTTCGTTGCTTCAAGGATACCGAAAATCAGTAACGCAACAAACGCTAATCAGCTGAACAAAAGCAACACTACGCGTTGCTTCGATCTCAACAACTTCTAAGAGCTAAAGCTCTAAGAGTTGAAGGTCCTTCGGAAATAAGCCGAAATTGTTGAGAATCACGAAGAACGTAGTGATTCGATGATGAATAATACCTACTTGGTCTCCAAAAATTGAAGAACTATTTTCGGAAATTCCTTCTTATTTCTCGGAGCTAAACGCTTTCGCCTTAGCCTCAGAGCAAAACTAATCATCAATTCCAATGCCGCTTCGATTGACAAAAAAATGCTCCTTTCGTTAAAGTGCATCGGATACACATAGGCATCACCTGCCTCTCTAACTCAGAGCCACCGTCATACAACTTTCATTGGTAATAGCTTTAGTATAACCTATTGGGTTCACCAAGAAAACGTTTTTATAAAGAATACCGCCAAAAAATCTATTATGACTTTTTTGGCGGTATTCTTTTTTATTGAACCACTTCTGGGTATAAAAGTTTTAAAACGTCCATTGTTAAACGGCGTCCTTTTCCAGCGTAAGGATACACATGCATGTGCATGGCTGGATTAAAGTTTGCTTCGATAATCCCGTACGTTAAGCTATCACGTGTGCCTTTTACGTCTTTGTCAGGAATGATTAAATCAATGCCACAAATTTTGGCTCCTAAAGCAGCTACGGCCTCAATGGCGATTTGTTTATAACTATCATCAATGACATCGGTCATATCAATCGAATCCCCGCCCGTGCTAACATTAGAATTTTCTCGCAAGTACACGATTTGCTCTTTTTCTGGCACAGAATAGATAGTTAAACCTTGTTCTTTCAACATTAGTTTTTCTAAATCATTTAACTGGATTAATTCTAGTGGTGCACGGTGATTGGTTCCCCGCAATGGATCACTATTTTTAGCGGCCACCAATTCTTCTACAGTATGTTTGCCATCTCCGGTAACATTGGCTGGCACGCGCAACATGATGGCTTTTACATCATTATCTAACACAAAGAACCGATATTCTGTTCCAGGTAAAAATTCTTCAATTAAAACCGCTGTGTCCTCTTTAAAAGCAATCCGTAACGCTTCCGTAAAGTCTTCCAACGAAGCGCCTTCTTTAAAAATGGTAATTCCTAAACCGTAATTCGTTGATTTTGGTTTCACGACAAACGCTTTATTGGCATAGCGCAAATGTGCTTCTTGTGCCTCAATAAAAGATGAAAATTCTTCACCGCCAGGCACATGGAAACCTGCTGCAGACAAAATTTTCTTTGTCACGGTTTTGTTTTCCATAATCAATGGTACCACGTAGTTATCTTTGCTAGTCATGTTGGCATTTTTGACGTATTCAATGTGCTCGCCATGTTGCAGTTTCAAAAATTGCTCTTGTTCATCTAAAATTTCGATTTCCAAACCTTTTTGAATCGCATCAAATAAGAAAATTTGTGTGGATAATTCCATCTCACGGAAACCAGCTAATTGATAAGGGCGTTCAAAGGCCATACTTTGATATTGGTTTCCAAAAATATTTCCCAGTTCACTGTTGGAGTTTTCTTGAATAATCGTCCACATTTTGCCAGAAACGGTGTCTTGTGGATTCCGCAGTTGTTGATAATACTTACCGACAACTTCTTTGCCTTTGCGAATGCCTAGAGCATCTAACATATCAATCATTTCTGAAAAAATCCGATCGCCTTCTGCAATTAACTTAATCGTTTCATGAGGATGACCAAGAGCCACTTGTTCATTAAAAATATCGCCAGTTTTTACCCATTCATCCGCTTCTTCTTTTTCATCTGTCCACAATAAATACAACATGAAATAATGTAAGAAATCCACGGTATCTTCCACAATGCCTAAACGTGAAAAAGGATTTAAGTCTAAATTACGCAACTCGATATAGCGAATACCTGTTTTAGGCAGATCAGACATTTGTTTCCCGCCACGTAAGCGCACAGGCGCATAAAATTCTTTTTCTTCAGAAAGTAAACCATTTTCCACCATGCGATGAATATCTTCTAAATAGCGTTCCAATGAGGCATACGATACTTTCACATTGTCATGATTTCTGTAGCCATACGTACTATTCCGAATACTGCGAATAGGTTCTTGCGGTTGGTCGTCGTAGACCCTAAAGTAGCCGTCTTCACTAACTGGCGAAGCCCCAAAAAGATACGTAATTAACCAACGATAACGTAAAAAGTTACGGGCAACTTTCATGTACACTTTCGTTTTAAATTGTTTGCAATCTGTCACTTCGGATTGTTCATCATATAATTGCTGAATCAGGGCTTGGTCATATTCAAAATTAAAATGAATTCCGCTGACCATTTGTTTTCGTTTGCCATACTCTTTTGCCAAATAACGACGATATAACACCGCATCATATTGATCTAATTTAGCAATTTTAATCTCTTCATCTTTTGTTGGTAATTGTGGCGGCATACTTAATGGCCACAACATTTCATCTTCTGGAATCGAACGACGAGCAACATCGTGAATGGCATCTAAAAAACGAAGCCTTTCTGTGCCGCTATTTGCTACAGGCGTGATTAGTTCTAATTGTGTTTCACTAAAATCTGTTTGAATATATGGATGATAAGAACGGTTACCAAAAACCATGGGATGATCAGTTGTCGCTAAAAGCCCTTCTCGTGTACTACGTTGGTTTTCTTTTTCTAAACCAAAACGAGCCATCAATACGTAAGGACGAACATTTTTCTTTTGCATTAATTCTCTATAATTCATCTTGTCGCCTTTCTTTCTACAAACTATCTGTTTCTCTTACTATTATATAGGAAAACGAGTAAATATGCTGTTTTTTTGAACGTTCACTTGGGAATTTTCGAGACACTTTTAGAGAGCGCCTTTTTCCGTTAGACTGAAAACAACTAGTTTATAGAAAGTGGGGATTGCTCATGAAAAATCGTGCATTACTTTTAATTGACTTTCAAAAAGGCATCGAAAGTCCGTCGCAGCAATTGTACCGTCTGCCAGCAGTGTTGGAAAAGGTCAATCAGCGTATTGCTGTCTACCGCCAACACCATGCGCCCATTATTTTTGTTCAACATGAAGAAACCGAATTACCTTTTGACTCAGACTCTTGGCAACTTTTTGAAAAGCTGGATGCACAGCCCACAGATTTTTTCATCCGCAAAACGCACGCGAATGCCTTTTACCAAACAAATTTAAATGATTTACTGACGGAACAAGCCGTTCAAACGTTAGAAATCGCTAGTGTCCAAACCGAGTTTTGTGTGGACACTACAATTCGGATGGCTCATGGTTTAGGCTATACGTGTTTGATGACACCGAAAACCACTTCCACCTTGAATAATGGACATTTAACCGCGGCACAAATTATCCAACATCATGAAGCTATTTGGGCTGGCCGCTTTTTGACTTTTTTGAGCCTGTGACAAAAATCACTTTGGATTTTTGTTCCGGGCTCAAAACCTGATAAACGGCGGGAACCGAAGCAACACTACGCGTTGCTTCGATCACAACAACTTCTAAGAGCTAAAGCTCTAAGAGTTGCGATGTTTCACTGTGAAGCA